>DRPN01000160.1 GCA_011374625.1 Bacteroidota bacterium
AAAATAAATGGAATGATAAATAAATTTTGATATAAAAAAACCAATTTCTAAATTTGCAGCTCATTTAAAAAAAAACTATGATCATAATACCAGTAAAAGAAGGAGAAAACATTGAAAGAGCATTAAAAAAGTATAAACGTAAGTTTGAGAAAACCGGCATCATGCGCGAGCTGAGAGAACGTCAGGCTTATATGAAACCTTCCGTGCGACGCCGCGAAATAAAAAAACATGCTGAATATATTCAAAAACTAAAGCAGACCAATGCATAGAGGATATATGTAGTGGTGCGGGACGATTCTTTTTCTGAATCTGTAAATTCAATCCCACAGTCCCGTAGCTCATGCAAATTATAAATAAATATATAGATTATTTAAGTTATCAGAAGAGATATTCTGCTCATACAGTGCGTTCGTATCTCACTGATCTGGATCAATTCATTGCTTTTATTAAATTCCGGGAAAAATCCATGAAATGGACAGATGTTGAAGATACTCATGTGCGAGACTGGATCGTATCTTTGATGGAACAGGGGATGTCAGCCAGAACAGTAAACCGGAAGCTTTCATCGGTGAAAGCATTTTACAGGTATTTGCAGAGGGAAGGGATAGCTACAAATATTGCCGGATTGGTAAAAGGCCCAAAAACCGGGAAGCCGTTGCCTGTCTTTGTAAGGGAAAAAGAAATCAACCGTTTGCTGGATGATTTTGATTTTGGCGATGACTTTACGGGACTGAGAAATAAAATGGTCATTGAAATTTTGTATGAAACAGGGATAAGGAGCTCCGAGTTGGCAGGGTTGAAAGATTCTGATTTGCGTTTAAGGGATCATGTGATCCGGGTGACCGGAAAGAGAAACAAACAAAGGCAGGTTCCCATCACCAGAGAACTGGAACAAGATCTGCAGCATTATCTGGAAGAGAAACAAAATGTTTTTCCTGATACAGATTATTTATTTGTTACAGGGAAAGGAAAATCCCTTTATCCCAAGCTGATTTACCGTATTGTTCACCAATATCTGGGGTTAGTTACCTCTTTGTCGAAGAGAAGTCCCCATGTTCTTCGTCATACCTTTGCCACCCATTTACTGAACAGGGGTGCTGATCTGAATGCTATCAAGGAAATACTGGGTCATGCAAACCTTTCGGCAACCCAAATATATACACATAGTACATTTGAGAAGTTAAAGACCATATATAAACAAGCTCATCCGCGAGCATAATAATAAGGAGGGCAAATTATGAATATTCAGATTCATTCGTTGAAATTTGATGCAGATAAGAAACTGCTGGATTTTATTGAAGCTAAGATGAAAAAACTTGCACAATTGAATGAGAGTATGATCAGTGCTGAGATTTTTCTGCGTTTGGACAAATCGGATGTTCAGGAGAATAAAATCACAGAGATAAGAGTTGAAATGCCCCGGACATCACTATTTGCTAAAAAACAATGTAAGAGTTTTGAAGAAGCCACCGACCAGGCTATAGATGCTCTGAAAAAGCAAATTACCAAGCAAAAAGAGAAAATAAAAAAAAAGATTTGATTAGAAAAAAAAATTGTGGTATTATTTTTGTGATATTCATAGTTTTTTCTACATTTGCAATCCGATTTTTGGAGGTGTCCTGATTATCAGAGTTCTTTGATAGGCCGATGTAGCTCAGTTGGTCAGAGCAGCTGATTTGTAATCAGCAGGTCGTGGGTTCGAATCCCTCCATCGGCTCCTTGACGCGGAGAAAAAATTTGGGGAGATACCAAAGCGGTCAACTGGGGCAGACTGTAAATCTGCTGGCGAATGCCTTCGTAGGTTCGAATCCTGCTCTCCCCACCTTTTTACAGGTGTTTCTTATTTTTTGGAAATAACCGGATTAAAAGGAAAGGCAGTCTGTGACCGACTATCAGCCTGCAACAGGTTCTTTCAAAGCTTGGAAATATTTTTGCGGGAGTAGCTCAGTTGGTAGAGCATCAGCCTTCCAAGCTGAGGGTCGCGGATTCGAGTTCCGTCTCCCGCTCTGTTGAAGCCGATGTAGCTCAGGTGGTAGAGCGCATCCTTGGTAAGGATGAGGTCACGGGTTCAATTCCCGTCATTGGCTCAAATTTTATAATAAAAAAAAAGAAGAATAGATTTTATTGAACATTTAATTTTTTTAATTATGGCAAAAGAAAAATTCGAACGGACGAAACCGCATGTTAATATTGGAACTATTGGTCATGTTGATCATGGGAAAACCACATTAACATCCGCCATTACCATGGTTCTGGCCGAAAAGGGACTGGCTCAGGTTAAGGACTTTGATTCCATTGACAATGCCCCCGAAGAAAAAGAAAGAGGGATCACCATCAACACTGCTCATGTTGAATATGAAACCGACAAAAGACACTATGCACATGTTGACTGCCCGGGCCATGCCGACTATGTGAAAAATATGGTTACCGGTGCTGCCCAGATGGACGGCGCTATTCTGGTTGTGGCTGCCACTGACGGTCCTATGCCACAGACTCGCGAGCACATCCTCTTGGCCAGGCAGGTAAACGTACCCAGAATTGTGGTTTTCTTGAATAAAGTGGACCTTGTGGATGATGAAGAGCTGATTGAACTGGTTGAAATGGAAGTTCGTGAACTGCTGAGTTTTTATGGTTATGACGGAGACGAGACTCCCGTGATCCGTGGTTCCGCTCTGGGAGCTATGCAGGGTGACGAAAAATGGAAAGATAAAGTACGTGAACTGATGGATGCAGTGGATGAATTTATTCCGGTGCCTCCGCGTGACGTGGACAAGCCTTTCCTGATGCCTGTTGAAGACATATTCTCTATCACAGGCCGTGGTACCGTAGCTACCGGAAGAATAGAAACAGGGGTTGTTCATACAGGTGACGAAGTGGAAATAATCGGTCTGGGTGCCAATAAACGTAAAACAGTGGTAACCGGTGTTGAAATGTTTCGTAAGATCCTCGACGAAGGAGAAGCCGGCGATAACGTAGGCCTTCTGTTGCGTGGCGTTGACAAAAAAGAAATCAAAAGGGGAATGGTATTGGCAAAACCCGGTTCCATTACACCGCATACCAAGTTCAAAGCTGAGGTATATGTGTTGAAAAAAGAAGAAGGGGGTCGTCATACTCCTTTCCACAACAAATACCGTCCCCAGTTCTACCTGAGGACACTTGATGTGACCGGAGAAATCACCCTGCCGGAAGGAACAGAAATGGTCATGCCGGGTGATAATGTGACGATCACGGTTGAACTGATCTATCCTGTAGCCCTGAACCAGGGACTGCGTTTCGCTATCCGCGAAGGTGGCCGTACAGTAGGTGCAGGACAGGTAACTGAAATTATTGAATAATCGGGATATAAACAGGAGGGTTTTCTTTATCCTTTCCTTTTAACATTTTGACACGGGTGTAGCTCAGTTGGTAGAGCACTGGTCTCCAAAACCAGGTGTCGGGCGTTCGAGTCGCTCCTCCCGTGCAAATTATTCCGATTATTAAATGGACCTGTCCATAAAAGGATGACCTCATCCACGAATAGGCTGGCCTGTTTTAACTAGGAGAAAAACGGATACGATGAATTTAAAGTCTTTTTTTTCTGAGTCTTACAATGAGCTTGTGCATAAGGTGACATGGCCTACATGGAATGAGCTCCAGAACAGCGCCATTGTTGTGATGGTGGCAGGGGTCATTTTGGCATTGGTGATCTGGGTCTTTGATTTCACTTTTGAGCATCTGATGAACTTTGTTTACGGGCTTTTTTATTAGGCTTTGTTGAATTTGCAATATTATGGCTGAGCAGGAGAAGAAATGGTATGTGTTGCGCGCGATTAGCGGGAAAGAAAAAAAGGTGAAGGAATATATTGAAAGCGAAATTGCCCGCCGTCATTTGGAAGACTATATCTCTCAGGTATTGATTCCTACCGAAAAAGTGTATCAGATTCGTTCCGGTAAAAAAATTAGTAAGGAGTTGAACTTTTTTCCGGGGTATGTCTTGGTGGAAGCTGCTCTCGTGGGAGAAGTGGCGCACACTTTGGCCAACGTCCCGAATGTGATCGGTTTTTTGGGAGAAGAAAAAGGGGGTAATCCCGTACCACTCAGACCGGCCGAAGTGAACCGGATTTTGGGTAAGGTGGATGAGTTGGCTAGTAGTGATGAAGAAATCAATGTGCCGTTTTTCATTGGAGAGACAGTAAAAGTAATTGATGGGCCGTTTAACAGCTTTACCGGTGTGATTGAGGAAGTTAATGAGGAGAAAAAGAAACTGAAGGTCATGGTAAAGATTTTTGGTAGAAAAACTCCGCTAGAACTGAGTTTTATGCAGGTAGAGAAAGAATAAATAATATAAATATAAGAAATCAGCTTGGGTTATGAAAAATATAATGCTTCCTGAGTAACTGTAAGCTGGTGATGATTGATAACCAGAATGTTGAAATCCTGAATTATGGCAAAAGAAGTTGCAGGAATTATTAAATTACAAATCCGTGGAGGTGCGGCCAATCCGTCTCCTCCTGTCGGACCGGCATTGGGTGCAAAAGGCGTGAATATCATGGATTTTTGTAAACAATTCAATGCCCGTACACAGGAAATGGTCGGAAAGCTGATCCCGGTGGTGATCACGGTATACAATGATAAATCGTTTGATTTTATCACCAAGACACCGCCCGTAGCTGTCCAGTTGAAAGAGATGGCCAAAATTAAATCCGGGTCGCCTGAACCTAACCGTCAGAAAGTTGCTAGCGTATCCTGGGATCAGATACGCGCCATTGCCGAGGTCAAAATGCAGGACCTGAACTGCTTTACAGTTGAATCGGCCATGAAAGTGGTTGCCGGAACTGCACGGAGTATGGGAATTACCGTCAAAGGTGAGTTCCCGGGAAACTAATAAACCAAAGAGTAAGATGATTAAATTGACAAAAAACAGAAAGAAAGCTCTTGAGAAGTTTGAACCTGGGAAACCATACAAACTATCCGAGGCAGCAAAACTGGTGAAGGAAATAACCACCACCCGTTTTGATGCATCGGTAGATATTGATGTACGCTTAGGTGTTGACCCAAGGAAGTCTAATCAAATGGTACGTGGTGTAGTCAACCTCCCACATGGTACCGGTAAAGAAACGAAAGTCTTGGTGCTCTGTACTCCTGATAAGGAAGAAGAAGCCAAAACTGCCGGTGCGGATTATGTCGGGTTGGATGAATATATCGATAAAATTAAAGGAGGCTGGACCGATGTTGATGTGATTATCACCATGCCTCCCGTGATGGGAAAGGTTGGACAATTGGGAAGGATCCTTGGACCGCGTGGTCTCATGCCTAATCCGAAAAGTGGTACGGTTACCATGGATATCGGGAAGGCCGTGAAAGAGGTGAAACAAGGTAAAATTGATTTTAAAGTCGATAAATACGGTATTATCCATGCTGCCATTGGAAAAGTATCTTTCGAACCACAGAAAATCGTGGAAAATGCCCAGGAGTTTATTGCTATGATCAATAAACTGAAACCCGCATCGTCCAAAGGAACCTATATTAAGAGTATCTACCTCTCCAGTACTATGAGTCCCGGAATCAGGGTGGATACTAAAGCAATTGACTAAACATGCTTAACCAAGATTAAACTATGACTAGGGAAGAAAAAAATGCAATCATTGATCAACTGACCGAGCGGATCAATACCTATGGTCATCTGTATATTGCCGATATCTCTACCATGAATGCCAGCGAAACCAGTGACCTGAGGAGGAAATGCTTCGAGAAGGAGATCAAGCTGATTGTTGTTAAAAATACCTTGTTGAAAAAAGCTCTTGAAAATGCAGAAAAGGATTATTCTCCGCTCTTTGAAGTGTTGAAGTACCCTTCTTCCATTATGTTATCCGATACGGCAAACCTTCCGGCAAAATTGATCAAGGAATTCCGGAAGAGTCATGAAAAACCGATATTGAAAGCAGCCTTTGTGGAAGAATCAGTATACATAGGAGATGAACAACTGGATGTGCTTGCCTCCCTCAAGTCGAAAGAGGAATTAATTGGCGATATCATCATGTTGCTTCAGTCCCCGATGAAGAATGTCTTATCTGCTTTACAATCGGGTAATAATATTTTAACAGGAGTTTTACAAACATTATCAGAAAAAGAAAATTAAAGAATTAATAACAATTAAAAATTTGTAACTATGGCTGATTTGAAAAAGCTTGCAGAAGAATTAGTAAACCTAACTGTTAAGGAAGTTAATGAGCTAGCTGATATCCTGAAAGAAGAATACAATATTGAACCTGCTGCCGCAGCAGTAGCTGTGGCTGGTCCTGCCAATGGTGGTGCTGAAGGTGGCGCTGCAGAAGAAAAGACCAGTTTTGATGTGATCCTGAAAGCTCCGGGTGGGGCCAAATTACAGGTTGTGAAGCTGGTGAAGGAACTGACAGGCCTCGGCCTGAAAGAAGCTAAGGGTGTAGTTGATTCCGCTCCCGCCCCCGTGAAGGAAGGGCTATCCAAAGAAGAAGCTGAATCTATCAAAGCACAATTGGAAGAAGCTGGAGCAGAAGTTGAACTTAAATAAAAGTGAACAATTCTTTTTGTTTGGGGTTTAGGATCCCGTACGGGATCCTAAACCTTTTTGCTATTGTATTACATTAATGTTTTTTTAATATATATTTTACGATGCCGGTAACCAACCAACAACGTATTAGTTTTTCAACCATCAAGGATCAACTGGATTATCCGGATTTTCTGGACATCCAATTGAAATCCTTCGCCGAGTTCTTCCAGATAGAATCTACTGCTGAAGAACGAAAAAAGGAAAAACTCTATCAGGTTTTTACAGAAAACTTTCCAATAACAGATACGCGGAACAATTTTGTTCTTGAGTTTCTGGATTATGGCGTAGACCCGCCTAGGTACACCATTGAAGAGTGCCTGGAACGCGGCCTCACCTATAGTGTTCCTCTCAAAGCTAAATTGAAACTGTATTGTACAGACCCTGATCATGAAGATTTTGAAACGGTTATCCAGGATGTTTATTTGGGAACCGTGCCTTATATGACCGAACGTGGTACCTTTGTGATTAATGGTGCGGAACGTGTGGTTGTTTCCCAGTTGCATCGTTCTCCCGGTGTCTTTTTTGGGCAGAGTCTTCATGCCAACGGAACAAAACTGTATTCTGCCCGTGTGATTCCCTTCAAGGGATCCTGGATCGAATTTGCAACAGACATTAACAATGTAATGTATGCATATATCGACCGTAAGAAAAAATTACCCGTAACTACATTATTGCGGGCCATCGGATATGAGAGTGATAAAGATATCCTTGATATTTTCGGTTTATCCGAAGAAATAAAAGTGACCAAAACGGGACTGAAAAGAGTACTGGGACGAAAACTGGCAGCCCGTGTGCTGAAATCATGGGTTGAAGATTTTGTGGATGAAGATACGGGAGAAGTGGTATCTATTGAAAGGAACGAGGTGGTAATCGATCGTGAAACGGTATTGGAAAATGAACATATTGACCTTATAATAGATTCAGACGCCAAAACGATCCTGCTGCATAAGGAAGATCAAAACATTTCTGATTATGAAATTATTTTCAATACCCTGCAGAAGGATCCCTGTAACTCGGAAAAGGAAGCTGTTTATCATATTTACCGACAATTGCGAAACGCTGAACCGCCAGACGAACCATCTGCACGTGACGTGATCGAGAAATTATTCTTTTCAGACAAACGGTATGACCTTGGTGAGGTAGGAAGGTACAAACTAAATAAAAAACTGAATCTCGATACCTCCATGGATACCAAGGTGCTAACCCGTGAGGATATTATTGAGATCATCAAACATCTGATCCAGTTGATTAACTCTAAAACGGATGTGGATGATATTGACCACTTGAGCAACCGGCGTGTCCGTACAGTAGGTGAACAGTTATATAATCAGTTTGGTGTGGGCCTCGCCCGTATGGCCAGGACCATACGTGAGCGGATGAATGTGAGGGACAATGAGGTATTTACTCCAATCGAGCTGATTAATTCCAAGACTCTTTCGTCGGTGATTAATTCGTTCTTCGGTACCAACCAGCTTTCGCAGTTTATGGATCAGACAAATCCACTGGCAGAGATGACCCACAAGAGAAGACTTTCTGCCCTGGGGCCTGGAGGACTCTCCCGGGAAAGAGCAGGTTTTGAAGTGCGTGATGTACATTA
Source organism: Bacteroidota bacterium (assembly GCA_011374625.1). GTDB lineage: Bacteria > Bacteroidota > Bacteroidia > Bacteroidales > VadinHA17 > DRPN01. The sequence continues at coordinate 8,166 of DRPN01000160.1, forward strand.
TACCCACTATGGTAGACTTTGTCCTATCGAAACCCCTGAAGGACCGAACATCGGACTGATTTCTTCCCTTTGTGTATATGCAAAGATCAATGACCTCGGATTTATTGAGACACCTTATAGAAAAGTGGAGACGGGGCGTGTAAACCTGAGTAATGATGAGGTAGTTTATTTAAGTGCCGAAGAAGAGGAAAATAAAGTGATTGCTCAGGCAAATGCGCTTTACGACGACGAAGGGAAATTTGTCAACCAGCGTGTTAAAGCCCGTTTTGAAGGAGACTTCCCGTTTGAGGAAGCTCAGAAAGTAGACCTGATGGACGTGGCCCCGAACCAGATTGCTTCGATAGCAGCTTCACTAATTCCTTTCCTGGAACACGACGATGCCAACAGGGCTTTGATGGGTTCGAATATGATGCGTCAGGCTGTGCCGTTGCTTAATCCTGAAACACCTATTGTAGGAACAGGTATTGAAGAGGTGGTAGCACGCGATTCACGCATGCTTTTTATCGCCGAAGGCGATGGTGTGGTGGAATATGTTGACGCTGAAAAGATTGTAATAAGATATTCCCGCAGCGAAGAAGAAAAATTCATCAGCTTTGATGATGATGTGCGTGAATATCATCTTACAAAATTCAGAAAAACAAACCAGAACACCTGTGTGAACATCCGGCCGATCGTTTCCAAAGGACAAAAGGTTGTGAAAGGACAGGTACTGACGGAAGGCTATGGAACGGTGAATGGTGAACTAGCTTTGGGGAGGAACCTGAAAGTGGCTTTCATGCCTTGGAAAGGATATAATTTTGAGGATGCTATAGTGATATCCGAGAGTGTCGTACGGAATGATATCTTTACATCCATTCATATTGATGAATATGTCTTAGAAGTCAGAGATACCAAACGGGGTTTGGAAGAACTGACCTCTGATATACCAAACGTGAGCGAAGAAGCTACGAAAAATCTGGATGAAAACGGATTGATCCGCATCGGCGCCCATATCAAACCAGGTGATATCCTGATTGGTAAAATCACCCCGAAAGGGGAATCCGATCCCAGTCCTGAAGAAAAACTTCTGCGTGCTATTTTCGGAGATAAAGCCGGCGATGTGAAAGATGCTTCTTTGAAAGCAGGTCCGTCACTGGAGGGGGTTGTGATCGATAAAAAACTGTTCTCCCGCTCTATTAAAGACCGTCATGCCCGGGCTGCAGAAAAACCTCTCCTGGAGAAGATTGACAAGGAATTTAATCAGAAAGCAGAAGAGTTGAAATCGAAACTGGTAGATAAGCTTTTCGTATTGGTGAACGGGAAGACATCACAGGGAGTGAAGGATTGCTATAATCAGGACCTGATCCCCAAAGGGAGCAAGTTTACATTGAAACAACTGCAAGAGATCGAGTTTTTGAATGTGAATCCGAACAAATGGACGACAGACAAGAAAAAAAATGAGATCATTAAAACCCTGCTGAATAATTACTTGATCAAGTACAAAGAAATCGACGGATACTATAAACGCAAAAAATATAATATCCAGATCGGGGATGAGTTGCCTGCTGGTATTATTAAGTTAGCCAAAGTTTACATCGCCAAGAAACGGAAGATCAAAGTTGGGGATAAAATGGCCGGACGTCACGGGAATAAAGGGATCATAGCCCGTATCGTCAGGATAGAAGATATGCCTTTCCTCGAAGACGGAACACCTGTTGACATTGTTCTGAATCCGCTGGGTGTGCCTTCCCGTATGAATTTGGGGCAAATTTATGAGACTGTTCTGGGATGGGCTGGCGAAAAACTGGGCGTGAAATTTTCCACGCCGATTTTCGATGGGGCAACCCTGAATCAGATCACCGAGTATACCCGTAAGGCTGATTTGCCTGATTACGGCGTAACTCACTTATATGACGGAGGTACGGGAGAACGTTTTGACCAGCCTGCTACCGTCGGCGTGATCTATATGTTGAAACTGGGTCACCTGGTGGATGATAAGATGCATGCACGTTCTATTGGACCTTATTCGTTGATTACACAGCAACCGCTTGGTGGTAAAGCTCAGTTCGGAGGACAGCGTTTTGGGGAAATGGAAGTATGGGCCCTCGAAGCGTTCGGCGCTGCCAATATCCTGCAGGAAGTATTAACCGTGAAATCTGATGATGTTCAGGGACGCGCACGTACCTATGAGACTATCGTGAAAGGGGAGAACATGCCAAAACCGGGAATCCCCGAATCATTAAATGTGTTGCTGCATGAACTGAAAGGGCTCGCTCTGAGTATTAAACTCGAGTAAATAACAACTAGGATATTTTTGTTTACGTAATTTAATTTTATCACATATGCCATTCAGGAAAGATACGAAAGTAAATTCTGATTTCACCAAGGTCTCTATTGGCCTTGCATCACCGGAAGAAATTTTGGAACAGTCTCACGGAGAGGTTCTGAAACCGGAAACCATCAATTACCGGACTTACAAACCAGAACGTGACGGCCTGTTTTGTGAAAGGATCTTCGGGCCGGTAAAGGATTATGAATGCCATTGCGGGAAATACAAAGGAATCCGGTATAAAGGGATTGTTTGTGACCGCTGCGGCGTTGAAGTAACGGAAAAGAAAGTCAGACGGGAACGCATGGGCCACATCAACCTGGTGGTGCCCGTAGCCCATATCTGGTATTTCCGCTCTATGCCCAACAAGATTGGGTATTTGCTGGGATTACCAACCAAAAAACTCGACTCCATTATCTATTATGAAAGATATGTAGTTATTAACCCCGGCATAAAAGAAAAAGACGGAATCAAGTATATGGATTTTCTCACTGAGGAGGAATATCTGGAGATTATGGATTCTCTTCCGAAAGAAAACCAGTATCTGGAAGATGATGATCCCGAGAAGTTTATCGCCGACATGGGAGGACAGGCTTTGTATAAGTTGCTCTCTCGTCTCGATCTGGATGAGATGTCCTATACGCTGCGGCACAAAGCCAATACGGAAACCTCCCAACAGCGTAAAAACGAAGCATTGAAACGTTTGCAAGTGGTCGAGGCTTTCCGGGCTTCCAAAAACGTGAATCGTCCCGAGTGGATGATTATCAAAGTAGTGCCTGTGATCCCTCCGGATCTGAGACCTCTGGTGCCGCTCGACGGAGGCCGGTTTGCCACTTCTGACCTGAATGATTTGTACAGAAGGGTCATCATCCGGAATAACAGGCTGAAAAGATTAATTGAAATAAAAGCTCCCGAAGTGATCCTTAGAAATGAAAAAAGGATGCTCCAGGAAGCAGTGGACTCTCTGTTTGATAACTCCAGAAAGTCCAATGTGGTGAAAACCGAATCCAACAGGCCATTAAAATCCCTGAGCGATAGTTTGAAAGGAAAACAGGGACGTTTCCGTCAGAACCTGCTGGGCAAACGTGTCGACTACTCTGCCCGTTCAGTCATCGTGGTAGGTCCTGAATTGCAAATGCATGAGTGTGGACTTCCCAAGGATATGGCTGCTGAGCTATACAAACCTTTTATTATCCGTAAGTTGATTGAAAGAGGAATTGTCAAAACGGTAAAATCTGCAAAAAAAATTGTAGATAGAAAAGACCCCGTTGTCTGGGATATTCTGGAAAATGTGTTGAAGGGACATCCCGTATTATTAAATAGAGCTCCTACCCTGCACCGGTTGGGTATCCAGGCTTTCCAGCCGAAACTTATTGAGGGGAAGGCTATTCAGTTACATCCTTTGGCCTGTACGGGATTTAACGCCGACTTCGATGGTGACCAGATGGCTGTACATTTGCCGTTGGGTAATGCAGCTGTGCTTGAAGCACAGTTGTTAATGCTGGCATCACACAATATTCTGAATCCTGCTAATGGAGCGCCTATCACCGTGCCTTCACAGGACATGGTACTGGGTCTTTATTATATTACCAAAGCCAGAAAAAGTTCGGGAAGGGAAAAGATTCCCGGGGAAGGAATGTCTTTTTATTCTCCCGAAGAAGTGATCATTGCTTATAACGAGAAGAAAGTTGACCTTCATGCTGTGATAAAAGTAAGAGTCGATGATATAGAAAATGGAAAGCCAGTCAAAAAACTGATAGAAACTACTGTGGGAAGAGTAATCTTTAATGAGGTGGTTCCGAAAGAGATGGGTTTTATCAATACTCTCTTGACGAAAAAAGCTCTTCGGGATATCATCGGTACCGTACTGAAAAAAACCGGTACCGCCAAGACGGCTGAATTCCTGGATCACATAAAAGCAATGGGATACGAGATGGCCTTCCGCGGCGGGTTATCCTTTAATTTGGGAGATGTGATCATTCCGGAAGAAAAGGAAAAATTCATAGAAGAAGGATATCAGCAGGTCGAAGAGGTAGTGAACAATTACAACATGGGTTTCATTACCAACAATGAACGTTATAATCAGATCATTGATATCTGGACTCATACCAATGCAAAACTAACCCAGGCCCTGATGAAACGCTTATCAAATGACAAGCAGGGATTCAATGCTGTGTATATGATGCTGGACTCTGGCGCTCGTGGTTCGAAAGAGCAGATACGTCAGTTGTCTGGGATGAGGGGGCTTATGGCCAAACCCCAGAAATCCGGATCTGCCGGTTCTGAGATCATCGAAAACCCAATCCTCTCCAACTTCAAGGAAGGACTTTCGGTACTGGAGTACTTTATCTCTACACATGGTGCCCGAAAAGGTTTGGCTGATACCGCTCTAAAAACAGCTGACGCCGGTTATTTGACCCGTAGGCTGGTAGATGTATCACAGGATGTGGTTATCACGGAAGAAGATTGTGGTACCCTGCTTGGGTTGCAAGCAACAGCCATTAAGAAGAATGAAGAGGTGGTAGAGACCCTGTATGACAGAATACTGGGGCGTACTACAGTTCATGATATCTATCATCCGATAAGTGGGGAGCTGATTATCAGCGCGGGTGAAGAGATCACGGAAGATATTGCCCGGAAAATAGAGGATTCCCCCATTGAACAGGTGGAAATACGGTCGGTTCTGACTTGTGAGGCGAAACATGGAGTTTGTGCTAAGTGTTACGGGCGTAACCTTGCAACGGGTAAAATGGTCCAAATCGGGGAAGCTGTAGGTGTAATAGCAGCTCAGTCGATCGGAGAACCAGGGACACAGCTTACCTTGCGTACTTTCCATGTCGGAGGTACTGCTTCCAATATTACTGCCGAATCTAATATCGTCGCCAAATATGATGGTGTCGTGGAAATTGAGGATTTACGTGTTGTGGAGACAAAAGATGATGCCGAAAAGAAAGTATCTATCGTGATTGGACGTTTGGGGGAACTAAAGCTGATAGATGAAAATACCAATATTGTCCTTACTACCCATGCTATTCCTTATGGTTCGATACTTTATGTGAAACCAGGTGATAATGTAAAAAAAGGAGATCTGCTTTGTGAATGGGATCCTTACAATGCCGTAATCGTTTCGGAAACAGATGGTGTTGTTAAATTCGATAACCTTATTGAAGGTCATACTTACCATGGAGAAACAGACGAACAGACCGGTTTCCGGGAGAAAGTGATTATCGAGTCGAGGGATAAGACCAAGAATCCGATGATCAAGATCATGTCGAAGGATAATGAAGAATTAAAGTCTTACAACTTACCAGTAGGTGCACACCTGATTCCAGAAGAAGGAGATAAGGTGAAAGCCGGAGATATTTTGGTGAAGATCCCGAGAGCTGTTGGAAAATCCGGTGATATTACGGGCGGTTTGCCCAGGGTAACTGAGCTTTTTGAAGCCCGTAACCCTTCCAATCCGGCCGTGGTGTCTGAAATTGATGGGGAAGTTTCTTTTGGTAAGATCAAGCGCGGTAATCGTGAGGTTATTGTGAAATCGAGAACCGGTGAAGTGAAAAAATACCTGGTTCCGCTGTCCAAGCAGATTCTGGTACAGGAGAATGATTATGTGCGTGCGGGTACTCCTATGTCTGACGGAGCTATTACGCCTGAAGATATACTGGCCATCAAGGGACCGACAGAAGTGCAGGAATATATTGTCAATGAGGTACAGGAAGTGTACCGTTTGCAGGGGGTAAAGATCAATGATAAGCATTTTGAGGTGATCGTTCGCCAGATGATGCGTAAGGTAGTGATCGAAGATCCCGGTGATACCAAGTTTCTCGAAAAACAGATTGTTGATAAGAACGAGTTCCGCGACGAAAACGATTGGATTTATGACAAGAAAGTTGTAGTGGATCCGGGGGATTCGGAGAACCTGAAAGCAGGGCAGATCATTACTGCCCGCCGTCTCAGGGATGAAAACTCCATGCTGAAACGCCGTGACCTGAAACTGGTGGAGGCCAGAGATGCTATCCCGGCTACTTCCAGCCAGGTACTACAGGGGATAACCCGGGCTGCTTTGCAGACCAAAAGTTTTATCTCGGCTGCATCTTTCCAGGAAACGACGAAGGTGCTTAATGAAGCTGCTATCAGTGGAAAAGTAGATCATCTGGAAGGACTGAAAGAGAATGTAATCGTTGGTCATCTCATTCCTGCCGGTACAGGCATGCGAAAATATGAAAAACTGATCGTCGGCTCAAAAGAAGAGTATGAATTGCTTACTTCGGGTTCCCAGAATCAGGAAGAGAAAACAGAAGAATAAACCAATAATGTCGGAATCATGGATGATAAAGTGAAACAGAACCAGATCAATATTGAGCTGAATGACGAAGTAGCACAGGGGATATACTCTAACCTGGCCATTATTACCCACTCAAGCGCAGAATTTGTATTGGATTTTGTCCGGGTGATGCCGGGAATTCCTAAGGCCCGTGTACAATCCAGAATAATTCTTACCCCAGAACATGCCAAGCGTCTTTTATTGGCCATGCAGGACAACATTGCCAAGTATGAGTCGGTACACGGAAAAATCAAAGATGTACAAGGTGCTGGCGGACCGGTTATGCCGATGAACTTTGGTGGTCCAACAGCACAGGCTTAGTTGTTTTTGCGGTAGTAAATTTTGATTTGAAGAGAGCTCCCCTTAGGAAGCTCTCTTTTTGGGTACGTATAAGTAGCGGAATTTATTCCCTGTTTATCCCCTTTCCTAACTTACTAAAACAGGGGAATGGTGTAAAATATTAGTGTAAGCGGGGTTTATCCGGCAAGCTTTTCAAAAAAATAAAAAATAAATACATCAGATAATATTTCTGCATTTCACTGTCTCATAAATTGTTAATCGATGTTTGATATTCATTTCGGTCCATTAAGGCAGGTCTTAGGAATTTGTTTATTGAAATTTAAGTTTTTTACAGAGGATCCACGTCATTGATAAACTGGATGCCTCTGTAGGCGGGGGTTTCCCGGAGGTATTGTTCGAACTGCTGCAGGATGGTCTTGGCAGTAGACTTGTCGGTATACTGTTCCAGTTTCAGGAGGATTTGTTTGATGTAACGGTTACGCACGCGGGGGATGAAGGCATATTGCGGTCCCAGCACGTTGTTACGGAAGTTTTTTCGCAGCAGGGAGGCCAGCTCGTCTGCTGCCCGGTTGACGGCATCTTTTTTCCGGTGTTTCAGGGTGATACGTATCAGTCGGTAGAAGGGAGGGTAGTGGAACAGCCTGCGTTCCTGTAACTGGGTGCTGTACATATGGAAATAATCATGTTTCAGCACGTCGGTGATAATCGGATGCGCGGGGTCGTATGTCTGTATGAACACGTGTCCCCGTTTGTCTTTGCGGCCAGACCGTCCGCTTACCTGAGCCATGAGCTGGAAGCTGCGTTCACAGGCCCTGAAATCGGGAAAATGTAACAGGTTGTCGGCATTCAGGATGCCCACTACACGCACATGTCCGAAATCCAGACCTTTGGTAATCATCTGGGTGCCGATCAGTATGTTGGTCTTTTGTTTTTCGAAATCCTGAATGATAGACAGGTATTGTTTACGTGAGCGGGCTGTATCCAGGTCGAGGCGGGTGGAGTGTGCCTCCGGGAAAAGCAACCGTATCTCCTCCTCTATTTTTTCGGTTCCGAAGCCCCGGGTATGCAAATGGGTGGATTCGCAGGAAGGACACCGGGTTGGCACGGGAATATTGTATCCGCAGTAATGACAGATCAAACGGTTGCTGTTTTTGTGGTAGGTGAGGGCTACATCACAATGTTTGCAGTAGGGGATCCAGCCACAGTCGGCACATTGGATATAAGGTGAAAAACCCCGTCGGTTTTGGAACAGAATCACCTGTTCTCCTTCCTGCAGTGCCTCTTCTATGGCCTTATGCAGTTCATGGGAAAGATGTCCGCGGACTTCTCTGCGTTTATACATTTTCTTCATGTCCACCACGCGTATCTCAGGCATGGCAATGCGGGTATAGCGTTCTTTAAGTTCTGCGAGACCGTATTTTCCGGTGCGGGCGTTGTAATATGATTCGAGCGAGGGGGTGGCAGATCCAAGCAAGACCTTTGCACCTGTCAGATGCCCCAACATGACTGCAGCGTCGCGGGCATGATAACGGGGAGAGGTGCTGTCTTGTTTATAGCTGGTTTCATGTTCTTCATCCACAATGATCAGCCCCGGTTCCCGGAAGGGCAGGAAAACGGCAGCGCGCACGCCCAGAACGACTTTTAGGGGTTTGCCGGCGTCATTGCCCGAGAGGTTCAGCCAGGTTTCTATTCTTTCGGCATCGCTGTAACGGGAGTGATAGATACCGGCAAGATCGCCGAAAGCTTCTTTCAGACGGTGAATCATCTGGCCGGTGATGGTGATCTCCGGAAGTAGATATAGCACCTGTTTCCCCTGAATTAGCTGCTCACGGATCAGGTGGAAATAGATCTCCGTCTTGCCGCTGGAGGTCACACCATGTAACAGGACGGTGTTTTTTTCCCGGAAAAGCTGCCGGATATTTTCCAGAACCTGTTGTTGTGCAGGAGTGAGTTGTTTCAAGTGAGCAGCTTTCTCCTCGCCTCTTTCCAGCCGGCTGACAGGCAGTTCATATTCTTCCAGAATCCCTTTTTCCTTCAGGGATGCCAGGGCCCCCGGGTAGGGATATTTATTCAACAGTTCTGACTTCAGAAAGGAGGGAGGTGTTTCTCCGGGTGACCAGTCAGCGGCACAGGCAGTAAACAGCTCCCATTGTCTTTTGGCCCGTTTCAGGGTCTCAGGCAGTTGTTGCAGAGTCTGTTCCGTAAGACCGGGGGAGATGCGTATATAACGCAGGGTCCTTGGTTTATAAGGATCTACCATCAGGCTTTTTTCTGTGATGGCCTCTTTCTCCAGGAGAGATCTGATAAGTTTCGGGGTATTTCTCTTCCCAAATTTTTTCCCCAGCTCATCATCAGGGATACCGGGATGATGATGAATATAAAAGAACATATTTCTTTCCTTGTCTGTAAGGGCTCCCGGTTCTTTGAATCCGGTATTCACGGAATAGGAAAAATGATAGACCGGTTTCAGTCCGCCGGGCAAGGCGGCATCCATTACCTCTCCCAGGGTGCATAAGTAATAGTCGGACATCCATTCCCAGAACTGAAAATGGAACTCTTGGATCAGTGGTTTGTCATCCAGCACACGGTCTATTTCTTTGGGGAGGAATGTTCCGGGAGGTTCGGGTACGATCCGTCTTATCACACCGGTATAGGATTTTTTCTCTCCGAAGGGCACGATAATCCGTACGCCTGGGGTAGCTTTCTCTCTCAAAGAATCAGGGATATGGTATGTGAAGGTTCCTGAAACCGGCAGCGGTAATATTACTTCGGCATACGTTTCAGGTTCCATACGAACAGGAATAAGACAATAAAAATCTTGGCCGGTCAGACAGACAGGATATTGGCTATTTCCAGGTAATCTTTCCGTACTTCTTTATGCAGTTTTACTGCTTTGCTGAAAGGTACGAGTGAGATCTCATTGTTTTGCAAACCTACCATAGCACTTTTCTGGTCGTCCAGCAGAGCATCGACGGCGGCATAGCCGAGACGTGAGGCTGTAAACCTGTCGAAAGCTGACGGAGAGCCCCCACGCTGGATATGTCCCAATACGGTGACTCTCATCGAGTAGTCCTTGAAGTCTTTTTTGACAGCTTCTGCCACGCCGAACGCTCCGCCGGGATAAGCTCTTTCGGCCACAATGATAATGTTGCTGGATTTTTTTCGTTTGTATCCTTTTTCGAGATAAGCACGGAGGTTTTTGACCTGATCTTTTACTTCAGGGATGATGATGGCTTCGGCGCCGCAGGCGATGCCGCTGCGTACGGCGATAAAACCCGCTTCGGCGCCCATTACCTCGATAAAAAACAAACGGTTATGGGCGCTGGCCGTATCGCGGATCTTATCAACCGCTTCGATCACGGTATTCAGGGCGGTATCGTATCCTATGGTATAGTCGGTGCCGTAAATATCATTGTCTATGGTACCTGGGATACCAATGAAAGGGATGTCGTATTCTTCGTTGAAGATACGTGCCCCGGTGAACGAACCATCCCCTCCGATTACCACCACGCCGCCTATGTTACGATCTCTGAGGGTTTCGTATGCTTGTTTGCGACCTTCCGGGGTCTTGAATTCTTCGCAGCGGGCCGTTTTCAGGATCGTGCCGCCGCGCTGGATGATATCACTTACATGAAATGTTTTTAGTAATTTGAAATACCCATTGATCATGCCCTGGTAACCATGGCGGATGCCGATCACTTCCAGTCCGTTATAAATAGCTGTTCGTGTTACGGCGCGGATGGCTGCATTCATGCCCGGGGCATCTCCTCCGGAAGTTAATACGCCGATTCGTTTTATCTTACTCATATTTATTTATTCTTATCTTAAGAATTTCCTCGGATGTCCGAAGCAAAGCACGAGAAAAAAACAAAAACCTAAAGATAGTCAAAGATGGTAAAACTCTTTGATTTTATCCCTGATTTTTTCCATCAGCCAGGAGGGTGTTGACGTTGCCCCGCTGATACCTATCCTTTGTGGACTTCCGGACAGAGGCAGTTGGAGTTCTTCGGGAATACTTACAAAGATGGTATTGGGATTGTTGCTCTTACATACATTATATAGATATTTGCCGTTTGAGCTGTTTTTCCCGCTTACAAAGATTACCAGGTCATGATCCCGGGCAAATTGCTCAAGTTCGGTGGCCCGGCTAGATACCTGCGAGCAAATCGTATCGTAGGAAATGAAAGGAGGCGGTTCCCGGTCACCGGTTTCCCGGAGCCTTTTCCGGATCTCCTGCTTGAGTTGCTCGTATTCGTGAATATCCCGTGTAGTCTGGGAGTACATGTAAATGGGATAGTGATAGTTCAGCTTGTCAAGATCTTCCCAACTGTTGATAACGACCGCTGTATTTCCGGTCTGTCCGATGAGGCCGATCACCTCGGCATGACCTTGTTTTCCGAAGATGACGATCTGACCTTTTTCCTTAATGATTTCTTCATAACAGGTGCGGATCTTGTTTTGCAGATGGGCTACAATGGGGCAGGTGGCATCGATCAGGCTTATGTTGTTTTCCCGGGCAATGCGGTAAGTTTCCGGAGGCTCTCCATGGGCGCGGATGAGAACGCGTGTGTTTTTTAGTTTTTTATACGTGTCATGATCGATGGTAAGGAGTCCCAGCTTTTCCAGGCGTCTGATCTCCATTTCATTATGTACAATCTGTCCGAGACAATATACTTTGTTTCCTGCCTTGAGTTCTTTTTCAGCAATTTTGATAGCATTTTCCACGCCAAAACAAAATCCTGCCCGTCTGTCCAGATCAATCTGCATTTTCTTTATCATTTTGTTCTGCCAGTTTTTTACGGATAATTCCTTTTATCCAATTCATTTGTTCCTCAACGGTCATTTTTGAGTTGTTCAGTACCAGGGCATCTTTTGCCTGCCGTAGTGGACTTACTTCACGTTCCGAGTCTATCCGGTCCCGTTCTATCACATTCTTCAGAACCTCTTCATATGTACTGTGTTCTTTCTTCTCCAACATCTCCTTGTATCTGCGCATGGCTCTTACCTGCGGAGAGGCAGTCATAAAAATCTTAATATCAGCATGTGGGAAAACAACGGTTCCTATGTCCCTGCCCTCCATCACGACACCCTTGCGGCCTGCCAGTCTTCGTTGCAGATTTACCAGGTGTTCTCGAACTTGCGGGATCTTACTTACCTCGCTGACATGGTTGGAGACCTCAATACTGCGAATCTCTTTTTCAACATTTTTACCGTTGAGCCAGGTCTCTGTATTACCTGTGCGGGGATTTTTTTTGAATACTATGGTAATTTCCGGCAACAGGGATATCAGCTTTCCGGCATCCAGTTTTCCGTTTTTATATAAACCGTTTTGTAGGGCAAAGAGTGTGACAGCCCGGTACATTGCTCCGCTGTCGATGTGAATGTAATGAAGCCAGTGGGCAATGGCTTTGGCAAAGGTGCTTTTGCCGCAGGAGGAATACCCGTCGATAGCGATGATCAAAGGTTTGTTTGTCATGCCTGAACCGTAAAATGAGGGGGTAAAGATACCAAAATTATAATTTCTTTCCGGAGAATAGGTTACCCATGTTGAGGGATACGGAAAAATGATTGGATGCTCCGGCCAGATGGTAGGAAGCCCGGCCATAGCTGATGCTGAAACGGGTCAGCCGCAGCTCAAATCCCCAGGAAAAACCGACCATGCCAATACGGGCAGGCACCTGCAGCTCTTTCCTTCGTTGGTAATTATAACCCAGACTGAAAGTAAAACTTTTAAAAGGAAGAAATTCTATGCCAAGGAGGGTATGGCGAAAAGCATTTTCGGTGAAACGACCGAAACCTGTATATCCAGTGGTGCTATTGCCCGTTGTTGTGGAGGGGTTTTCCGGATCTTCAGGATAAGGATACAGCAGATCGGGTTTTTGAAGTTGCTGAAAGGTGAATATAAACCGGAAGGGAGCATGGGCAAGTTTCTGTGAAAGGCCGGCCATGATCTCGAAAGGTATGGGTTCGTGATGTCCTTTTACATAGGGATCGATCTGGAATCCTATATTACGTAACAGGACAGATGCTGTAAATAAGTTATCATGGTTGTGCCAGGAGGCCCCTGCATCCATGGCTATCCCGAAAGACTGGTATCTTTCCAGCACGGAGAGAAGAGGTTTGAGAGTTACTCCTATCGTAAAAAGAGAGTCGAAAATGCGGGCATAGGAAGCCTGGAAAATATATTCAGCAGCCGTAAAACGGCCTGTAATCTGTCCGGTCTCATCGGCGGCGATGAAAGAACCATAGTTGATGTAACGAAGACCTGCAGAGAAATATCCAGGTAAAGATGTCTTAAAAGCATAGCCAACGCTTCCGAAATTGATGTCGCAGAAATAATTAACATAGTTAAGCACGAGGGTGTTGTTGGTATTCTCTCCCAACAATGACGGGTTGGAAAGGCCGAAATTCAGGTTTTCTACAGGCATGGATGCTACCTTGCCACCCAGCGCTGCTTCCCGGCTGCTGTAAGGAAGATCCAGAAAACGATAGGTGCGGGTACCTCCGGTCTGGGCCGTAAGGGAGGTGTTCCAGGAAAAAAATACCGGAGCCAAAAACAACAGGTATGAAAAAATCTTTTTGATCACCCGGAATGGTTTCGTTTGTAAGAGAGCAACGTATAATTGCGGTTAAAAGTATATATTTCCCAAGATTATGGCAAGAGGAAATTGCCTCAGGGGTGCTAAAAGCATCCATTGCTTTGGCATAACGAAACTGGAGGCCGCTGGCCTTAAAACTTGCAGTTGATTCCATTTATCTTTTTTTTCCTTCCACGATGATTTTTTTACATTTGCCTTTCTAACCGTGTTCTGATGAAAAAATATGATGTCATAATCGTTGGAGCTGGTCCGGCCGGATTACACTGTGCTGCTAAGCTTTCAGGACACGGACTGGAGGTGCTGGTACTGGAAAAAAAGAAAGCGTTTGGAGAGAAGGTATGTGCCGGAGGACTTACCCGAAAGGACCTGGCATTGCTGGAAGTGCCGGAAAATCTTTTTGAAAGGAAAGTATATGTAAGCCTGCTGGTTTCTTCCTTATTCAGGAATTATTCCCGTTTTCAAATGCCTGTACTCTATACGGTGGACCGGAGAAAACTGGGGGAATGGATGGCTGAAGAGGTACGTAGTAAAGGTATTGAGGTTCGAACGGGAAGCAGAGTGAGCAGGGTTGAAAAAGACCGTATCTATACCGAAAAGGGAGAAGAAATAGGATATCGCTATCTTGTAGGAGCGGATGGGATAAATTCAGTGGTTCGTCGTTATCTTAGGTTGCCTGCCGAGAAAAAGATTTTTACCTTTCAGTACCGGATCCCCTGGAAGGGGGAAAACCGTTTTGAAATCCACATGGATTCAAGGTATTTTCACTCGTGGTATGCCTGGGTCTTTCCGCATGATCGTTATCTTGTGATTGGCACAGGCGGGGATACCCGGTATATATCGCCGGCAAAGATGAAAAAACGTTTTTTCAAATGGGCGGAAAAACAGGGTTTTGATCTGAATAAGGCAACCTATGAAAGTTTTCCGATCAGCTATGACTATCGGGGATGGGATTTTGATCCGGTGTTCCTGACCGGCGAAGCCGCAGGACTGGCCTCGGGACTTACGGGCGAAGGAATTTACCAGGCGTTAGTATCGGGAGAGGCGGCGGCAGCCAGAATCCTTGGCAACAAAGAGCCCTTGCCGGCCATGGAAAGAATGCTCCGCTACAACCGTATTCAGAATAATTTCCTGCGTATCATGATAAAAAGCGGACTTGTCAGAAATCTTATTTTCAACTTCATCCTTTTTCTGCTCAAGATCAATACTCGTCTGAACAGAAGGGTAACAAAAGGTTTTTCTTGACAAGTAACAATTTCGGCAGAAAAGTCGGAGGCCTTGAATTTATAAAAGAAAACAATAAAATGATATTAAACCCGGAAGTGCTCAAACTGGCACAAAAGGTTTGCAATTATCACCATCTACCCCGAAAGACCGGGGAAAAACGTGTATGAAAGATCTTGTTGTAGGGAATATAAGTATAGGTGAGAAAAAGGGGGGTTATTTTTTTGGTACAAAATTATGTAAATATTTTGCTACGTCAGTATGTCCGTTCTTCCGGGCGAAAGATTCGGCATCGTCTCCGTCTTTTTCCCTGATCAAGGGATTGGCGCCATAAGCCAGCAATACCTTTACCACTTCCAGTTGTCCTTCAGCTGCGGCAAACATCAGAGCGGTCCATCCGTCTCCTTTGGCAACAATATCCGGATCGGCCTTATGATCCAACAACACTTTCACGGTTTCGGGGAATGGCCCTGAAGCAGCATAGATAAGTGCAGATTGTCCCATATCGTCGAGGACATTAACTGTAGCTCTCTTTTCCAGCAAGTATTTTACAATATCGGTATGTCCGTTATAGGCTGCCAACATTAGGGCGGTACGTCCTTGCACACCAGCGGTGTTTACGTCCATGCCATTCCGGACTATCTGTTTTACCTTGTTGAGGTCTCCGTTCATGGCGGCATCCAAAAATGTTTCGACAATATCCATATTGTTTTCCTGTATGGCTGTCGGAATGTTTTTTTCTCCTGATTGTTTTTCCCTTTTGTTTTTGCAGTTATATGCTGCAGTAATTATCAGGATGAGGCTGAAAGAAAATACAAGGTGACGGATTTTTTGTGATTTTTTCATTATAATAATTTTTTTACAAAAATATGTATTTTTTAAGTTATGAGTTACTTAATTGTTGTCTTTTTATGGATCGTAATTCGATACCATTGCCCAGGATGATGGATATCCATCGTGTTTCGGGTTGGGAATGCAGAATGATTTTGATAACAAGTGTGATGGGTATAGAGAGGAACATCCCGACAGGACCAAGGATCCAGCCCCAGAAAATCAGCGAAAGGAAAACAATCAACACAGATAAGCCCAATCCTCTTCCCATGACACGGGGTTCGATAACACTACCGATCAAAAAGTTTATAGCCACATACAGGAGAGTGACAGCAATGGATTCTGGCAGACCGAATTGTACAAGGGTGAGAATGATAGGAGGGATAGCAGCGATCAGTGAGCCAATGCTGGGGATATAATTGAGCATAAAGGCAACGACACCCCACAGAAGTGCATAGTCAATGCCGGCAATGGCCAGGGCTCCTCCGAGAATGATCCCTGTGGAAGCGGAGGTAATGGATTTGATGAGCATGTAGTGATTTAATTGCTCGTTTATCTCATGGATATACTTTAATTTCTTTTCATCTCTGGCGATAAATTTTAGTTTGGCATTGAATATATTGGATTCGATAAAGATGAAAACAATCGTCAATAAGATCAGCAAACCGTTGGAGAGAATATCACTAAAACTCTTCAGGGCAATGCCCACGAATCCCATGATCTTTGCGGGATCAAAGAAGTTATTCAATTGTTGCTGATCAATATGCATCCCGAATTTTTGGGATAACATGATGAGCTGATCCCTGTAGATGATGAGTTTTTCATTATAAAAAGGAATCCTGTCAGAAAAGTTCTGGACTGAAACAGTGATCATAGTGACCAGCAGACCGATAAAAACAAGAATAAACAAAAGAATAACGGCAAGAGACAGCCATCCGGGCACTCCCTTTTTTTGTAATGCATTGGCGAAAGGTTTGAATATAATAACAATGAAGAGGGCCATCAGAAAAGGAACGATGATGTTGGATGCTACTTTAATTCCTGCAAGGACAATGACCAAAGAGGCCAGAATCCACAAGACAGATGACGTTTTTTGTTTGTTTATTGTTTTCATGGATGTGTCGGATTAAATGTTATTTTTTAATTGAGCAAAACGGAAAAAAATCTCTGGATAAAGTTAACCCAACCGGGATGAAATAAAAAATTCCTGTGAGAATGAACCGAGCATAGCAAGCTCATGAACAGTTTTATTGTGAGTAACCGGTTACAGGGGTGAAGAAAAATTTTATTTTTTTCATTATTAATAAAATAAAAAATTTTGAACAGTTGAAAAAAGTCACACCAGCCGTGCCAAGGTATATTTGTATTTTTATGTTATTTTCAGAGTTCACTGATGTCCGATCCGTCTCCCAGTAAAACAGCGATCCAGCGTTTTTGGGGTTGTGCCTGCATGATAATCTTAAAAACAAGAGTGATAGGCACTGAGAGCAACATTCCTACCGGTCCGAGTAGCCATCCCCAGAATATCAAAGATAGGAAGACAATCAGCACGGAAAGTCCCAGCCCTTTACCCATCACCTTTGGTTCGATATAATTCCCGATTACGAAGTTGATAACCAGGAAAATTACCGTGACACCAATGGCTCCGGGAATTCCGAACTGAATAAGTGCTAGGATAATGGGTGGAATGGCAGCAATTAGGGAGCCAATGTTGGGAATATAATTCAGTAAAAAAGCAATAAGTCCCCACAATATGGCAAAGTCCAGCCGGATCAAAGCCAGTGCTATTCCGATGATGATTCCTGTACCGGCCGAGATGACTGTTTTGATCATCATATAATTGTTTACCTGATGGTTAATTTCATGAAAATATCTTAGGGTTTTTTCGTCTTTGGTTATGACTTTTATTTTGTCAGGGAATATGTTGGTTTCTATAAAAATAAAAATTACGGTCAGCAGGATTAGGATGCTGTTGGAAAGTATGTCACTGAAGTTGGTTAAAGCTCCTGCTACAAAACTCATGATCTTGGCAGGATTCAGAATCGAAGTCAGTTGGTCTTTTTCGGATATGCCTAATTTTCTTGATAACAGGACTAGTTCATCTCGGTAACTGTTTAGTTTTTCATTATAAAAAGAGAGATTTTCCGAAAAACTTTGAACCGATACGGAAATAATTGTAACCACCAAGAACCCGAACAACAAAACGATGATTGAAATGATGGTGAAAGTCAACCAACGGGGAATACCTTTGTTTATCAATGAATCGGAGAAGGGTTTAAAGATGATCACAATAAACAGGGACAATAAAAAAGGGGTAATGATGGAAGCGGAGATCTTGATGCCGGCAAGGATTATAACGATATAAGCTAAAGAATCCAGGCCTATAGTGGATCTTTCAATGTTTTTCATAAGAATGTATTTTTAATTACACTACATTTGGATAGTTATTTGCCGTTAAGGATGTTCAGAATATTTTTTCCGGCAGGATTCTGCGGATATTTTTCTGTCAGGAGGGAGGCATAGCGCCTGGCCTTGTCTTTGTCTCCCAAATGTAGGTAAAATGTAGCGGCGGCTAAGAGATAATCAAAATTGTCCGGTTCGGCCTGCAGACATTTTAACAGGTATTTTTCAGCTTCGTTTTTCTTCCCCATTTGTTGATACAGCAATGCAATATTATAGTTGATCCGGATATAGTCAGGCATGCGTCGGACAGCTTCCAGGAGATAACTCAGGGCTTTGTTATAATCTTTTTTCTCGGCCATGAGAAGTCCTAGATAATAGTATCCCTGATCAAAATCCGGTTCGTGGTGAATAACATCCAGAAGCATTTTCTCGGCTTTGTCATTTTGTCCGGTTTGATTGTACAGCAAAGCAAGATTGATCTTGGCCGGGAAAAAGAGATTGTCTATACGTATGGCTTCTTCGTAATTGGTTATGGCATTGGCTGTTTGTCCCAGGTTGGCATATAACATGCCCAGATTGTGCCGGCTGGAGGCAAAATCTCCCATATAGAGCATACTTTCCTGGTACTCTTTCAGCGTCTTGTCAAATGCTTTCTGGTATTTTCCGTTTATCTGACGACGGGGCAGGGAAGAGAGCCGGAAGGCAGCCTGTATCCTCACCGCCTTTACCGGATCGTTCAGCATGGGAAGGAGTGCTTCTTTGAATTGTTCTTGTGAAAGAATAGGAAGGCTGCGGACTGCTGCTTCACGGATAATGGATTCGGGATCACTGAAAGCCTGTTGGATGGCATTAAAGCTTTTCTGGTTAGGGTAGTTTTGTAATAAGGCGACAGCCGTAGCACGTACAATAACCGGATGAAGAATGTCTCTGATGATCAGGATCAGGCTGTCCTGTGCTGCAGGATCGCTTTCTCTGCCGCGGGCCAGTATTTCCCCGTAATGGTGCCGTCGGCTCTTACCATACCATTCACGGATATATGATTCGGCCCATGCAGGGGTTTTGTCTGTATGACATTGATTACAGGCGTTAGGGGTGCCATATTTCATTGACAGATCGGGACGGGGAATGCGCAGGCTGTGATCCCTGCGGAAATCCACTCCCATATAATACCTGCCGGGCATATGGCAGTTAACACATTTGGCTCCTTCGCCTACCTGCACCACCTTTTTCCCATGTTCCAGTACCAGAGGATTTCCGGGTTCTCCTGTTTTTTTGTGAAAAGTATGCTGATAGGTGTCATAAACATCAGCCCGGTGACACTGCAGACATAACTGGTTATCATCAATAGGCAGGATGGTTTTCAGGCTGTGTACATTGTGGCAGTCGCTGCAATGGACCCGCAAATGTTCCTGGTACATGTAACTTTGTGTAAACGATCCGTAAACATAGTCTTCATCGAGGATTTGTCCATCGGGGAAATATTGGGGTGCGAGAAGTAATTGAGGGATCATGTAATCCAGCAAATCCTTATGAAAATCATCCGGCGTAAAATCTCCCATCACCGAACGCCGGGCATGACACCGCGCACACTGCTTGACTTCTTCGACAGCATCGATTTCTGCGGTGTTGACCGTGAGGCCGTAGTTTATATTTTGCGGACGATCCATTTCGGGTAAATTGGCCCATTTGATGTGTTCAGACCCGGGTCCGTGGCATGCCTCACAGTTGACGTCAATATCTGTCCAGGTGGTATGGTACGTATGTTTGTCGGGATCATACCCTTTTTTCAGGTTGGTACTGTGACAGTCGGCACACATGCCGTTCCAGTTTTGTCCGTTATTTGTCCAATAAAGCCAATTGTCCGGTGTCAGGTTTTCATTCTTGTAAATCGAATCCGGCAGGCTGAACCAGGAATGAGTGATGGTATCCCAGGCTATGGGCAGGCATTGCAGTCTTCCACTATCAAAAGGAACCAGATATTGTTGCAGGGGCCTGACCCCGAACGTATGGGTGATCCGGAAATCCCCGGGTTTTCCGCCAGGCCCTTTGGTATGCACATAAAACTTTCCTTCTTTTTTAAAAAAACGACTGGTGTCTCCTTTCATGTCAACAAAAATCGTGTTGTTAAAGTCTCCTTCCACACTTTTATCTGTGGCATAGTCCATGGCACGATCATGGTCGGAGCCATGCCAGTCGTGATATTCATTCGGATGACAGTCGATACACTGATCACCCCCTACATAATATGCTGTCTCATTCGCGTTTCCGGATGTGGAATTGTTTCCGGTCAGGTAAAAATACGCCAGATACAATGGGAAAGAGATGAAGATGACCACGGTGGCAATGAATCCTGCTTTTTTCCAGAGGTAGTTTTCCGGTGTATTTTTTGTTTCAGGCATAGGTCTCCTGTGATTTGTTAAAATGTTTACGCAGGATGGGTTTTTCCAGATTCACCTTTATTACATCGTTTTCAATTTTGATAGGGTAAATATTAAGAGCCCGTGTAGCCGGAGGGTTTACGACTTCTCCACTGAGGGAAAACATAGAATGATGGCAGGGACAAATAAATTCTTTTTTCTCTTCATCCCATTCCACGCTGCACCCCAGATGAGTACACTTGATGGATACAGCCAGAAACCCTCCGTCCTCAAGATGACAGATATAAAGTCGTCCTGACCGGTAAGGAAGGACAGATCCTACCGGTACATCCGATACCTGAGCTATCTCGATAAAATTTCCGGTTTCTTCTTTCTTTTGTTTTTTCCTGCCCGAGCTAATAAAAGGGATGCTCAGACCTGCCAGCTCAACGCCTGCAGCCAGGGCTACCCACCCCCAGATCTTCCTGAAAAAGCTACGACGGGAAGTGTCCGGAGTACCTTTGGATGCAAGTTTCTCCTTTTCAGGATGCGGATTTTGTTTAATATGAGATATCTTTTTTGTCATAAGAAAAGGGTGTTAAAATTAGATTTGCCAGGGCCACATAAGAGCCATGCCGGGTCCTCTGAAAAAAAGTCCTGTCAGGGATAGTACCGTATAAGTTATGAGAAAATAAGCATATATAGCCTGTACGGTTTCATTGGTGGAAGGATCGTATTTTTTACGCAAGGAAAGCAAATACAGATAGAAGAAAAAACCATATAACAATACGGGAAACAACCCCTCTGAGAGAATGGAGGGGAGAGAAGGAAACCATAAGTTGAAATGGATGAGGTATTCATCGCTGACGATAAGCAGAGGATTCAAAAGAAAGGCAAAAATAACTGAAAAAATAACCATTTTTCGGCCTTTTGGGGAAGAAAACCAGAAGCCTGCATTGTTTTTGGGATAGTGAAGCCAAGGCAGGTAAAATAAAAACCCCAGAAGAAAAAGTGGAATCAGAATTGCTCCGACAAACGGATGAAAGTGCATAAGCATTTCCTGTATGCCGATAAAGTACCAGGGAGCCTTAACAGGATTCGGACTATAAGCCGGATTGGCTCGTTCGCGTAAGGGGGCATTCAGGAAAATGGCCAGGATAAAAACAAAAGCCAGTAGAATAAGACCCGCAGCTATTTCTTTAACAACCAGATTGGGGACGGTAGGAATGAGACCTTTCTCGTCCTCTTTCCGGACACGGGGCGGAGCCACACCCCCCGCTTTACGGATTTTCCAAAAATGGAAAATCATTAAAATAACTAATGTGAGCGGGATAATAGCTGTGTGAAAAGTGAAAAAGTTTCTCAGCGTATTTCCGGTAACATCTTGTCCTCCCCGGATGAAGACAGTGATAGAATTACCGATGAGCGGGATGTATGAAAACATATTGGTGACTACCGTAACGGCCCAGTAGGACAATTGGTCCCAAGGCATCAGATAACCTGTGAAGTTGAAAAACATAATCAGCAGGAACATGCATATGCCAATGATCCAGTTGCTGCTGCGTACGGGAGGATGAAATGCTTCGGTAAAAAAAACACGCAGCATGTGAAGAAGAGCAAGGACAATCAGCAACTCCCCGGAAAGATGATGTATGTTACGGACATATTTTCCGAAAAGCACCTTGTCCTGAAGAAACAGAATGGAATCGTAGGCTTTCTCCGGTGATGGGATATACACAAACTTCAACAGGATCCCTGTGAAGATCTGCAAAAGGATCAACGTCAAAGTCATTCCTCCCAGCCCGTAAGTATAAGTAAACCGGATGGAAGCTCTGGATACTTTTTGGGGATGAATGTGTAAAAGAAAAGTCAGTTTTTTTTTCATGAACTCCGGTTTCAATAATAAATCGGCTTTTGCCGGTGCAACACCTGCATAATTTTTTTCATGCAAATATATACAGATTGCCCGAAATAATTATATGCAGGTTCTCACAAAGTGATCCCTGCTTACCAGCAGATAGGTCTTCGGGTCCTCCGGCTTTGTAAAACGATATTTTTTCAGAAGAAATGTAAATTTTTTTTATCAGAGGTTTACCTTTTGTATGGATTTTGTTTCGGCTCTGTGGAAGGTATATATTTGTGAAAAATATTATATTTGTGGGTAGGGAGATTTATGAGAGAAGAAAGAGAACAACAGAGATATACTTTTTTCATCAATCCGGTTTCCGGACACGGGAGTTGGTACCGGACTGTGAGAATAATCCGTAGTTTTTGCAAACGTAACCGGTGTGTGCCTGAATTCTATTTTACGGGAGATGATGAGAAGATACAGATGATCTTGGATGAAAAGGAAAAAGAAGGGGTAAAAGTTGTGTTTGCAGTAGGGGGTGACGGTACAGTGAATCAACTGGCCCGGATGCTGGTAGGCAAGGAGATGATCTTGGGGATCATTCCGAGAGGTTCGGGCAACGGACTGGCAGGACATCTGCGGATTCCGAGACAACCCAGAAAAGCGTTGGAGATGATAAAAAATGCCAAAGTGCAGGAGATTGACTATGCTCATATCAACGGAATCCCCTTTTTTACCACGGCCGGAATAGGCTTTGATGCAGAGGTGACCAGGCAGTTTAACCAGCGTTCGCGGCGGGGCCTGATCGGATACCTTGAAACAATCCTCAAAGTGGTTCAGAAATATAAACCCGATGTGTATTCCATAGAATATGACGGAAAACATAAGGTGGTGAATGCCTTTCTGCTGACTTTTGCCAATGCTTCTGAATATGGCAACGGAGCCTATATAGCTCCTGAAGCAGATACTTCGGACGGATTGATTGATGTTTGCCTGCTGAAACCCTTTCCCCCTACCGCCGTGCCTGGTTTGGTGGTACGGCTTTTTACCAAAAGATTCACCAAAAGTAAATATGTGGAAACCATTCGTGCCCGTAACCTGACGGTGTGGAAAGCCAAACCTGGTAGTCTCCATTTTGATGGTGAAGGGGATTCGCATAATGGTAAGATCAATGTCACATCCATCCCTAGGAAGTTGAAAGTGATGACAAGGGAATAATAAAAGGATGAATTTTAATAAAAAACATCTTAGCTCCTATACGCTATATTTTACTCTCAACTCTCAACTTTCAATTCTCAATACTCAACTACTCCTGATAGGGTATTCCCGATATTCGGTTCATGAGCCGTTTGAAAAAAGTAGATCGTATTTGTGACAGAAACAGTCCGCCGATAACGATAAGGATACCAGCACCCTTCTGAAAGGTTAAGGGTTCCTGCAGCAGGAAAAATGCAAAAATGGCTGTGAAAGCCGGGATGATATTGGAGAAAATATTGGTGCGGGCTGCCCCGATAACTTTGATGCCAACGGCAAACAATACAAAGGAAAAAGAAGAAGCAAAGACTGCCAGCTCCAGGATAGGTCTGAAATAATGCCAAGACCAGATATCAGAAGGGAGGGAAGGCAGGTCTATCCATAGAAAAAGCGGTATGAAAAGGAAGGCGCCGAGGGCATTTTGCCAGGTTATAAGCGAAAGGGCGTTGTACCGGAAGGAAAGTTTGGTGAGCAGAATGGTGTAGGCTATAGCACAAAATACGGCAAAGAGAAGAAATAACACACCTTTCCATGAGACCTCCCATCCGCCGGGATGATACAGAATCAGTAGTACGCCGGCGAAAGAGAGAAAAATGCCAAGATAATTCATCCGGGAAAGCCTTTCTTTGAGAAAATAATGGGCGGCAAAGGGGGTGAAAAGGGGAATGGTGGAGATGATAACAGCGCCGATGGTGGAAGAAACATACGTGAGACCGTAGCTTTCGCCGATAAAGTAGAGAAACGGATTGAACAGGGTGAGTAGGACGATAGCTGAACGGTCTTTTTTTTGAAGAACCTGCAGGGTGCCGGTAGTTTTAGTGAAAATGTAAAGCAATACCGACGAAAGGATCAGCCTGCTCATGACAATAGTAATGGGGGGATAATGTTCATTAGCCATCTTAAACCATATGAACGACAAGGCCCAGAAAATCATGGCCAGGATAATGCCTGTATAGACAAAAAACAATTTCCTTTTCATGATGCGAGAAAAACGAACGAAAGTTAATTCAATTCAGATAAAAAGCCGGTTCCTTTGAAAACCGGCTTTCAGAAATGGGTGGAAGATGGGACTCGAACCCACGACTCCTGGAACCACAATCCAGTGCTCTAACCAACTGAGCTACATCCACCATATAAATAAGAACATTTTCCTTTGCAGGACTGCAAAGATAAGGATAATTTTATTTTTCAAATAAAAATTTTGTGGTAATAACAAAATATTTTTATCATTCCGGTGTTTTGTGTTGCATAAACATGCATTTTTGTAAAAAATTAGTGGTTTGAAATTTCCGAAGTTATTAAATAACATCTCCGGCCTTCAGCTATACCAGCTGATGCGCTTCAGTGCTTTTTTGTTTATCAGCATTATCTTCACTAAGATAGGTCTTTCCCGGCATGATATTGGATTGTTTGAGGCTTTTATGTTCATTGCCAGTATGGTCAGCTTTTTCTGGGTAAACGGCTTGGTGCAGTCTTTTCTGCCCCTGTACCACAGTAATCATACTTATAATGTATCCGGAGAACATGATGAAGAAAAATCACCTGAGATATTTAATGCGTTCCTTTTACTAACCTTTTTCAGCATAATGGCCTTTGTTTTCGGCCTCATCATCAAACATAATTTTTCCATTTTTCACATCAGTGGAAATGTTCCGTTTATCAATCTTATGCTGTTGTATTTATTGATCAGCAACCCCCCCATACTTATTGAATATATTTATTTGCTGAAAAACCGGCCGGAGATGATCTTTTGTTATGGACTAATCACTTATGTGATCCAGCTTGTGATTGTTACAGGGCCTGTGGTTATTGGATATCCAATAATATGGGCTATCTATGGTGTGTTGTTGATGTCTATATTGAGATTTATCTGGTTGATTTTTGTGCTGATCAAATATGCAAAGATAAAAATATCATTTCCTTTTATAAGAGAACACATCAGGCTGGGAGCTCCGTTGATCCTAAGTTCATTGTTGAGCGGGTCGGCCCAGTATATTGACGGGGTGATCGTAACCAGTAAGTTTGATGCAGCAACTTTTGCCATATTTCGCTATGGAGCCAAAGAACTACCACTGACAATTCTTCTGGCCAACGGACTAAGTAACGCCATGCTTCCCGAATTCGGAAAAAAATTCAAGTTCAGGGAAAACCTGGCCACCCTGCGGCATAAGTCTATGCGCCTGATGAATATTCTTTTTCCTCTCTCGATGGTAATTATGCTTTTCAGCAGGTGGTTGTACCCCCGCCTTTTCAATCCCTATTTTTTGAGAAGCGCCGATGTATTTATGATCTACCTTTTACTGATTATCCCAAGGCTGGTCTTTCCCCAGACGATTCTTATCGGCCTGAAAAAGACAAGGATTGTCATGATTGCATCCGTTGTGGAAATCGTCTTTAACGTGATACTGAGTTTGTATCTTGTACAATTTTACAATGTGGTGGGAATAGCCTTGGCGACTGTCATCGTTTTTGTTCTCGAGAAGGCCATTCTGGTGACTTACCTCTATCTTAAAATGGGTATACCGCCCAATATATATATTCCCGTAAAATCCTATTTGACCTACTCGGTGCTCATCATTATCATATTTGTGTTGATAGATCACAGGATCATTAATTTTGTATAATCCGGACCGTTTTTGTGAGCTGATTTTTTCAGATCGAATGGATTAAAACCATTATCTTTGCAGATCAAAATTAAAACTGGATATTATGGAAAGAAGAGGAACAGGAAACCCCGTGTTGAGTGAAAAGTTTTTTACGCGGGCTGCAAATTATACCGGAGATAATGTGATGACCATCGGAGGAACCATGAACAAGACGATTTTGTTGTTCTTGTTACTGTTACTGGCTGCAGCTTATGTCTGGAAGCAGGTTATGGCCGGTATTCCGGGAGCCTTTGGCTATATGACGGCAGGTTTTGTTGTGGGTTTTATTCTGGCTTTAGTTACCACTTTCAAAGTGCAATGGTCTCCTTATACGGCACCATTATATGCCGTAATGGAAGGCTTGGCGTTGGGGGGCCTGTCGGCCATTTTTGAAGTGCAATATCCTGGCCTGGTTATGCGTGCTGTTGTCCTTACTTTTGGAACCTTTTTCATGATCTTGTTTTTATATCGAAGCCGGATCGTTAAGCCCACTCAACGCTTTGTGATGGGAATTGTGGCGGCCACCGGTGGGATCATGATCGTTTATCTGGTAGGGTGGATAGCCAGTTTGTTCGGGGCAAGCGTCTCATTATTATATGGCAACAGTACTTTGTCTATTGGCTTCAGTCTTTTTGTGGTAGTGATTGCTGCCCTCAATCTTATACTGGACTTTTCCTTTATTGAACAGATGTCAAAAACAGGAGCCCCGAAATTTATGGAATGGTATGCCGGCTTTGGTCTGATAGTTACCCTGGTGTGGCTTTATATTGAGATATTGAGATTGCTGGTGAAACTGGCTGCCAATCGTGAGTGATATAAATGGAGAAACCGATGGTTTTTATTACCCGCATAGAGTAATATACAATCATATTTTCTGAATTTTGCATTTGTATTTATGAAAATAATGTGTACCTTTGCAACCCTGAAAAAACGATCTAAGACATAAAAAATGAAAGAGGGAATACATCCAAAGAATTACAGGCTTGTGGTCTTTAAGGATATGTCCAACGGTTATACATTTATAACACGTTCTACGGCACCATCCAAGGAAACTATTAAATTGGACGACGGCAAGGAATACCCGTTGATAAAATTGGAGATATCCAGTACCTCACATCCTTTTTATACCGGCAAGATGAAACTGGTTGATACAGCTGGTCGCGTTGACAAATATATGAGCAGGTATAAAAATCATATTCATAAAAAGAAATAAAGCATACAAGCTTTGTTTTTGGAAGAAGTCGTCTGTAAACAGGCGACTTCTTTTTACTGGGATACCGCACTAGCAGGTAGATAATTTCATTATCTTTGTATGCTCATAGCAGGAATTGATAACCAAGTGGGAGGACGTACATTGAAACAAAACAAAAATAACGGAATCGGAGATATTTTTATTTCTCCTTCATTGGAGGAGGAAGAAGGGGGTATTATTCAACTTATTTCGAATGAGGAAGAAATCGAAGATCCGGATCTTATAATACCGGACCCGTTGCCTGTTTTACCGTTACGAAATACGGTACTTTTTCCCGGAGTGGTATTGCCTATCAGCGTGGGGCGTGACAAGAGTCTGCAACTGGTGCAGGATTATTACAAAAAAGATCGCATCATCGGAACCCTCTCCCAGAAAGATCCTTCTATCGATGATCCTGCATTCGATGATATGAATACCATCG
The DNA here is from genome assembly GCA_011374625.1 of Bacteroidota bacterium. Lineage (GTDB taxonomy): Bacteria > Bacteroidota > Bacteroidia > Bacteroidales > VadinHA17 > DRPN01. The sequence goes on from DRPN01000160.1 coordinate 35,930, forward strand.
GAACGGTTGCCCTGATCCTGAAAATTCTGAAGATGCCCGACGGCGGAACCACCGTAATCATACAGGGGAAATCCCGTTTTTCGGTCGAGTCACTGGTTGCTTCTGAGCCTTACTTTATGGTCAGAGCCCGGAAACTTACCGATACGTATCCGGAAGAAGACGATCCGGAATTTGAAGCTATTGTACAGTCATTAAAGGAACTTTCCCTGAAAATCATCAGCCTTTCATCCAATATTTCGCAAGAGGCTTCTTTTGCAGTCAAGAATATTGAAAGTCCAAAATTCCTGATCAATTTCATCAGTGCTAATGCCAATGTTAAGAATCCGGACAAACAAAGACTTTTGGATATTAGTGATTTGAAACAACGTGCTATCCTGCTGCTTGAATTCCTTACCAGTGAAGTGCAGATGTTGGAACTGAAGAATGATATCCAAGCCAAGGTGAAGCTTGATCTGGACCAGCAGCAACGGGAATATCTTCTTCATCAACAGATGAAGACTATCCAGGATGAACTGGGGGGAAGCCCTTTGGAACAAGAGATGGAGGAGCTCCGACAACGGGCTGAGAAAAAGAAATGGAGCAAAGAGGTTCTGAAAGTTTTTAACAAAGAACTGGATAAGCTTCAGAGGATGAACCCTGCTGTGGGAGAATATTCTGTGCAAATGAACTACCTGCAGACCTTACTGGATCTGCCATGGTCAGAGTATACAAAAGACAATTTCGACCTAAAAAGAGCCGAGAAGATTCTGAATAAGGATCATTACGGTTTGGAAAAGGTCAAGGAGCGAATCCTGGAACACTTGGCTGTGCTTAAACTGAAAGGGGATATGAAATCGCCCATTCTGTGCTTGTACGGTCCTCCCGGTGTTGGGAAGACTTCTCTGGGGAAATCCATTGCCCGTGCTTTAGGCCGGAAGTTTGTGCGCATGTCATTAGGCGGGCTGCACGACGAGGCGGAGATACGCGGGCACAGGAAAACTTATATCGGGGCTATGCCCGGTCGCATCATTCAGAATATCAAGAAGGCCAAATCCTCCAATCCTGTGTTTATCCTTGACGAGATCGACAAGATAGGCTCCGACTTCAAGGGCGATCCGTCTTTTGCCTTGTTGGAAGTGCTCGACCCGGAGCAGAACAATTCGTTTTATGATAATTATCTGGAGTTGGAATACGACCTGTCGAGAGTGCTTTTTATTGCGACAGCCAACTCGACT
>DRPN01000162.1 GCA_011374625.1 Bacteroidota bacterium
ATTATTGCCTGGTTTCTTAATGAATTTGACGGTAAAGTGGCAATCTCCAGCAGTATGAGTGCCGAAGACCAGGTTATTACGGATATGGCCGTCAGGATAAAGCCTGATGTGAAAATATTTACGTTGGATACGGGTCGTCTTTTCCCGGAAACCTATGACCTGATACAGCAGACAAATGATTATTACGGGATCAAGGTGCAGGTGTATTTTCCCGATCACAGGGAAGTGGAAGAAATGGTAAATGAACATGGGATCAACTTGTTTTATCAGAATGAAGCCAACCGGAAGTTGTGTTGCGATATCCGGAAGCTCAGGCCATTGGCCAGAGCTTTGAAAGGGTTGGATGCCTGGATTTGTGGATTGCGTACGGAACAATCGGTGACACGGATTCTGACCCAGCATGTCGAATGGGATGAGAAAAACGAGCTGATCAAGGTAAATCCCCTGTCGGAATGGCTGGAAAAGGATGTCTGGGATTATGTGCATAAAAATAAAGTACCTTACAATCTCCTTCATGACAAAGGGTTCCCCAGTATCGGGTGTCAGCCGTGTACAAGAGCTGTGAAACCGGGTGAAGATCTGCGGTCAGGACGCTGGTGGTGGGAGACCCCGGAAAAGAAAGAATGCGGGCTACATGAGAAATAAAAGAAATAAAAGAGCAGAAGGAAGCAACAGGATTGTAACCCCCAGAGATAAGATATGGTTTAATGTATTAATAATGATATGCTTATGAAAACAAGACCTTTCCTTTTCGTCCTGACTCTTGCTTTGATTTTTCTTACAGCTCGTTGTTCTACCGTTACCCCGGAGAATGTCCGGAAGAAAAAAGATTTTACCGAAAACTGGAAATTTATTCTGGGAGACCCTGCCGGAGCGGAGGCTCCGAATTATTCCGATGATACTTGGAGAATCCTTGATCTGCCCCATGACTGGAGTATTGAAGGGGAGTTTAGCAAGGATAATCCTGCCGGTACCAGCGGTGGGGCCCTGCCGGATGGGATAGGATGGTACCGGAAATCGTTTACCTTGCCGTTATCTGATACGGGGAAAAAAGTATTTGTTGAGTTCGACGGGGTCTATATGAACAGTACGGTATGGGTGAATGGTCATTTTCTTGGGAAAAGGCCTTACGGTTATATTTCTTTCCAATATGAGCTTACTCCGTATCTTAAATATGGGCAGGAAAAGAATGTCTTGGCTGTCAGGGTGGATAATGAAAAGCAACCTGCTTCGCGGTGGTACTCGGGGTCGGGTATATACCGGAATGTGTGGTTGACGGTTACCCGTCCGGTACATGTAAATCATTGGGGAACATTTGTGACTACGCCGGAGGTTTCGGAAGATAATGCCCGGATAAGGATTGAAACAAAGATCCGGAACCACGAAAAGGAAGCGGTACATGTTGTTCTTAGAACGGTGCTTCTGGATGCTGATGGGAGAAGTGTGGCGTCTGCAAGCAAGCCTGTGGAAATCGGTGAAGATGCAGTCGCATCCGTTATGCAGGAGATGAATATCATCCGGCCCGCACTCTGGTCTGTTGAAACGCCAAACCTGTATAAAGCTGTATCTTATGTAATAAAAGGGAAAGAGATCATGGATGATTATACAACCCCTTTTGGGATACGTACTTTTCATTTTGATCCGGACAAAGGCTTTTTCCTGAACGGGAAATATGTTAAGATCAGAGGTGTTTGTAATCATCATGATTTGGGAGCCCTGGGAGCAGCAATCAATACCAGGGCGCTGGAGAGACAACTGGAGATCCTCAGGGGCATGGGTGTGAATGCGATTCGTACTTCACATAATCCTCCTGCCCCCGAATTGCTGGATTTGTGCGACCGGATGGGATTTATTGTTATGGATGAAGCTTTTGATGTCTGGAGGAAAGGAAAAAGACCTTATGATTATCATTTATACTTTGACGAGTGGCATAAACGTGATCTAACCGATTTTGTATTGCGTGACCGCAACCATCCAAGTGTGATCATGTGGAGTATTGGAAATGAAATCCCAGAGCAACATACGCCGGAAGGGGCTGTGATCGGAAAAGAACTGTCGGAGATTGTCAAGTCGCTGGATCCGACACGACCGGTAACTTCGGCGATGAATAACCCGGAAGCCGAATCTAATTCCTTGTCTCGCTCGGGTGCCTGTGATCTGATAGGACATAATTATCATACAAACAACTGGATGGAGTTTCATGAGGTTTTCCCCGGGGGGATATTCATTGCCTCCGAAACAACTTCGGCCATAGCAACGCGCGGGCATTATGACATGCCTTCGGACAGCATACGGAGATGGCCCCCCAGAAAGCAGATCCGGGAAATCAGAAAGAAATATAAACTAAAAGAGAAAAATGTGGACACGGAAACCCTTGTACGGAAATATCATCTCATGAACCCTGATTTTACCTGTTCTTCCTACGATAATTGTAGTGTTCCTTGGGGTTCTACACATGAGGAAACATGGAAGATCGTGAAAAAACATGATTTTATATCCGGTATGTTTATCTGGACTGGTTTTGATTATCTGGGGGAACCCACGCCTTATCCCTGGCCGGCACGAAGCTCCTATTTCGGGATCGTCGACCTGGCAGGATTTCCTAAAGATGCTTATTACATGTACCAGAGCGAGTGGACAGACAAGGATGTATTGCATCTTTTCCCTCACTGGAACTGGAAGAGGGGGGATATAATAGATGTGTGGGCTTACACTAATTGCAGTGAGGTGGAATTGTTTCTGAACGGTAAGTCGCTGGGGAAAAAGTCCAAACAGGGAGATGATCTGCATATTATGTGGAGAGTGCTTTATGAGCCTGGCATCTTGAAGGCGGTTGGACAACGCAATGGGAAAACGCTCATGGCAGAAGTGAAGACTGCGGGTGTGCCGGCAAAGATTTCCTTACAGGCTGACCGTAAGGAGATCCATGCCGACGGCAAAGACCTGTCCTTTGTAACGGTGACAGTGACAGATAAAGACGGAGTCATGGTTCCCGATGCGGATAATCTGGTACAGTTCAAAGTAGATGGCGATGCTTCTATTGCCGGTGTGGACAATGGTTCTGAGATCAGTATGGAGCCTTTCAAGGCAGATCACCGGAAAGCTTTTAACGGAAAATGTTTGGTCATCCTGCAGGCAAACCGTAAACCCGGAACAATCACTCTGACCGCTTCTGCACAAGGGCTGAAGCCAGCTACCATAGAAATAACATCCAAGTAGTTAATACCTTACTTCAATACTTCATTCATTGTTAAAATGAAATCGTCATATAACCTGAAATATATCACGGCTATTTCTCTGGTTTCTGCCTTGGGAGGGTTATTGTTCGGTTATGACTGGGTGGTGATTGGTGGGGCCAAGCCTTTTTATGAGCAATTTTTTTCCATTGCCGATATGCCATATCTGCAGGGCTGGGCCATTAGCTCAGCATTAGTCGGATGTGTCGGAGGTACATTCCTTTCGGGGTTTCTGTCAGACAAATATGGACGCAAGAATCTGCTGATTCTGGCGTCGGTGTTTTTTACAGTGTCGGCAGCCGGTACCGGTGCTTCCTGCTCTTTTACCATCTTTATTTTGTATCGCATACTGGGCGGACTGGGGATAGGCCTGGCTTCCAATCTGTCACCGGTATATATCGCCGAGGTTACTCCGGCAAATATCCGGGGAAAATTTGTGTCCATCAATCAATTGACCATTGTGTTGGGTATTTTACTGGCTCAAATTGTTAACTGGCAGATTGCAAAACCAGTGCCGGAAAATGCTACTGCTGATTTTATTTTGCATTCCTGGAACGGACAAACCGGCTGGCGCTGGATGTTCTGGGCTGAAATGGTGCCCGCCTCCATCTTTTTCTTGCTTATGTGGTTAGTCCCTGAAAGCCCCCGGTTTCTGGTCAGAAAAAGAAAATATGAACGTTCTTTTTCAATCCTGGAAAAAATAGGAGGGAAAGATTATGCCGGAGAGCGGATAAGAGATATCAAAGATTCCTTAAGGCAAAATACGGGAAGGTTAAATTTAAAAGTGTTATGGTCTCCTGGAATAACAGGGATCGTTGTCATCGGAGTAGTACTGGCCGTTTTTCAGCAATGGTGCGGCATTAATGTGATCTTTATGTATGCCGAAGAGATTTTTACTGCTGCCGGATATTCGGTTTCCGACATGTTGTTTAATATTGTGATTACAGGGAGTGTGAATCTCGTTTTTACCTTTGTGGCTATGGCTTTGGTAGATAAAGTCGGACGAAAGACATTGATGCTGATCGGTGCGGGCAGCCTGGCTGTCATTTATACTATTATGGGTTTTTTTTATTATATCGGTGTTCAGGGTTTTCCTTTACTGATCTTGGTGGTTATGGCCATTGCTGCATATGCGATGACCCTGGCGCCTGTAACCTGGGTGATATTGTCGGAAATATTTCCGAATAAAGTACGTGGTGCTGCCATGGCGGTGTCCACTTTTGCTCTATGGACTGCCAATGCTCTGCTGGCCTATTCTTTTCCCGTGATCAATAAGAGCATACAGGCTTCCGGCAGCTTCTGGTTGTTTGCCGGGATTAGTGTATTCGGATTTTTCTTCATCAGAGCAAAACTGACAGAGACCAAAGGAAAGACGCTGGAACAGATAGAAAAAGAGTTGATTGGTAAGCCGGTTACTGAAGAATAAATTTTATTTCTAATAACCTATTAATTTTAAACCCATGAAAAATACCAGACGAAGCATTTTTAATTTAATGTTGACAGTCTTAATAATAGGCTTGTCTGCATGTTCTTCCGGAACGTTCAATAGTGACGGTTGGCAGATTCTTGTTAACAAAAAAAACAATACCCTGACGATTAAACAGGCTGATCTTGGAGTGGTAATGCAGGATGTGCAATTGGCGGTGAGAGATGAAGCCGGGAATCTCACCTATCTGACAGGATGGATTGTGAAAAAACATCCGGACAAAATGACCATTGATGCCGGGCAATCCGGACAAATGATCTGGAGCTTTACAGCTGATTCCGGAAAGCTCGGGATACATTGCTCAGATGTTAATGGAGTGCTGACAGGAATAGCACCTTCCCCCGAAAGCCGGATCCCGGCACGGGTGAAAAGCCAGGATAACGGAGTGATGTACAATGCACTTGGGTTTGTTTCTGCAAGAAATATTTACAGTTTGTTTGACCGGGAAACCGATATCCTGATCCGTTTTCCCAAAGGGAGCGAACTAACACGCAATGAAAATAATGCCCGCATGATGGATGTGAAGATCCCGACACGGGAAGGATCAGGGATAACACTGATAAAAGAATACTACAACGAAGAAGTGGGCTTGGCAAAGTATCAGAAAACAAAATTCGTACCGGTCTATAAGCCGATACCCCAACGTTTTGATAGGGCTCCGACAGGATGGAGCAGTTGGTATTGTTATTACATGACGACTACCGAGGCGGATATGGTGAAGGAAACCGATGCACTGGCCCGCACGCTGAAGCCTTACGGCCTGGAATATGTTCAGTTGGATGCCTGTTATACCCGCGGTGAAGAGGCCAACTATCTGGATTGGAACAAAGAGGCTTTTCCAAGAGGCGGGAAATGGCTTTTCAAGTATATTCTGGATAAAGGACTGAAACCCGGTTTGTGGCTGAATGCTTATGGAGCCAACTACAAAAAACCGGCTATGGCTGATAAATATCCGGAGAATTTCTTCCTGCGCGATAAAAAAGGTAATCTCTCAGGCGCCTGCTGTACGGCTGATAAAACTGTAGTCAGACTGGATTATACCAACCCTGATGTTATGAAGAAACATTTGATGCCTTTATTTGATACGTTGGTAAACAGTTGGGGTCTTAAATATCTGAAAGCCGGCGGCTGGGGCACCTGGATGGATTATTATGAAAAAAACAAAAGCCAGGCTTTTGATTCGACCCGGGACAGTCGTACGGTATACCGTGATGTACTGATGGTGATCCGGGAGATGATGGGGGATGATAACTATTTGCTTGGATGTGCCATGCATGAGGTGGGTTGCGGTTTCGGCCTTTTTGACGGTTCCCGCACCGGCGGTGACGACCTGGCACAGTGGTATCCCTCCAAAGAGAGCGGGATGTCCATGCTCACGTTCTTTAAATCTCTCTTTGGTGCCAACTATCTCAACGGCATCTGCTGGTGGTCCGATCCTGATAATGTGCAACTCAGGCCTCCGCTTACCATGGAAGAGGCAAAGACCATTGCCACGACGATTTCCCTTTCCGGTCAAGCCTATATCGCCAGTGATTTTATGGCTGATCCTCCATCGAAAGACCGTTTCAAAAGGCCTGTTCATAAAAAGATCGCTACCAGGTTGCCAGCGGAGCGTCTGAGACTTTATAAAGCGACCATGCCTACGAGGCCTATCCATGCCATGGATCTCTATCCATATCGTTGTGAGGCTACCGCCCGTCCACAGCCGGCTTCCTTCCCCCGGATTCTCGATCTCAAGGTGAATGCTGCCGCGGGAATGTATGATGTTGCAGCTCTTTATAACTGGAGTGATGAGCAGGAAAGAAAGTCTCTTTCACTTACGAAAGACCTTGGTCTCGATCCGAACATGAAATATCTGATCTTCGATTACTGGAACAGCAGCCTTCTGGGGGTATATAAGGATACCCTTTCACTTGAGGTGCCGATCCATGGAGTACGTGCATTGGTGATCCATCCCATACAGGACAAACCGGTGATGCTGGCTACCTCGCGGCATCTGACGGGTACTGTCAGCTTGCAGAAGGTGGCATGGGATGATACTGCCAAAGTGTTGAGCGGGAAATCAGTTGTGGTGGAAGGAGATCCATATTCACTTTATATCTTTTCCCCGGCAAACCTGGTACCTTACAAAGCCAATGCTTTCATGAAAGGTGAAACAGAGGTGGTGATAAAAACCCAGCCCATGACTGAAGGCTCATTTATCCGGATACAGATTTCGGGCAAAGGAAATGAGATGGAGTGGAAAGTTAGATTTAAAGAACAATAAAGAGGAGGTAGAGGAACAAAATTTGTTCCTCTACCATTTAGATTATTGTGATTTATTATTAAACAACTGTCTGTATCTCATATTTTGTATGTGAGGCATGGGAGAATTTACTCCTTTGATGGATTTCCACAGGATCTCATTGAGTGGTTGTTCCGGGGTTTCATCTTCCTTGTCCCAGTCCATTAGCATGGAAAGCTTTGAGCCGTATGTGTTATCGGTATTCATACGGTCCAAGGGCCAGGTGTTTCTCAGATGATGGTAAGGAGTAAAATCCGGTTTGTCAGTGAAAGCGGTGGAAAGCGGAAAAGCTGCTGCGTCAAACTGACTCATGGAGTTCATGCCCAGAATCAGCTCGATGGTTCTGAGCACACTGGTGGTGCTGTACATGTTATGATCTACCCAGCCTCTTTTGGCATAAGGTGAAACTACCAGCAGAATGGAGCGGTGGGCGTCCACATGATCAGGACCGTTCTGGGCATCATCTTCTAGGACGAAGATGGCAGTTTCTTTCCAGAATTTACTGTGGGATACGGCGTCAATGATCATTCCTAGGGCCAGATCATTTTCAGCCACCATCGATCGGGGGGTATGCTTGTGTATAGCCGTGCCGTAAGTATGGTCATTTGGCAGACGCATGATCATCAGGTTGGGCCAACCGCCTGATTTTTCATACTCGTGCATTTCCCTGATAAATTCAGCAGCACGCAAAGTATCGGGATAATTAAGATCCCAGGGACGAAACCGGGGATCAAAATGACCCTTTAATTTGTCCATATTGGTATAGTAAAAAGTACCGGAAGAGTCACGACCGATCTTGATGAACTCAGCATAACTTCGGTAAGATATACCGGTTCTGGCAGCCATATCCCAGATATAGCCCATGGCCGGGGATGCAATGGAATAGTTGCCTTCAGAGGGGTATCCTCGTCCTCGCCCCGAGTAAGTGGTCGGCCAGGTTTTTTCCACAAAATCGGTGGCAACGGCTGCCGTTGACCATTCGTGCCCATCGGCACTGACCTCCGCATCTACATAGAAATTATCGAAAAGGACAAACTGTTCTGCGATCTTATGATGATTGGGCGTTATGTTCCTGCCGAATAGTACCAGGGAACTGTCTCCGTTCCCCTGGGGAAGATCTCCGAAAACCTGATCATAAGTACGGTTTTCCTTGATGATGTATATCACGTGTTTTATGGGAGAAGAACCTCCCGGTAAAGGTATGGCATGAGGTTTGCCGTTTGTTTTGTTATTTTTTTTTATTTTTTCCCAGTCATTGTTTTTTCTTACCTGGGCGGTGTAAGCTTTCAATTGGTTGTTATCCGGTAGGGGAAGGACAGAAACAGTACCCCAAAGCAGATTGCCAATATATTGGGTTTCCAAAGTCTTTTTCCGTGTTGGTAGAGGCCCTTTCGGATTGGGTTTGGAACGAAGCCCTTTCCCATTAGCAATAAACAGAGTTTTTCCATCATTAGTAAGGGCTGCAGCCGTTGGATACCATCCTGCCGGGATCAGACCTTTAATTTTGGCCTTGACCGGCCGGGAAATATCAATGACAGCTACATCATTGTTCCCCGCATTGGCAACAAAAAGTGTTTTGCTATCAGGTGTAACGGCCAGTCCGTTGGGAGTGGAACCATACAGGGCACCAGGATAGGGCAGCACAGAGATGGTTTCTATGACTTTGTCTGTTTTTGTGTTAATGACCGAAACATTGTCAGTGTTGGCATTGGCTACGAACAAGCGAGCGTCATTTGCCAGTACCATCTTATTGGGATGATCTCCGGCAGGGATGGTGTTGAGAAGAGACATATCATCCGGATCAACAACGGCCACGGCCTGCCCTCCCCAGATGCTCACATAAAGTTTTTTCCTATCTCTGGCCATGACCACATCATATAGAAAGTGATCGAAAGACAGACTTTTTATGATCTTTTTTTTTAGAACGGAAACTTTGAGGAGTTTTTGGGCGGTTTTGGTAGCAACGTACAGAAATTTTCTGTCATGTCCTGCAGCCAGGCCTGTTACAAACCACTCGTCGTGAGATCCGGGATTCACATTTATCGAATCGGTTTTGACAAACTGTCCATCCTGAAGAGAAAAGAAATAGATCAGGTTCCTGCCGCCGCCGGAAGCATATAGTACCTTTCCGTCTGTACTAAAGTCCAAGCCGAAAAAAGCAGCTTGTACAGGCAGGATCTGTACCTGTTTTTGTTGCTCAATATCAATGATCGAGATAAATTGTTCACTGTATCCATTGTTGGTGACGGCTAGGTATTTTCCGTCAGGACTGACGGTCATGTTAAGTGGAAGGTCTCCTACGGGGATCTGATTTCCGGCAGGAGCAATGCGGTAGTGGTTGGGTAGAAGCACTGTGCCATCAGCCAGTATCCCTGGCCATTGAGGTTGTTTTTCCCTTTTACAGGAGAGACCAGGGAGGAGAAGAATCAGCATGATGATGACAATGAATAATGAGGAGACTGTTTGTTTCATGATGATATATCTTTTTTGTTTGTAAAGTTGTAAAAAAAAACGGATATATTTTTTAAAAGGTTTGATTTTACGGATTTATATTATATGGTTTATTTATTTTTTACATAGCGTTTTAGTCAGACATTAGTGATTTTGTTATCATAAATTATTTTTCTCTCTGCTTATTTTTAATTAATTTTGATTTTTAAATTACATTAAAAGTGAACGAAGAATATGAAACCTTTAAAAATCAAAGAAGATATTTACCGTTTAGGCTCTGTAGATTGGGACCGTCGTATTTTTGATGCTCTGATACCTCTTCCGGATGGTACCAGCTATAATGCTTATCTTATAAGGGGCAGTGAAAAAACGGTCCTTATAGATACGGATGATCCGGAATTCAAAGATGAGTTTATGAGTCAGCTCGAAGGAGTGGAAAAATTGGATTATTTGATTTCTCTTCATGCCGAACAGGATCATTCGGGATGCATTCCATTTGTGTTGAAAAAATATCCAGGGGTCAAAGTAGTGGTTACACCCAAATGTAAAAACATGGAGATGGACCTGCTGCATATTCCGGAAGAAAGATTTGTGACCGTAGAGGACGGAGGAACCCTCTCGTTGGGCAACAAGACCTTGAAGTTTATTCACACGCCCTGGGTACATTGGCCCGAAACGATGTGTGCCTATCTGGAAGAAGACCAAATACTGTTCAGTTGTGATTTTTTTGGATCCCATCTGGCGGTCAGCGATCTGTTTGTTACGAATAAGGAACGTACCTATGATGCGGCCAAACGTTATTATGCCGAGATCATGATGCCGTTCCGGAAGATCATCAGCAAAAACCTGCAGAAGGTGCTGGTTTATGATATTGACATGATCGCTCCGAGTCACGGTCCGATATACCGTGAACCAGACTTGATCATTGAAGCACACAAAGAATGGGTGGATACTCCGCCGAAGAACCTGGTGGTATTGCCATACATTTCCATGCATGCGAGTACCCGTCTAATGGTTGTCCGGTTGGTAGAATCATTGATAAAAAATGGGGTGGAAGTAGAACAGTTTAATTTGGAAGTTACCGATCTTGGCAAACTGGCTATGATGCTTGTTGATGCTGCTACTATTGTTATTGCCAGTCCTACTGTTCTTGGAGGTCCACACCCGGCAGCCGTCTACGCAGCTTATTTGGTCAATGCCCTGCGTCCGAAAACCATGTTTGTTTCCATTATGGGCTCCTATGGTTGGGCCGACCGTACCGTCCCGGTTATCTCAGGCCTCATCAAAGATATGAAGGTTGAAGTGTTGGATCCCGTCCTGTCGAAAGGTGCTCCCACGCAAGAGACCTTCGCAGCTGTAGATCGTCTGGCAGAGACCATTGCGGTTAAACACAGGGAAGCAGGAATAGTGGAATAAATAATGGTTCTCTTTCGCCATCCGGGCTCCGGGCGCCTGCACCTGCCTTCGCTAATGTTACGGTAGTCAGGCAGGCGTGCGGTCTAAGGAAGTTTGAAGGACGCAGGTATTAAAAGCAATAAGTCCCAAAATATGATGAGATATGTCTGACCTCAATAAATAGTTCCATACCATGAAAAAAATACTTCTGCTGTTCATTCTTTCTTTGTTAGGAATATCGGGTTCAACTGCTCTGTTTTCCCAGGAAACTGTTTTATGGTTTAGGCAGCCTGCTGCCAATTGGAATGAAGCCCTACCGGTAGGCAACGGGCGTCTGGGAGCCATGGTATTTGGCGGTATTGCCAACGAAAGGCTTCAACTGAATGAGGAGAGTATATGGACTCACGACAAGGATTACAAAGATAAAAAAGACGGCTATAAATATATTCCTGAAATCAGAAAACTTTTATTCAATGGAAAATATGCCAAAGCCCAGAAAATATGTACTGAACACCTTCTGACAGAGAGATTTCCAGGTGGCACCAACACCTATCAGACGTTGGGCGATATACATATCTTTTTTAATGATGTGGAACCGGCCGGGGATTACAGGCGGGAACTTCAACTGGATAAGGCGTTGGTGAAAACCTCTTTTGTCTCTGGCAAGGTCAGATATGAACGGACTGTTTTTGCTTCAGCGCCTGACCAGGCTCTGGTGATGCTGGCTACGGCCAGTGAACCTAAGATGATTAACGGTACGTTGACATTGGACCGTCCGGGGGAGGGAGAAAAAGTTATTGCAACGCCGGAAGGCTTTGTCATGACACAGTCTATACGCAATGGAAAAGGGGTGTGTTATGAAACGCGCTTAAAAGTAATTGTACATGGCGGTAAGATAGAGGTCTCGGGAAATAAAATACAGGTATCCACCGCCGACAGCTTGGAGCTGCGTCTGGTAGCAGCGACTGATTATTGGGGAGACGATCCTTCCGTGAAATGCGATGAATACCAGGCGCTCTCAGCCCGGAAAAGTTTTAAGCAGGTTCTGGAAGATCACATCTCCGATTACCAGAAATATTTTAACCGGGTATCCCTTGAGCTGCCTGCCACCGAGGCGTCTGCTTTTGCTACCGACGACCGCATTGATGCCCAGAAAAGAGGGATAAAAGACCCTTCTCTGGCAGCCCTGTACTTTCAGTTTGGACGTTATTTGCTTATAAGCAGTTCCCGGCCGGGTGACCTGCCGGCCAACCTGCAGGGGCTCTGGGCCGATGGATTAAATCCTCCGTGGAATGCGGATTACCATATCAATATAAACATCCAGATGAACTATTGGCCTTCTGAGGTCACCAACCTTTCAGAGTGTCATATGCCTTTTTTGAATTTTATCGGGGAGTTGCGGGAAAATGGAAGGAAGACTGCCAAAACATTATATGGAAAAAAAGGATTTGTTGCTCATCATACTACCGATGTGTGGCATTTTACCACAGCACTGGGTAAGCCTCATTGGGGCATGTGGCCCATGGGGGCTGCCTGGGCTTCCTCACAATTGTGGGAGCATTTTTTGTTTACGGGGGATACCGCTTTTTTACGTAATTACGGTTATCCTGTCATGCGGGAAGCCGCTTTGTTTTTATCGGATTTTCTGGTAAAAGACCCTCATACCGGAAAGCTGGTGACCGGTCCTTCCATTTCGCCCGAGAATGTGTTTGTGACCCCGGACGGGACAAAAGCTTCCGTATGCATGGGTCCGGCCATGGATTTAGAGATTACCTGGCGTCTTTTCCGGTATGTGATCAGGGCGTCTGAAGTGCTAGACAACGATATTTCCTTCCGGAAAAAGCTCCGCAGACAACTGAATAATCTGGCTCCGGTAAAGATCGGCAGTGACGGCCGCATCCTGGAATGGTCGGATGAATCACTAAAAGAATTGTGGCCCGGCCACCGGCATATGTCGCATCTGTATGGGCTTTATCCTTCTCCGGAATTTAACTGGAAAGATACACCGGAATATATGGAGGCTGCTGAAAAGACGCTGGAGTACCGGTTGAGTCATGGAGGTGGCCATACCGGCTGGTCGAGGGCATGGATCATCAATTTCTATGCCCGCCTTTTCAACGGCGACAAGGCCCTCGAGAATATCCATGCCCTTTTTGCGCGTTCCACACAGCCCAATATGTTTGACAACCATCCCCCTTTCCAGATCGATGGTAACTTCGGCGCTACGGCAGCTATTGCAGAGATGCTCCTGCAATCACATACCGGTGAAGTGCACCTGCTGCCGGCTCTGCCTGAGGAATGGGATCATGGAAAAGTTACAGGGCTGGTTGCCCGGGGAGGATTCGTAGTGGACATTGCCTGGAAAGATGGAAAACTAACAGAAGCGCGTATCTTCTCCCGTCTGGGAAATTCCTGCACTATCAGGTATGGCAACAAAACCGTGAATCTTAAATTAAAAAAAGGAGAGGCTATTACGCTTGACAGCAACCTTATTCGGTAATGGTAATAGATAGATGGGAAAAAAGCCCCGCTTTATTTTCCATCCAGCTATTTTTTATCTTTATCTTCCGGACAGGGTAGTCTTTTTGGGTCAGCGACAGATATACACCCCTGTATCTTTTAATTGTCTATGCTTCCGGCGAAGAGGCCCTGCGTCCTATGCTTTCACCCCATATATTACTCAATACTTCCTTCTTTCTGATCTTTACGTGGCGGATGAGGCGGATCCAATTTTCTGATAACCTTCATATCTTTGAAGAAAAATAGGAAATAACCGAAGATGAGCAGGATAGCGACAAATATCCCCAGCAGGTCAAAGAATGTTACCTTAAAGGAAAGTATTCGTATTATTGGGTTCCGATGGATGAAGAAAAGAGTAGTATTTCCCAGGATGGCAAAAAAACGTATTTCCGTAGGGCCGATCTTGCTGTAGGTGATCTTGAAAAAGCCCCGCAAGTAAGAGTTGATATAAGTGCTGATGGCGAGCATGAAGTATCCGATGATGATAAGCAGGGCAACTGTCATGTGCATAAAAGGAGAGAATCCCAGACCTAATCCAATTACGAGGATGGAGATAGAATCTACATTATGATCGACAAAAAAACCATATATGGGTCGTTCGATTTTCCGGAAACGGGCCAGACTGCCATCCAGGCTATCGCCGAACCAGTTAATCAGAAATCCCAGGGATGCCAGCCAAAGAAATCCATAGCCGTAGCTACACAGGTAATATCCCAGGCCAACAATAAAAGATCCCACCATGCCGATACCGGTCAGATGATCAGGGGTGATCTCCACAGGCAGTACACGGACAAAAAAATTGAGTGATTTTTTTTCAATACCCCTCAGAAACGATTCGGTGATTCTGGCGGCCTCTTCTTTTTGGGTTGTATTTTTGTTCATATAAGGGTGATCAAATGTAATTCTATGTAATTGTATTTATTTCAACGTGCTTATTTATTCAACATATAATTTACACGTCGCATGTTATAAGTAACAAACTTAAAAAAAAGTTTTCAAATATTTACCGGTTCCAAACAATTTTATATTTTTGTAGCCCGGTTTTGGAACGATGATTGATAAAGGATGATTGACGAATGGTGAAAGATTTGTAACTCTAAAACTTTCTATATTCATCGTTCTACATTCAATATTCAAAAACGTCCGGATGGCGGGGCCGGGCGTTAAGAAATAAAGCGGTAGTTCAGTAGAGTGAGAAGCCGGGATGCAGGGGAGACAATTCCGCCATCTGAAGCGATTACGCAAATAAATAAGAAAACCAGAGGTTCTTTTATGTATTGATAATAAATTACTTAATTGCCCAGATGGCAGGGCCGAACGTGAAGAAATGAGCCGGTGGCTCATTTTAGTGAGGAGCCGGGATGCAGGGGAGACAATTCCGCCATCTGAAGCGATTACGCAAATAAATAAGAAAACCAGAGGTTCTTTTATGTATTGATAATAAATTACTTAATTGCCCAGATGGCGGAATTGGTAGACGCGCTAGTTTCAGGGACTAGTGCTCGCAAGAGCGTGCAGGTTCGAGTCCTGTTCTGGGCACTCACGGAAAAAAATGAATAGCGCATGTTGATGTATGAATGATGAATGATAAATACTTCGAAACTGTTTGTCATTTGTCAATGGCTCATTTTAGTGAGGAGCCGGGATGCAGGGGAGACAGTTTTGCCACTGTAAGTAAATAAGATGGCTTGTATTCATGAAGTGATTTTGGTTCTTATACATATTTTTTATTTTTATTAATTATTCAACGCCCAGGTGGCGGAATTGGTAGACGCGCCAGGTTGAGGGCCTGGTGGCCGCTTTAGGCCGTGCAAGTTCGATTCTTGTCCTGGGCACAACAGGAACGATGAAGTTTGAGAGCCGGATGATGATCTTTTTTACGGTTATTGCAAATCCCTGTTTGCCGGGTTTAAGTGATTCACTTGTCCAAGGAGGGATTCCAATTGACATGGATATTCGTATGACATTATATCCTCACCGTCAAATTCCTGTCTTGTTCAAATCAAACATCCTTGTAAAACATTATTACTTTCCGTACTTTTGATGAAACCATACCATTCCGGACATGAAAATAATCTTTTCAATCCTGATTGGGTTTCTATTGATGTTCCCTTTCCTTTATGCACAGGATATGGGTTATATTATCGGCATGGTGACCGATTCGACCAATAATATACCATTACCCGGAGCTGCAATCATATTAGAGACACATTCTGGAACCACTACGGGACCCTCGGGAGAATATATACTTTCGGTGCGAGCAGGCTGGCACCTTTTAAATGTTCGTTATGTGGGTTATCAGTCTAAATCCGGGAAAGTTCTCGTTTCTGCCGGAGATACGATTACTGTTAATTTCAAGCTTGTATCCAAAAGAGAGGTACTGAATGAGGTGGTGGTGAGTGCCGAAAAGTTTTCCCAGAAGCTTTCGGATGTTAATGTCTCTATGTCAGTACTGAAACCACGGGAGATGGAGTTCCAGAATGCTGTATCATTGGATGAAATCCTGAATAAAACATCCGGGTTCGATATTCTGGATGGGCAGCCAGGTATCCGGGGAGGAGGCGGATTTAGTTATGGTGCCGGAAGCCGGGTGTTGGTGGTGCTGGATGGCTTGCCGCTGATTTCCGGGGATGCTGGGGATGTGAAGTGGGATTACCTGCCTTTGGAAACACTGTCGCAGGTAGAGATTATCAAAGGCGCTTCTTCCGTATTATATGGATCCTCTGCATTGAATGGGGTGGTCAACCTGAGGACCATTGAGCCGGGACTGAAACCGGTGAGTCAGACACGGGCATTTACCGGACTGTATCTGTCGCCCCGAAGGAAAGAGTTGATCTGGTGGGATACCCCTCGTTGGATACACGGGGTTTCTTTTTCCCATACCGGGAAAATAGGAAACCTGGACTTGGTGGGAGGGTTGAACCTTATTCATGATAAGGGATACCGGAAATTTGAATACAAGAAAAATGCCCGGATGAACCTGAATCTCAGGTACAGATTGCGAAAGATAAATGGATTGTCTTTTGGGGTTAATACCAATGGGATGATCTTGGATAAGAGCAGTTTTTTTCTTTGGGAGAATGCCGATTCGGGGGCTTACCGCCAAAACCTGGCCGGTGCCTCATCTTATACAGGTTACCGGGTGAATATTGATCCTTATATTCAATATCATTCATCCGAAGGAGGAGCTCATGTGCTCAAAACCCGGTGGTTTTCTGTGGCAAACAATATGCCGGGCAATCCGGATAAGAACAACCATTTCGACCTGTTTATGTGCGAATACCGTTATCAGAGAGATATTTTCAAACAACTCCGGATCACCGCAGGTGTCTTTGAAAATTACGGAATCGTACGGTCCCGCTTATACGGGGAACATCTTCGTAACGAGGCTGCCTTGTATGCACAATTACATGGGACCCTGGGGGCCACACTGAATTTTACGATAGGCAGCCGTTGGGAAACCTATTGGCTGGATAAGCAGACGCAGACGTCTGTGCCTGTTTTCAGGACGGGGATTAATTACCGCTTGTTCCCGCATACCAATATCAGACTTTCTGCCGGTCAGGGTTACCGTTACCCTTCTGTGGCGGAGAAATTTACAGCTACCAGTATTGGCGCTTTGAATGTTTTTCCCAATCCAGCCCTTTTACCCGAGAAAGGATGGAGTGCGGAAGTGGGCCTGATGCAGGGGTTCCGTCTCGGATCCTGGAAGGGATACCTGGATCTTGCCCTGTTCAGAAATGATTATACCGATATGATCGAGTTTACTTTCGGATTGTATCTTCCCGATACTGTGCAGGTTCCTTCCTGGAAGTATGTTGGATTTAAAGCAATAAATGTCGGCCGTGCCCGGATTACCGGCAGCGAAATAACAGCCCATATTGAAAAAAATACCGGAAAATTACATTTCCTGTTTCAGGGAGGCTATACATGGCTGAACCCGGTTGATCTGAATATATCTGTAAACGACTCGGTGGATAATATTCTGAAATATCGCTACCGGCATGGCATCAAGGGAAATGCAGATGTCCAATGGAAAGGAGTGTCTGCAGGAGTGACTTTTGTATACAGGAGCTTTATGGAACGGGTGGATTCGGTGTTTACTGATCCTGCTATTGGCAATTTAATTTTACCGGGATATCCGGAATACCGGCAGGAACACCATCATGGCAATTGGGTCTTTGATGTCCGGGCTGGCTATCAGATTGCAGCTTTTGTTAAAATGTCTCTTATCTGCAAAAACCTCTTTAACCGGGAATATATGGGAAGGCCCGGGGACATACGCCCAAATCGTAGTGTTGCCTTGCAATTGCTATTCAGATGGTAGAAAGATTAACGGATCTTAACCAGTTTGCCTGCCAGCCTTTTTCCTGCTGTGGAAACAAAATAAGGATAGACACCGGGGTATAATCCCCCTCCGGTAAACCGGAAATAATTTTTCCCCGGCTGGGAATATATGTTCTCCCGGTATATCACTTTTCCGGAGAGATCATAGATTGCCAGTTCCACATTTTTAGGATCAGGTGTGGTAAAGCCTATTTTTACAGATTCTTTGAAAGGATTGGGTCGGGGGGTGATCAGGGATAGTTCTTTTGTACTTCTTTCCGGCAGATAGGAAGACAGGGATACGGTTATGAATATGGAGGTGCTGTCATGCTGTGCTTCCCATTCCACTACATTTCCCATTAATTCGATATAAGGGATCACGGAAATGTCAATGTAAAAAGTTCCGGTGTCAGTGGGCGTTCCACTGATCAAAACACAATACATCGTATCCGGGGAAAAAATATTGGTATCGGTGGAATAGGTAATCCCCGGAGGGAGGTTGGCAATGGTATCTATTTCGATTTTTGTTATTTTCACTCCGGAGTTTCCGATAAATGCAGAATCAGGAGCGATAAAGGTGACAGGTTGATAGTATGCTTCTCCGAGGAAGGCTTCGGCAAGTGTGTCGGGGCATACCTGCCCTGGTTCGCCAACATCTATACAATTGGTGTCAGGTATGCACTGAGCAGAAACCCAGGCAGAAATGCTTAAAAACAAGCCGGCCAGAAACAACTGTTTCACTTTTGTAAGAGCTTGTTTTCGTACAATGGATTTTGTTTCCATACTTTTTATTTTTAGAATTAAACAAAAAGCAATAATCTTCTTTTTTATTGTTTTAAAAGAACCTTTTTCCTTTTATCCTCGATAGTTTTTAACTCTTTATCCAGTTTCTCCTTTTTTTGGTTGAGCTCTTTCAGTTCTTTCTGCGTCTCAATAAGCTGGGAAAAAGGATTCAAAGATTTCAACCATACTTTCAGCCTGCACCTCATCGCCGTCTAATTCTTTATTCTTCACAAGGTTACGAATAATTCTTAAATAAAGCAAGATGTAAAGGGTTTCAATAGACTTTTTTATAAAAAAAAGAAAGGATTTTGATGAAAATATTTTGTCGTTCGAAAAAAAAATTGTATTTTAACAAAAAAAGTGTTCTTTATATATTGTCCTCGTTCTTTGATATATAACTGATTGTTTAACTATAAAATGCATGTAATATGGGTAAAATGACAGGAATCTGGCTGGACAGTGAAAAAGCGTATGTGATTACGCTCGTCAATGGAACACAGGCTATTGAGGAAATTGAATCTCCCATAGAAACAAGAGTAAGGATAGAGGGAGAAAAAAAACAGTATTCACGCGTGGGAGGAATGTTTGTAAATCCCCAGAAAAAGAAGACCAAACGTCATGAACAACAACTAAAGAAGTACTATGACATGATAATCAATAAGATAAAGGATTCGGATGCTATTTATATCTTTGGTCCTTCTAATACGCCGAAAAGATTTTACAAAGAATTGCTTCAGGATAAACAGCTGGCTTCCAAATTAGTGGGCTTCGAGACAGAAGGAAAGATGACACGGAACCAAATGATTGCCAAAGTTAAAAACGTTTATGCCGAAAAACTGACAGCTTAAAATATCATAGAATATAGCTGTGAAAGAAACCCGGCTTGTAAAAAAGGCCGGGTTTTTTTATCTCACCTTCTTTTTTCAATTCATAATACTTGGGATTAATCCTATAATCAGTTCTGTTGAACATGAGAGGAGGTTATGATTTCGGGGTTGCAACATAAGAAGATTTGCGTGGTTGATTATTTGTCAGGATCTGTTCTATCCTCCATTTTTTTCCACAGGTCAGGACGTATTTTTTTTGTTTTTTTTAGGGAGTGTTCCAAACGCCATTGGTCTATTTTTTTTTGATTGCCGGAAAGTAAAATGTCGGGGACCTTCCAATTATTGAAAACTTCAGGACGTGTGTAAACAGGAGGTGCCAACAGGTAATCCTGAAAAGAGTCAGTCAGGGCGGAGGTCTCATCGTTCAGAACTCCCGGAATGAGCCGTACCACAGCATCTGTTATCACAGCAGCTGCCAGTTCGCCGGCTGAGATTACATAATCTCCTATGGATATATCCATGGTCACAAGATGATCACGGATACGCTGGTCTATGCCCTTATAATGACCACAGAGAATAATGATATTTTTCAAAGTAGACAGCCTGTTGGCTGTTTGCTGGTGAAAAGGTTTTCCATCGGGCGTTACGTAAATGATCTCATCATAATTCCTTTCTCTTTTCAGTTTTTCCAGTACCTTAAAAACAGGCTCGACCTTGATCACCATACCAGCTCCCCCACCGTAGGCATAATCATCTACGCTTTTATAATGGTCTTCCGTATAATTGCGCAAAGAATGAACATGAATTTCAACTATGCCTTTGTTCTGAGCTCTTTGAACAATGGACTGGCTTAACGGTCCCTCCAGTATCTCAGGAATCACAGCGATGATGTCTATACGCATGTTCTGTTATTATTCAAACGAATTTACAAAATAACAATACTTTTCTATTTTTACATAATTATTATTGCGAGCCAACGAAAGTGGCGTGGCAACTCCTAAGACCATCTCTTTCTCATTCACTTAATACTATCCTTTTTAATTTCCAGCAAATTCGTTTTGATTATGGGGTTCTCCACCGGGATCCTGGTGTATTTTGCAATTTCATAAAGTTTGTCTCCCGACATATAGTCCTTTAGCAGATAATAATGGGCAAGCCGGTCGGGAAGGATATATTTGATAAAAAACTGGTTTGGGTTTCCGA
Source organism: Bacteroidota bacterium (assembly GCA_011374625.1). GTDB lineage: Bacteria > Bacteroidota > Bacteroidia > Bacteroidales > VadinHA17 > DRPN01. The sequence continues at coordinate 20,512 of DRPN01000162.1, forward strand.
AGACAATATATCCGGAAGCTTCCGATTCCACTTCAGGTATTTTTTTACGAAAAAAATATCCCTTTTTGCCGGTAAGTTTACGGAAATATTCATCCCGATTATTTCCATGTTCTCCGTAAGTTATGAAAAGATTTCCTTTTTTCATGATGGCTACAACCTGAGGTTCGGTTGTCAGATCTTCCGCGTAGCGGTCGTGATAAAAAAAGTGCTGCTGCCGGATATCAAGTTTCCAGAGGCCTTCAATTTTATCCAACCGGTCTTTGTGTGTGTAAAAATATTTCATGAAAGCAACCTGATTCCGGTATGGCACAGAATCAGGTGCATTTCGGTCTCTTTGGTTATTGATATGAACTCCGTAAAAATTCGTGCCTCCTGATTTCTTTTCAATGATATCAATTTTGTAAATTCCTGTTTCCAGGGGTGGAAAATATAACTGGTAGGTTATATCTTCCCGTTGGGTAGTAATGACTTTAGTAGATTTGGGACAAATGGAAACGTTTTTGGCCATGATCAGGTATTTGCGCATATCCATTTTAGCAGGAGTGATATAATATTTATTGCTTACACATATCCACTCACCTACTGTAGAGTTTTCCGTCCGAATGGGGGCATAATAGAAATCAATAATGGTAAATTCATCGGTAAGTTCTACTTTAACAATTTCTATTCTTCTTGAATTCTTTACTTTGTCTACTTCCGGAAAAATGGTAACCTGAGCCTGCATGGGCAGGAACAATGCCAAAAACAATAAAGTAATTGTTGTTTTTTGGGTGAGCATGCCTGTTTTGAATTTGTTAGAAATTTAGTAATTTTTTTAATGTCCGAAACAATTTTTATTTTCGAGTGTTATCTTTGAACGGTTTTATATCATTGTTTTATGGAGCCTGTGTTGTATATAGGAATTGTTCAGTCGTTTTTTGCCGGTTTGATGATTGCGACAAAAAAGCCGCAACAGCTGCATGACAGGATCATGGCGGGGTGGTTGTTTCTGATCTCACTGGAGATGATCTTCGCCTTGAGCAAGGAGTATTATCAGCAGTTGCTAGCATTTACTTTTATCCCATTTACATATGGACCGCTGATGTACCTGTATACCAAATTCCTTTTCAGTGAAAAACCGCATTTCGGATGGAAAAATTGGCTGCATTTTATTCCTTTTGTGGTTTTTTTTGTATTGACTTTTGTTTATAGGCAGGAGAAGGTGATCGCTCTGGATCATTATTTTGAGCATGATAAGTTACTCTGGCTGCGCATTACCTATGGTATATCCTTTTTTGTGTCTATTACGGTATATAGTGTCCTCACATTCGACCTGATAAGGAAACACCAGAGAAAAATACGGGATCTTTATTCCTTTACTTCGGAAAAAATCACCCTGAACTGGCTGAAAGTAGTTTCGATCAGTTTTTCCGTTACTTACCTGGCTATGTTTATTGCCGGAGCCTTTAATATGATCAGTGGAGATACCTCTACCAATCCTCTCCTGTTTTCCTACATAGGATTGACACTTTTTGCTTTTGCCTTCAGTATTTATGGTTATAAACAACAGGAGATATACAAACATTACGGGATCATTGAGAAGGGAGGAGAGAATGAAAAAGAACAAAAGGGCATAAGCGGGTCGGGAGTCAAATATCAACGTTCGGGATTGAAAGAGACCGAGGCCCGGAAATACCTGAAACAATTGCTGAAACTGATGGAGGAAGAAAAACCCTATCTCAATGGGGAGCTATCAATCCAAGATCTGACAGTTCGCTTGAATATTCCACGGCATTACCTTACACAGATACTGAACGAAAAATTGAAAAAGAACTTTTATACTTTCGTGAATGAATACCGGGTGAAAGAAGTAATCCAAATGATGAATGACTCACAATACAAAAATTATACCTTGCTGGCACTTGCGCTCGAAGCCGGATTTAATTCAAAATCTTCGTTTAATAATATTTTCAAAAACTATACGGGTTATACCCCGTCTGAGTACAGGGAGAAGAAGGTTCTGTTACCGGAAAGCTGAATACCAACGGCTGAATTTTATCACATCTTTGTTGCTTTTATCTTTTTACTTTAAATCTTTTGCCTTATATTTCACTATCTTTGCCCATTATTTTTCAGATAGCAAAGAGATATGATCAAGATAACCTTTCCTGACGGACATACACAGGAATTTCCTGAAGGTGTAACGGGTCTGGAGATTGCCCGGAGTATACATCCCGGTTTGGCTAAAAAAGCGCTCGCCATTACGGTCAACGAAGAAGTGTGGGATTTGACCCGGCCCGTTCATGAAGATGCGGTGATCCGTATCCACACCTGGGATGATAAGGAGGGAAAGCATACTTTCTGGCATTCTTCGGCACACCTGATGGCAGAAGCCTTGGAATCCTTGTATCCCGGTATAAAATTCGGCATCGGTCCGGCCATAGATAACGGCTTTTATTATGATGTGGATCCGGGCGACGGGGTGGTGATTACCGAAGACCAACTGCCACGTATTGAACAAAAAATGAAAGAGCTGGCACGCCAGAAGAACAAATATCAGCGAAAAGTAGTTTCGAAAGAAGAAGCCCTGGAGTTTTTTAAATCCAAAGGAGATGAATATAAGGTGGAGTTGATCAACGAGCTGACCGATCAGGAGATCACTTTTTATACCCAGGGCAACTTTACTGATCTGTGCCGTGGGCCTCATCTGCCCAATACTGAACCGATCAAGGCTATCAAGCTGTTGAATGTGGCAGGGGCTTATTGGCGGGGCGATGAAAACCGTAAGCAACTGACCCGTATCTATGGGATCACATTCCCCAAACAATCAATGCTGGGAGAATATCTGTTATGGCTGGAGGAAGCTAAGAAAAGAGATCACCGCCGTATCGGCAAAGAACTCGAATTGTTCACCTTCAGCCAGCGTGTGGGGCAGGGTTTGCCCCTGTGGCTTCCCAAAGGAGCCCAACTAAGGGAAAGACTGGAAAATTATCTGAAAGAAATACAAAAAGATTTTGGCTATGAGCCGGTGATTACGCCGCATATAGGACAAAAAGAGTTGTATGTAACATCCGGGCATTATGAAAAATATGGCAAGGATTCTTTCCAGCCGATTAAAACGCCGGTGAAAGGAGAAGAATTTCTGCTGAAACCCATGAACTGTCCTCACCACTGTGAGATATACCGCTCCAAACCTCACACCTACAAAGAATTGCCTATACGATATGCCGAATTCGGTACGGTTTATCGCTATGAACAAAGCGGGGAGCTGCACGGACTGACCAGAGTACGGGGATTTACACAGGATGATGCGCACATCTTTTGCCGTCCTGATCAGTTGAAAGACGAATTTATAAAGGTTATTGATATTGTCTTCCTTATCTTCAATAAACTTCATTTTGAGAATTTTACGGCTCAGATATCTTTGCGTGACAGGAAGGAGAAAGAAAAATTTATCGGAAGTGACGAAAATTGGGACAAAGCCGAAAAAGCCATCATCGAAGCTTGCGAAGAAAAAGGATTGAAGACTAAGACAGTCCCGGGAGAAGCTGCTTTCTACGGTCCCAAACTGGATTTTATGGTCAAGGATGCCCTGGGCCGGGAGTGGCAACTGGGGACGATCCAGGTGGATTATAACCTGCCGGAACGTTTTGACCTTGAATATATCGGTGCCGATGACAAGAGGTACCGGCCGGTGATGATACACAGGGCGCCATTTGGTTCCATGGAAAGATTCGTAGCGGTGTTGATTGAACACACCGCCGGAAAATTCCCCCTCTGGCTGGCACCGGATCAGGTTATTATCCTGCCTATCAGTGAAAAATATAATGATTATGCAAAAAAAGTTTTGAATTTTCTAAATAATTCCGATATTCGCACCCTGATAGATGATCGGAATGAAAAGATAGGTAAGAAGATTAGAGACAATGAGTTAAAGAAGATCCCCTACTTGTTGATCGTTGGGGAAAAAGAAGAAACAAGCGGGACAGTTTCTATTCGACGGCAGGGGAAAGGCAATTTGGGCAGCATGAAAACGAATGAATTTGTTCGTTTTTTAAAAGAAAAGATTGAGAAAGAAAACGAATAATTAACCAAAATAAGGAGGACTGAACTATAGCTTATAACAGAAACAAAAACCGGAAGATCGTCCCGAGATACCGCGTCAATGAACACATCCGTGCACGGGCTGTTCGTCTGGTGGGTGATAATGTGGATCCCGGAATTTATTCCCTGCAGGATGCATTGAAGATCGCTGAGGAACAGGAACTGGACCTGGTTGAGATTTCTCCAAATGCAGATCCTCCGGTATGTAAGATTGTGAATTATCAGAAGTTTCTTTATCAGCAAAAAAAGAAACAAAAGGAGATCAAAGCAAAAACAACCAAAATTATTGTCAAGGAGATCCGTTTTGGCCCGAATACCGATGAGCATGATTATAATTTTAAGTTGAAACATGCCGAAAAATTTTTAGAGGATGGTGCTAAAGTTAAAGCCTATGTGTTCTTCAAGGGCAGAACGATCTTGTTCAAGGAAAAAGGAGAGATCCTGTTGTTGAGACTGGCTCAGGATCTTGAAGAAATTGCCAAAGTGGAACAACTGCCAAAACTGGAAGGGAAAAGGATGATCATGATCCTGACACCAAAGACAAAAAAGAAATAATATATTGAATTGATAAACTAAAAAAAGAGAGAAGCAATGCCAAAGATGAAAACAAATCCGGGGGCTAAGAAGAGATTCTCACTCACCGGAACGGGGAAGATCAAAAGGAAACATGCTTACAAAAGTCATATCCTGACAAAAAAGGAGAAGAAACGGAAAAGAAACCTGACATATTTTACTATGGTTCATAAAGCCGATTTGGACAATGTGAAGCGATTGCTTGCGATGAAATAATTATTATGTCTAACTTGGTGGCACAGCTCCAAAGGGTTCCGTCCTGTTTGGCTATATCAGACAGGCAGGCAAAACGGAAACGCTGACCATCAAAAATGAAAAAACAATGCCAAGATCAGTTAATAGTGTGGCGTCGCACAGAAGACGCAAAAAAATCCTCAAAGAGACCCGCGGTTATTGGGGTCGCAGGAAAAACGTTTATACGGTAGCTAAAAATGCTCTGGAAAAAGGGCTGACTTATGCTTACCGGGACCGACGTAACAAAAAACGCAGCTTCAGAGCCCTCTGGATACAGCGTATCAATGCCGGCGTAAGACAATACGACATGTCTTACTCGGAGTTTATGGGTAAACTTAATAAAAAAGGGATCAGCCTGAATCGTAAAGTGCTTGCTGACCTTGCGATGAATGAACCCAAAGCCTTTGAAGCTGTCGTAAAAGCAGTGAAAGACTGAATGTTATAATGATGGAAAGGGAGGCTTTTGAGCTTCCTTTTTTATTTTTATAAAAAACCTGTGTTTATCACTACTTTTCTCCTATTCGAAATATATAATTATGAAACGAACATGAATTTTTTTAATCCGCCAAAAGGCGGACAATCCGTCAGGGGACGGACAAGGGAGAGCTGAATTTCTCATCGCTAGCACCGAAAATATTATTAACAACCCCATGATGATACTGTGTCTGCTTGCAGCGGGAAGATTCATTCAAAAATTCACAAATAGAAATGATTAAAAAAATTCATGGGAGAGCGAACCGGGCACAGCGGGCTCACGAACAGTTTTACTGTGAGTAACCGGTTACATGGGTGAAGAAAATTTTTATTTTCTTCATTATTAATAAAATAAAAATTTTTAAACAGATGAAAATTGCCCTTATAGGTTACGGGAAAATGGGAAAGGAGATTAAGGCTCTGGCAGAAAATCGCGGGCATACCTTTCCCCTTGTCATTGATATTGACAATCAGGAGGATCTGACACCTGAAAACCTGAAGCAGGCTGATGTTGCCATTGAGTTTACCAGCCCTGATGCAGCGCTGCAGAATATCAACACATGCTTTGACGCTCATCTTCCTGTTGTCTCTGGTACGACAGGATGGACCAGCTATATGGATGAGGTCAAAGAACGTTGCGAGGTGGAAAAACAAGCTTTTTTTTATGCCTCTAATTACAGTCTGGGTGTAAATATCCTTTTCCATATTAACCGGCTGCTTGCAGACATCATGAACCGGCATTCTGATTATGACGTGATGCTGGAAGAGACACACCATGTGCAGAAACTGGATAGCCCCAGTGGTACGGCTATTACTTTGGCAGAAGACATTCTGTATCGGATCGACCGGAAAAAAACGTGGGTGAACCGTCAGGCAGAAAATGGGGAAGAGCTTCCTATTATTTCATACCGGCGGGATATGGTTCCCGGTATTCATACAGTGCGTTATGACTCGGAGATGGATACCCTTGAACTGACCCACTCGGCAAAAAGTCGCAAAGGCTTTGCCCTGGGCGCTGTTCTGGCTGCTGAATTCATCGTGGGAAAAACCGGTTGCTTCAGTATGAAAGATTTATTGAGTTTTTAATCTTCCTGTGTTTTTGTATATAAATGGATTTTGCTCGTCTGCCCTGACGGACGTTCGTACTGGCGAGGCCGAATTTATGAGGCCGAAGCAACTTCCTTTATCATTTGTATACCAATTATCAGGAATCAATCTTCCTTGTGTTTTATTACTGTAAAGAGTATATGATTATAGGGTAATCTCACGGATGTATCCTGTTGTAATACTACAAGACCTTTGTGGGCATCATATACCCAGTCGGACCAGTCGAGTTGGTCACGACGGCACTGTATAGCCAGGAAAGTGCCCTCACGGAGACGGGCGAGCGGTCCCTGCACATGGGTGAGATTAAGCCCCAGATGAAAAGATTGGACGATCTTGTTGCGGTTCCGTGTGAGTACCAACTTGACGATTCCTTCTCCCAACCGACTGATAGTTTCCAGACCGGACAGTGCGGTATGTGCCAGATCAAGTCCTTTGCGGATTACCTCACTGTCCAGTACGGTTAGTGCTGCTTCGTCTTCTTCGTTGGAGAGGTTGATGACATTCACTTCGAAATCCAGCCCGCTGGGCGGGACTTTCAGTCCGGTGAAAATAAAATTTCCCAGTACGCCGGCTCCTTCATTCTCTTTGGAAACATATTTCTGCTGAAATTGGACCTTGACAGGTTTGCCTTTGGCATCCGTGCCGTGTTGTGTATAAAATTGAAGTAATATATTATGGCGTCCCCAGCCGGGATAATTCATGGTGTATATTCCAGCCAAAAGAATATCCACCCTGGCATTTTTGAGAGATATATCAGGCTCAATAGATCCGGCATACAAAATCGGATGTAGTCCTTTTTTTTCGCCCGGCCTGATGTAGCCAAAGGTATGTTCAGTTCCTCTCCAGGTGGCCCGGCTCAGATGGATTGTCTCTTTTACCTCACTGATCTTTAGATTGGCCAGGGAAGGATCTTCCTGCACCAATGATTCCAAAGGTTCAACATTTTTTTTATCCCCGATTTCCTGAAGATAATTGATGGTTTCGTTAATTGTCAGGTCTGAAATTTTTGTTTTCATAAATTTTATTATTTGAATGTATTATATCTATTCTACGAGCATCGAACTTCAGATTTTCACTACCATCCCGGCAGGAAGTTAACTCCGAAATATCCTCCGGCTATACGTTCTCCAATAATCGGCCAAGCATAAAAAGGCTCGACCACCATGGCCCCCATCACATTGATTCTGGCGGATACTCCGGTGCTGAAAAGGGGTACTCTGTTTTTGGGATCGAAGTCTTCATAATTTAGGGAGAAACGGTCTCCTGTATCCCAGGTAAGTCCTCCGTCAAAAAATCCCGTCAGCTCGGTATAGAAATATTTGGTCTTGATCAGACCCAGACGTGCCGGACCAATGAATGGCAGACGTACCTCCGCGTTAGCAATAGCCATTTGGTTTCCATAGAGCTGCCCCAGGATAAAGTTGGCTTTGTCCATAGACATATTGTCAAATACCTTATAGCTGTCATAACCGTGCATATACCAAGGATAACCGAGAGAAAGGGGATTGATGTAATAGTTGTCATTATGGATATAGTGTCTGCCTATGTACATTCCCCGTACGGCCACTGTTAAAGGGGGCAGATAAAAATATTTACGGTAATCGCCGAGCAGGGAGAGGTAGTTGTAACCACCGAAATATTTATCTACTTCAAGACGGGCTCTGGATCCCCGCATGGGAGAGGCCAGCCCGTTGATGGAGTTATCCAGCACAAAGGCCGCATTGAGTGTCTGCATCTGTATACCCTTGGGGACAGGGAGTTTTTTCCTGGACTGCCCGTAATAAGTGCCATAAACAGGATCATAATAGTTGTTGTATTCGTCCAGCCTGTAATAGTAAAACGCCTGAGAGGCGCCCAATTCGAATCTTTTGGTAGTGGAAAGGGGAAAGTAAGCAAACAGAGATACCTCGTCTTCAAAGATACGCAGAATGTTATACACCAGATTATCCACAAGAAATTTTTCATTGTTCGACATTATGGTATCCGGTTTAATGTAAGTATATCCATTGAGATATGGAATGTGGGATATGCTGGCGCCCCAGGTAAGACGGTTTTTTTGGTTAACATAGGTTACCTGGCCCCCGAAATCGTAGATCTGACCGTTCAGGGCCAGGGAAGTGAACAACTGCTGGGTGCCGGCAATGTCGCCGAAAATAGCAAATACGCTTCCGGCCATTCCACGTGAGAAACTGTTGGTGGAAATACCTGCCTGAACGTTGGATATATAGTCCAGTTTGAATCGACCCTTATAGGGTTTTTTCAAGTAATCTTCCGGGTGTATTTCTGTCAGTGCCTGCCGGTCATTCCTGCCTCTGTCAGCAAAATCCACACCAAGTCGTTTTACGGGAGGAAGGATTGCTGCCCTGAAGTCCAGGGAATCGCGAGGCACTTCAACAGCCGGGAAGTCATTAATCCTCGCTTTGTGGATCGTATATTTTCCATCGGAATAATAAGAATAAACCAGTTCGTTGTTTTCTCTGGAGATGCTTACTGCCGGAGAATATTGAGTGATCCCGGTAATTCCGATCTCGTACCGCGTTAGTTGATAAACCTTTCCGCTATGCAGGTCGTAGCGGTATAGGTTCCGGAACCCATCGCGGTCGGATAGGAAAAAGACAGACTGATCATCTACGGAAAACAGGGGATTCAGGTTGTCGGCGCCGTTGAATACCGGGAGTACTTGCACCTCTTTGGTTTTCATGTCAATGATTGCCAGATTGGTATGAAAATAAGGTTTGTTGGTGGGCTGAATCGTCCTGTCGGTAGCTGTCAACAAGTAACGTCCGTCATGTGACCAGCAAGGATGGAGATAGGAGTAACGATCGTCGGTAACTTTGTGTACTTCTTCGTTATCCAGGAAATATTGATACAGGTTGGTCGTTCCCTGCACCATTCCGACAACTACAATGCTTTTGCCGTCAGGTGACCAGGTCGGCTGGTAGAATGCAGGTACTCCGGGAATCGTGATTTTATTTATCATCTTGTTCTTTTTTATGTCCACGATTACCAGAGCGTTCTTCCCTTTGTCATAAACGGTAAAGGCAAAATACCGGCTGTCCGGCGACCAGGTACCGGCCGACTCCAGGTTGTTCATAGCATCTATCTCATGATGTTGTATTGTGGCGGAAATTCTTTTTCTGATTTTTTTCTTTCGTACATCTGCCAGGAACAGATCATAAGAGATCACATCTTTTTCCGAAAGAAAGATCAGGTATTTTCCGTCCGGGCTCAGAGAAGGGGAGACGTTAACTTTCCCTGCATTTCCGGGAAAAGCAACAGGATCGCCGGTAAGTTTCTCGACCGAATCAGGGAGAAATTGTTTATAATATAAGGTATAAGCGCTTTTCCACATCCCTTCCAGTATCCCGACATTTACCCCCAGGACATCCTTGAAAGCCTGCTCATACCCTACCTGAGCCGTCCGGACAAACAAAGGGTATATAATATCATCCCCCCATGTCTTTCCGACAAATGCCCAGAAGGCCTGACCCCAACGGTAGGGAAAATACTGTGGATCACGATCCAAATCCTTGAAGGTGGGAAACTTATTGTGTAAAACAGCATCTCTCATCCACATGGCAGTGTTTTCATCCAGACTGCCGATAGATAAATATTCTGCCATCCCTTCTACCATCCATAACGGGAGGTTGCTTAAAGAGTTCATATTTGTCGAATCCCCATTTAAAATAACCGTATATTGAAAAGCATGTACCATTTCATGACCCAGTACATGGTCTGTTTGTGCATAAACGGGAGCGACCGGCATGACAATCCGGTTTTTCAACGCTTCGGTAACCCCGCCCGTTCCGATTCCTATTTCTCCGGATATAGCGGTAGTCTGCTGGAAATCAGCATGGTTGTTGTAAACAAATAACGGATTGTGTCCTTTCAGATTCATCCCGAAAACAGGATAATGCCGATTATACCATTCCTCACTCATTCGTGCCAACTGATTGAGTACGGAATCGTTTTTGAGATAGTAGTAGATATCAAAATGGGGTGTTTCGTAAACCTTATAATTGAATTTTTTATAATAAGGCTTATTCCTTCCGAAATATTGAGCAGTTCCGGTAGCTGATGAAAGCAGAAAAAGGAAAATTACGAAAACAAAAAACCTTCCTGTGTTCTGATATATTGTCAGTGTATAATGTTTTTTCATAATCTTAATACTCCTTTCTTTATTAAAATCGGTTCGCAAAAGCATTTTCAATTTGTGTACCAAAGTGCCTAATGTTAAAAAAAATTTAATTTTTTTAACATTAGGAAATTGGAATGATGGAATGATGGTACTCCTTCACCCTTCGGGTTTTGGTGGATGAAAAATTGATGGAATGTTGGAGAAAATGAGGGATACACAGTACACAAAAGATATTTATTTGCCATCGACAGGCACAGAGGAGACAGAGGGTGAAAACATAAATCTTCAAATCAATATCCTGTTGTAATTAAAAAAACCGTGTGTCTAGAACAAAAAGTTCAGCCCAATATAGATTCCGGAAGTTCCGTCCTGTTCATTCAGGGCCATCCCGTAGTCACATGCAATGATGAAATTTTCATTCATGGCTATATGCAATCCCGCCCCCACACTGTTATGAAGTTTTTCTTTTTTCCCGGAAAAATAATCGGAGATTTCCTCATCAGGGTTGGGGATGACATGTCTGATATCCACCGGAACTTTCTGAATCACCATGCCCCAGTCCCAGAAAGAGCTGAGGGCAAAATACCAGTTCTGGTTGATGAATCGTGTCCGGATGAATTTCCAGCGGAATTCGGCATTACCGTATATAATCCCTTTGCCCACAACCCGGTCACGGAGAATCCCCCGCAAGGTTTTGGAACCACCCAGTCCTTCCGAATAGGCCCCTTTCATAAAAGATGTCATAACCAGAGGGTAGGAATAAAAGGGAGCTTTTCCGTAGAGCATATCCTGGTAGGCAGCTCTGTAAGCAAAAGAGAGCTTGTGTTTTATCAGGGTGAAGTACTGCCGGTGGATAAGGGCAAATTTGGCATGTCCGTAATCGCCGTTTCCCAGGAAAGACGGGGCAAACTGTATGGTAGCTTCCGTCCAAATGCCTTTCATCGGGTTCGGTTCGTTATCCCGGCTGTCATAAGTGATGCCGCCTTTCAGATAGTTAACCCATCCTCCGTCTTTTTCGTCCTGTTTGATAATGCCCCAATCTACATATTTATCATATAATCCTTTTATATCCGGAAGTTGTTTATCGGGGGCTTTCCCTTTGTTCAGCCTGTCAATATCCACAGGTCCGGTTTTGAAATGATATACGGCAAAACCTGCAACCCACCCGAAATCGGTGGACCCGAATTTTTGCTGCAGATCCATCTTGATCCGTAACATTTTTTGGCCATAGGCATAAAACACGCGTGAATGGTAGACCATTGTGTCATTGTCATCCACCCAACCCGGGTTGTATGTCGTTTCATATCCGTTGAAACCGAAAAAATTCAGTTTCTGGTCGGTTAAGTAGCTTAAATCCAATGTGGTACGGATGTCTTTCAGCAGACGATCCGAGTCATAGAAAAAACGATTAATCCCGCTTCCTTTGGTAAAACGGGAAATCTCAAAATAGAGGGAATGATCGTACCGGGGATACCTGCTCCCGTTTCCATAATTATATAAATTGACCAGCCCTCCGTATTGAAATCCCAGGTCAGAATCGAAAGTAATGGTGGGCAGCGCTCCGAAGTTCCAGCCGGTCTTGGTGCTCTCTTCTGTGGCAGAGGTTATGTTTTCGGATTTCTTTTCTGACTGACTATAAACGAAAAGCTCTGTAAGCAGCAGAAACACGAGGGAAAAAATGATCTGTCGCATGGATTTCAGGTTTTTGGTACGTTAGGTTTAGATGCAAATGTTGTTAAAAATTACGAGTTTTCAAAAAAATGCTTTTTTGCAGGGAAATGCAGTTTTCTTATTTTAGCACATAAATACCGGGAAAGATGCTTATAAAAAATATAAAACAACTGCTGGTGACCGGGTGTGAGAGAAAGCAAAAAATTTCCGGGAAGGATATGTCACGTTTAACATTTTTAGAGGATGCCTGGTTGCTGATAGAGGAAGATAAAATAACGGGATACGGAAAAATGGGGGACCGGGAGGCCTCTGTTGCTGCCGGTGAAGTGATGGATGCTTCAGGGAAGGTCGTCATGCCGGCTTTCTGTGATTCTCACACCCACCTGGTATATGCCGGAAGCCGCGAAAAAGAATACCGTGATAAGGTGATGGGTTTGTCTTATGAAGAGATAGCCCGCCGGGGCGGAGGGATTCTGAACTCAGCCCGCCTGTTGCATGAGACTTCGGAGGAGGCGTTGTATGACCAGGCCCTGATCAGGATTGAAGAGATCATATCGCAAGGTACCGGGGCCGTGGAGATAAAAAGCGGCTACGGTTTGAACACGGAGGATGAATTGAAGATGCTACGGGTCATACGCCGCATACGTGAACATACCCCGCTCACTGTTCGTGCCACCTTCCTCGGTGCCCACGCATTCCCGGAGAAATACCGGAACAACCGGGAAGGTTATGTAAACCTGGTCATCCATGAGATGATTCCCCGTGTGGCAGGAGAAGATCTGGCCGATTTTATTGACGTATTCTGCGACCGGGGTTTCTTTAACCCGGAACAAACCGACCGGATCCTGCTGGCAGGGATGAAATACGGATTGCGGGCCAAGATTCATGCCAATGAACTGGATTTCTCAGGAGGAATACAGACAGGGGTGAAGTATGACGCTCTTTCAGTGGATCACCTGGAGTATATGGACCGGGAGGAGATAATGTTGCTGAAAGATTCGGATACCATGCCGACCGTCTTGCCCGGGGCTTCTTTTTTTTTGGGACTGAATGATGCACCCGCACGGAAAATGATTGATGCGGGCTTGCCGCTGGCCATAGCTTCTGATTTTAACCCGGGCTCATCCCCGTCAGGGAATATGTTCCTGATGATGTCCATCGGCATGATCAGGCTCCGGCTGCTGCCCGAAGAGGTGATCTATGCCGCTACACTGAACGGGGCTTATGCTATGGGGGTGGAAGATGAACTGGGCAGTATCACCGTTGGTAAAAAAGCCAATCTGATTATCACCAAACCAGTGCCGGGATATGAGTATCTGCCGTATGCTTATGGGAGTGATCTGGTGGAGAAGGTGATATTAAATGGTAAAGAAATTTAGTTGAAATTAAGTGGAAATTAAGTTGTAATTAAGTGGAAATTCGCAGGCTGACGCCTGCGAAATTAGGTGGAAATTTGATCATAGAATTTGTTAAATATGAAACTTGAAGATTTGGAGGTTTATAAGTTATCTATGGATTTGGGAGAAAGAGTATGGTCTTTTGTAAAAAAATGGGATTACTTTGCTAAAGATACCATAGGGAAACAACTGTTGAAAGCCGTGGATTCGGTAGCAGCTAACCTTAGTGAAGGGTTTGGGAGATTTCATTACAGAGAAAAGAAACATTTCAGTTATTATTCCAGAGGATCTCTTTATGAAACGCGAACATGGCTGACAAAGGCACATAATAGGAATTTATTAAATCATGACGATTATGATTATTTTATGAAAAATATTGATTTTATTGGTGTTAAGTTGAATAATTATATAAGAGCAACAGGGAGTAAAGAAGTTCATGACGATCCAGAAGATTACAATTAACAACTTAATTTCGCAACCGAAGGTTGCAAATTTCGTTCTGAGCAAAGCGAAAAACTAATTTCAATTAATTTCACAATCAAAGTTGCAGGTAATTAGGTATAAAGTAACTTATCAGAAATATAAATATAAAATATAAAAATATAAAAAATGTCAGAAAAAATCCTCGAATGCGTCCCCAACTTCAGTGAAGGAAGGGATATGAACAAGATTAAACAGATCACCTCGGTAATAGAGCAAGTGGAAGGAGTGCGTCTGCTGGATGTAGACCCGGGAAAGGCTACCAACAGGACTGTGGTAACCTTTGCGGGGGATCCGGATGCCGTTGTGGAGGCGGCTTTCAGGGCTGTGAAAAAAGCGGCCGAAGTACTGGATATGCGTACCCATCATGGTGAGCATCCACGCATGGGGGCTACGGATGTATGTCCTTTGGTGCCGGTTTCCAACATTACCATGGAAGAAACCGTTGAATATGCCCGGAAACTGGCCCAAAGAATAGGCGAAGAACTGAATATCCCTGTATATTGTTACGAATATGCTGCCTTTACCGAAGAACGGCGTAATCTGGCTATGGTACGGGCAGGTGAATATGAGGGATTGAAAGAGAAACTGGCTGATCCGCACTGGAAACCCGATTTCGGTCCGTCAGTGTTTAACGCCAGGGCCGGTGCCACCGCTGTTGGCGCACGCGATTTTCTCGTGGCTTACAATATTAATTTAAATACAACCTCTGTACGGCGTGCCAATGCTGTGGCTTTTGATGTGAGGGAGCGGGGTCGTGTGAAGAGGGAAGGGGATCCTGTTACAGGGAAGATTGTAAGAGACAAGGACGGAAACCCCGTGATGATCCCGGGAAGTCTGAAAAGTGTGAAAGCGATAGGCTGGTATATTGAAGAATACGGCATAGCCCAGATCTCTATGAACCTGACCAACCTGTCGGTGACGCCCCTGCATATCGCTTTTGACGAAGTGTGCCGCAGGGCGGAAGCGCGGGGACTGCGTGTAACAGGATCGGAACTGGTGGGACTGGTGCCCCTGAAAGTAATGCTTGAGGCAGGGAAGTATTTCCTGAGAAAACAAAAACGCTCGCTGGGGGTTCCCGACGGCGAACTGATACGTATCGCTGTGAAAACGCTTGGTCTAAACGAATTACATCCGTTTAGACCGGAAGAAAAAATCATTGAGTATGTGCTGGCAGAAAAAACGAAGAAAAGACTCATAGACAAGACGCTGGAAAGCTTTATGAATGAAACGGCTTCTGAATCGCCGGCGCCCGGAGGCGGTTCCGTGGCGGCATATATCGGAGCCCTGGGAACAGCGCTGGGTACCATGGTGGCCAACCTCTCAAGCCACAAACGCGGCTGGGATGACCGCTGGGAAGAGTTCTCCGTATGGGCGGAAAAAGGAAAGGAAATACAGAACCGGTTGCTAAAATTTGTTGATGAGGATACCGCTGCCTTTAACAGAATCATGGAAGCCTACGGTATGCCCCAAAATAGTGACGAAGAGAAAGAAAACCGGTCCAGGGCTATTCAGGAAGCTACTTTGCATGCCATGAATATTCCTTATCAGGTGATGGAAACGGCCTGTAGCGCTCTGGAAGTGATCAAAGCCATGGCGGAAACAGGAAACCCGAACTCTGTCTCTGATGCAGGGGTGGGGGCTTTGGCTATACGGGTTGCAGTAGAAGGAGCTTATATGAACGTTCTGATCAATGCCTCCGCGGTAAAAGAAACCCCGGATGCTAAAATACTGCTGGAAAAGGGAAGGACTATCATGGATAAGACGCAACAAGTCTGTGGAAAAATCGTCGAGAAAGTATTTGAAAGTCTGAAATTGTTTGATTGAAAAGGTTTTTCTTTGTTTTGAAGGATGATTTTATTACTTAAAAACAATAATTTTTAAGGGAAACACAACTTTTATAAAATAAATATCATCTAAGAAAAAACAGGTTTGGATAGTGTTATTTGAAATAGAAAATAACTC
>DRPN01000166.1 GCA_011374625.1 Bacteroidota bacterium
TGGGGTTGTTAATAATATTTTTGCCGCTAACGGCGGGAAATTTACTCCTCCTTTGTCCATCCCCTGACGGATTGTCCGCCTTTTGGCGGATTAAAAAAATTCATGTTCGTTTTATGTAAATATACATAGAAGGCAATATAAAATTTTATAAGCAGGTTCTCACAAACTGATCCCTGCCTGTCAGCCGGGAGGCATTCTTCAGGACCTCTGACCTTTTAAGACAATATCTTTTCAGAGGAAAAATAATCAATTTATATTTCATACCGGCCGGTTATTATCATTTTTTCTTTTGGTATTGAAAAAGCTGTCTATCAGTTTCTTTGCTTCATTTTCGAGGACCCCTTGTTTTATTTTTGTCCGTGGATGGAGGATTTCCGGATGATGCTTCAGGTATCCTCTTTTTTCATCCTTAGTACCAAAAACGACACAGCCTATCCTGGCCCAGAAAAGGGCTCCTGCACACATAGGACAGGGTTCGACGGTAACATACAGGGTACATTTGTCCAGGAATTTGCTTCCCAAGTGATGACTTGCTGCCGTAATGGCTAGCATCTCAGCATGGGCTGTGGGGTCATTTAACATTTCGACCTGATTATAACTACGTGCGATAATCGTTTCATTGCAGGTAATCACTGCACCGATAGGAATTTCTCCTGCTTCCAATGCTTTATGGGCTTCTTGCAGAGCTAGTTTCATAAAATATGTGTCATTGAGAATTTTGTCTTTTTTCATGATGTAAAAAAAAGATGAGTAAAGATGAAAAAAAAACGGGGCAAAGAGAATATTCTCCGTGATTATTTTATGTACTTTTGCCAAAATTTTTCTGTTATGTACCGTACGCATAATTGTGGGGAGTTGAGATTAGAAGATGCCGGAAAAGAGGTGATCCTTTCGGGCTGGATTCAAAGAGTGCGGAATCTGGGTGGAATGACGTTTATTGATTTGCGTGACCGGTACGGGATCACCCAGCTTGTATTTAATTTGGATCAGAATCCAGCGCTGTGTGAAGAAGCAAGAAAACTGGGACGGGAAGATGTGGTAAGGATTGAAGGGGTTGTCAGGGAGAGAAGCAATAAGAATAAATGTTTGCCTACCGGCGATATTGAGGTCGAGGCTAAAAAGATAGAAATTTTAAATAGATCGGAATTGCCTCCTTTTACGATTGAAAAGGATACGGATGGAGGAGAGGAGATACGGATGAAATACAGGTATCTGGATCTGCGACGGGAGCCTATGAAAAAGAAAATGATCCTGCGGCATCGTCTTGCCCAAGAAGTCAGGAAGTATTTGGATAAAGCCGGTTTCCTGGAGATAGAAACGCCGGCATTGATCAAATCAACGCCGGAAGGAGCGCGTGATTTTGTGGTTCCTTCCCGCCTGCATAAACATCAGTTCTATGCGTTGCCACAATCCCCGCAGATATTCAAGCAGTTACTGATGATAGCGGGATATGACAAGTATTTTCAATTGGTAAAATGTTTCAGGGATGAGGACCTGCGTGCTGACCGACAGCCGGAGTTTACCCAGATCGATTGTGAGATGTCTTTTGTGGAGAGAGAAGACGTTCTTAAAGTCTTTGAAGGATTAATCGTCTATTTATTTGATACGATTCTACAGATAAAATATAATGGGAATTTTCCCCAGATGACTTACCGGGAAGCTATGGAAAGGTACGGGACCGACAAGCCGGATATCCGGTTTGGGCTGGAGATCACTAATCTTACGATGGAGGTCAAGGGGAAGGGGTTTCCTGTATTTGATACGGCTGAATACATCGGAGGGATTTGTGTGCCGGGTAGTGCCGGTTATTCGAGAAAACAACTGGAGCAGCTTACAGAGTTTGTGAGACAGCCGCAGATCGGTGTCGGAGGATTAGTATATGTGAAGTTTCAGGAAGACGGTTCCGTTAAATCTTCCGTAGATAAATTTTTTTCTGTTGATGAACTAATGAAATGGGGAGAGCATACGGGTGCTGGAAAAGGTGATCTTTTGTTGATCCTGTCCGGGAAAAAAAACAGGACATTATTTGCTTTATCGGAATTGCGTCTGGAGATGGGAACCAGGTTAGGACTGCGTGAAAAAGGAAATTATTCCCCGCTGTGGGTACTTGATTTCCCATTATTGGAATGGAATGAGGAAGAAAAAAGGTATATGGCCACACACCATCCTTTTACTTCTCCATTATCTGAAGATTTAACTTTGTTGGAGAAACATCCGGAACAAGTCAGAGCCAATGCTTATGATCTGGTTATAAACGGCGTGGAAATCGGAGGAGGTTCAATTCGTATTCATGAAACGACACTGCAGGGACGCATGCTGAAGTTGTTGGGTTTTACTGACGAAGAAGCTGCCACTCAATTTGGCTTTTTAATGGAGGCACTACGGTATGGAGCCCCACCACATGGAGGTATAGCCTTGGGATTTGACCGACTGGCAGCCATGTTTGGAGGCAGTGAGTCGATACGGGACTTTATTGCTTTCCCGAAAAATAATGCCGGCCGGGATATGATGGCCGATGCACCAAACTTTATCTCAAAAAGACAATTGGATGAACTTAATTTGCGTTTTCGTGAATAATTCATGTTAATTGTTGAAAAAAAGAACTTTTTCCTTGAATTTACATAAAAATCAATTCTTATTTTCGTCGCGTTTAAAATTTCTTTTTATGATTATGATAAAGAAAGATTTTATTGGTGAAAATCATCTGGTTTTTTCTTTTCCCGAGGAAAAGCGTTTCAGCTTTCTTGTAGCCCGGGAAATGCGGAATGAAATGTTGAGGATTCCGGAAAAGAAAGATATGAAGATTACAATCGATTTGGAAAGGATCCACTTTGTGGACAGTGCCGGTTTTGATTTTCTGGTGGATATGGTAAGAGAGGCTGAAAGGTGCCAGTTTGATTTTGAGTTGGTGCATGTTTTACCCGAAGTGACGGAACTGGTAAAATTGCTTCATTTGGAGAATGTTTTGGGTTTATGTGAGAATTGTTAAAGTTATATTCTGGGTATAATAATTGAAAATCATTTTTATTTTATTTTTTTGTTGTTATTCGTAACTTATTGGTTGCTAAAATCGTAAAATCTAATTATTTAATTATTAATTTTGGCAATAATAAGTTAATACAATGAAAAAGTTGTGGTTTCAGATTTTGATTTTTGCCGGCATATTTCTTTATGCGACAGAAAGCTGCCAGGCTCAGAAAAATATTGTTTATATTCCGGGAACTATCTTGCAAATTACCTTGCAGGATGGTTCGCAAATAACGGGAAACTTTGTTTCTCAGGATGATCAGACGATTATTGTGAATTCTACTTCCATGGGGCAGATCACAATTGAAAAAAGCAAGATCAAATCAATCAAAGAGATTTCGGAAGAAAATGTAAAAATAAAAAAGGGAAAAATATGGTTTGAGAATCCAAACCCTTACAAATATCTTTTGGGAAGTTCGGCAATTCCTAAGCCGGCAAAAACCGCTACTTATCAAAATGTATGGATATTTTTCAATTCCTTCAGTTATGCTCCTCTGAAATTTATGGATATTACGGCAGGTTTTGAATTGTTCTCTTTATTGTCTAAAAGCGGAGATGCTCCCTATGTGTACTATTTGAATCCGAAAATATCCACAAAGGTATTTAAGAATTTTTATGCAGGTGGTAATGTGCTGTATGTGAATTATTTTAATCACTCAAATGATGATAATTCCGATTTTACCGGACTTGGTGTATTAAATGGATTTGCCACCTTTGGTACAACCAATTTGAATATTACAGGAGGATTGGGTTGGGGGTTTGTAAATAATGATTTTGCGAAGAAACCGGTTATTACTATTAGTGGAATGGCCAGGGTCTCCCGGCGAATTGCTCTCGTCTCAGAAAACTGGTTTATTCCTGGTATCAATGAAGACCATGATTACTACAGCAATTTCTCTTATGGGATACGCTTTCTGGGGGAGAAAAATTCCATTGATCTTGCTTTCATAAACAATAAGGATATTTCCAAGACGATTTTCCTTGGAGTCCCGTTCCTGGATTTTGTGGTGAATTTTTAATAAAAAAAGCCCCGATCAGGGCTTTTTATTTCTTCGATTTTTGTTTTTGCTGCATGGGATTAGGCCGTTGCGGATAGTTGTATTTGAACAGTTCGAACCGGTTAATATGTTCGACCGGAGGCCATGCATTATTGCTGACATCGGTATCGGCGGTTTCCTGTAATGGATCAATGATAATTTGTTTTACTTTTTGGGGGAACGGGAAGACTTTGGAAACGGTTTTGTTATTTCTACTCCATATTTCGGCCGGTATCTTAATCCGCTTTTTGGTATGGTCTTCGAAAGTGAATTCCAGAATGATGGGCATGACCAAGCCTCCTTTATTGGAAAAGGTCAGTTCATAAAAATAATTCTTGTTTTCCACAAGTTTCTTTTCCTCATCGGTGAGTGATGAGAGATACCGTTCATAGTTTTTTTTATCCAGGGGTGTAATTTCGTATTTGTCATAGCTGTTATAGAAATCTTTCAGTGAGGGATCTTTTTCAACGGCTGTTTTCAGCGACTGCCTGTTGCGGGTGATGCTGATATGTTCGGGGACATTTTTTGCTTCTTCCCGGGCAATGGGCTTTTCGATCTCCGGATTTTTCGTGTTGATCCGGTAGACGGCAACCTTATCCAGAGAAATATCCACATGGTCGGTGGTGTAAAACCATCCTCTCCAGAACCAGTCGAGATCAACGGCAGAGGCATCTTCAAGGGTGCGGAAAAAATCTTCCGGTGTAGGATGCTTGAACTTCCACCTGCGGGCATATTGTTTGAAAGCAAAATCAAACAACTTTCGACCCATAACGGTTTCTCTCAGAATATTCAGTGCCGTAGCCGGTTTGGAATAGGCATTGTTGTAAAATTGTAACAGCGATTCCGAATTAGTCATGATAGGTACCATGGTTTCCGGATCGCCTGACATATAATCGACAATATCAGCAGGGTTGCCACACCAATGCGGGAAGTTATGGTCCCATTCCCTTTCGGCGATACCCTGGAGGAAAGTGTTCAACCCCTCGTCCATCCAGGTCCATTGTCTTTCATCGGAATTTACGATCATCGGGAAAAAATTATGACCTACTTCATGGATGATCACACTGATCATGTTGTATTTGGTTCGTTCCGAATAAGTACCGTCTGGCTCGGGACGACCGCCGTTGAAACAGATCATGGGATATTCCATCCCAATACGGTTTGTGTGTACCGAAACTGCTTTGGGATAAGGAAAATCGAAGGTGTATT
The DNA here is from genome assembly GCA_011374625.1 of Bacteroidota bacterium. Lineage (GTDB taxonomy): Bacteria > Bacteroidota > Bacteroidia > Bacteroidales > VadinHA17 > DRPN01. Next base: position 5,274 of record DRPN01000166.1, read on the forward strand.
TGGAATAGGTCTTGATGGTATGTGCTACTACTTTGGTGGAATATTGTTCCCATAACGGATTCCCTTCTTTCGGATAATAAGACATGGCCATGACGATACGTTTTCCGAAAGGCACACCCATGGCATCCCAAATAAACTTGCGCGAGGTGGCAAAAGCAAAATCCCTTACGTTTTGGGCTTTGAAGTGCCAGGTTTTCGTATGGGAGTAATCTTTTGTCTTCTCGTTGGCCCGGACTTCTTTTTCCGTAACAATCATAACAGGGATATCGGAATAACGGGCTTGTTTCAGACGCTCTCTTTGTTTCGCCGTCAATACTTCCTGAGGATTCTGCAACACTCCTGTGGCGCCCAGAATATGATCGGCCGGAACCGTTATTTTGACATCAAAATCCCCGAAAGGGAGAGTGAATTCCCCCCATCCGATAAACTGCTTGTTCTGCCAGCCTTCAAAATCATTATAGACAGCCATCCGGGGATAGAACTGAGCAATGGTGTAAATATAATTATCCTCTTTTGGAAAATATTCCATGCCGGAGCGTCCACCTATACTGGCCCGGTCATTGATATTGTACCACCATTTAATTTTAAAGGTAAATGTCTCTCCGTGCTTTAAGGGCTGCGGCAAGTCGATGCGCATCATGGTATAGTTTATGATATAGGGGAGATCTTTTCCCTGTGCATTTTTCACATATTCGATTTTGAAACCTCCGTCGAAATCGTTGAATAATTGTTTCATTGTGCTGAAACTCATCGGGTCTGATATCCGGGATGTGCTGACCTGCTTTGAGAAGGAATTTCGTTCGCGTACGTTCTGGTCCAGTTGTATCCATAGATAATCAAGAGGATCGGGAGAATTGTTATGATAAAAAATGGTCTCTTCGCCATAGATCTTTTGTTTTTGGTCGTCCAGGGTCACCGCAATAGAATAATCGGCTTTTTGCTGCCAGTAACCCTGGCCGGGAGCGCCGGAAGCAGTCCTGTAATAATTAGGTGTGGAAAATTCGTCATGCAACTGACGGAATGCCGAATGATTGGTGTTTTCTTGAGCTCTTAATGAGCTTTGATAAAATGGTAGAAGAAAAATCAAAAAGGGAAGAAAATACTTGAAATACATTTCATGAAATATTAAAAAATTTATTAATTTAACACACAAAGTAAATAATAATGAAGGAGAAGATCAAATTTGGCAGGTTTATTATACTGATGTTATTTGTATTTGTGGGAAATAGTTCTGCCCATAAATTTTATGTAAGCCTTTGTCAGGTCAGTTATAACCATGACAGTGCACAGTTGCAGATCGTCATGAAGATATTTACGGATGATCTCGAAAATGCTGTGTGGCAGGAGGAAGGTATCCTGATGAAACTCGGATCAAAAAATGAACGGGAGGATTCGGATTCCCTTTTATCGGTTTATTTGCTTAGGCATTTTCATATCCGCATTCTGGGCGAGGAAATCCCGGTTTATTATTTGGGAAAAGAGGTGGACTATGATGTTACCTGGTGTTATATGGAATCATTTCCGGAAAAAGAGTTTCATGAATTAACGATCGAAAATGACCTGTTGACAGAGGTTTATCCTAATCAGATAAATCTGATAGAGGTGTTGTTAAACGGGAGAAAAAAAGGAGTAATGCTGGATTACGACAGGACTATCGGTACAGTAAAATTCAAATAACGATGCTGTATGATTAGGCTGATTTTATATTTGCAGGAGGATTTTTGTATTTTTGTCAAAACTTAAAGGGAATATTATGTCAGGACACAGCAAATGGTCAACCATAAAAAGAAAAAAAGGAGCGCTCGACGCAAAACGCTCTAAGATTTTTTCCAAAATTGTAAAGGAATTACAGATTGCCACACGTGAGGGAGGACCGGATCCGTCTGCCAATCCGAGGCTCCGGCTGGCTATTCAGAATGCCAAAGGAGTCAATATGCCCAAGGATAATATCGAACGGGCCATTTCCAAAGCTTCTTCCGATGAAGCGAATTTTCAGGAAATGACTTTTGAAGGATATGCCCCTCATGGTGTGGGTATTTTTATAGAATGTCTTACCGACAACAAAAATCGTACTGTCAGCAATATCCGGTCTATCTTTACCAAACGCGGCGGTAGCCTTGGCACCAACGGATCATTGAAATATGTTTTTGATAGGAAAGGTGTTTTTACCATCCCTAAGGGAGATATTGATCCGGAAGAATTTGAACTGGAACTTATTGATGCAGGAGCGGAGGAGATCGAGGATGAAGGAGATACCCTGATCGTTACCTGTGCTTTGGAGGACTTTGGAAGCATACAAAAAAAACTCGATGAGATGGGGATACAGGCAGAGAATGCCGAGCTGCAACGGGTTCCTGTGACGACGAAAACACTTGGGGTTGAAGAGGCTATGAAAGTATTGAAACTGGTTGAAGATTTTGAAGAGGAGGATGACGTACAGAATGTTTATCACAACTTGGAAATGACTGATGAGTTAATGCAGGCACTGGAGGAAGGATAATTATAATAACTGACAGGAACCGGTCTATGCCTTTTTTCTTTTATCGCACAGGGTATTCCCTGTTGTTTGTTTTATTTCTGGGGTGGGCCCTGACAGGGTGTTCGAATATTGATGTACAACCCGGCAAAATCTCAAAAATAACAGTCAGGGAAATTGGCGATGGAGTTGTTTTGCTGGATGTAGATATGGCTATAGTGAATCATTCGACCCGTAAAATTGTGGTAAAGCAACTTTCTTCTGATATTTTTCTGGAAACGGAAAAAATCGGAAATGTAACTACCGAAGAGAAGGTGTTTATTCCTTCCTCCACAGAACAGATTTACCGGGTGCCGGTAAAAGTTGAATATGAAAACATCGGAAAGATTGGAAAAGTACTGGTGGGTTCTGTGTTTCACGGTGGCAGGATAGAGCTCGAAATGAAGGGGGTTCTCCAAATCAGATCGGGAATAATCTTGAAAAAAATCCGTTTCGATCAAAAACAGAAAGTTCCTCTCCTGAGATGACTTTTTGTTTTGATTTTGTTAAAACTATTTTCTACTTTTGATAACTGGGTTAACCATTAAATTCCAACATATATGCAAAATATACTTGTTCCTGTCGACTTTTCCAAGGACTCCATGAATGCTTTGGATCACGGTATCTATCTGGCAAATATATTCAATCTGAGTTTACGTATCATCCATGTACGCAAGGATAAAAATTATGATCTTCCTTTTGTGCTGAAGGATAAGGACAAAGACAAGGAGTATACCAAAACGACTGAGGAGTTTTGTGAAGAAATTGTTAAAAAACATAAGTCCAAATACAAAGGAGGAGGAGATTTTGACTATGTGATCCGTACAGGACGTATTTATAAAGGCATTACCGAGCAGGCAGAGAAAGATGGTTCGCTGATGATTGTTATGGGAACACACGGGATTTCCGGATTTGAAGAATTCTGGCTGGGTAGTAACGCCTACCGTGTGGTTTGCAAGGCACCATGTCCTGTGATGACCATACGTTACGGGTTTCGCAAGAAAAAAATCACAAAGATCGTATTGCCCATTGATGCACGTCAGGATACGCGTGTGAAAGTACCTTTTACCTGTGAACTGGCAACAGTTTTAGAAGCAGAGGTACATGTGATAGATGTCAGAGAAACCAATGCCAGGGATGTCATTTCCCGTCTGAACAAGTATGCAGATCAATCTGCGGAATATCTTGAAAAAAGAGGGGTGAAAACAGTCCGGGATTCCTATAAGGGCAGTAATGTTGCCGATCTTACCATTGCCTATGCTGTACATGTAGGAGCCGAACTGATTTCCATGGTTAGCAACCATCGGGGCAATCCATTGAGAATGTATCTGAGCAGTGAGGCACAGGAAATGGTCAACCATTCGCCGATACCTGTTCTTAGTATCCATCCTTCCTATGCTAAATTTTAACATGAAAAGCGGGTTTTTCGTATTTATTTTTGCGGTTGTCATTTTATTTGTGCAGGGAGTTTGTGCGCAGGAGAAAACAAGCATTAAGGAGGAGGTCTGGCAAACAGGAACGATTACGGTAAGACAGGATCCGCGGATACAGGATATTGTAAATCGTCAGATACAAAAGAATAAAAGAAAAAAAGGAATAGATGGATACAGAATCCAGTTGCTATTCAATTCCGGACCCACCGCCAGGGATCAGGCGATCAGAACAAAGGTGGAATTCCTTTCCGCTTTTCCGGATTATCCGGTATATGTGCTTTACCAATCACCTTTTTATAAAGTCAGGATAGGAGATTTCCGTACAAAAAGAGAGGCCCTGAAGGTTTATCATCAAATATTGCGAAAATATCCAACCGCATTTATCGTTAAAGATATTGTGAGATTTCCTGATATTGACTGATGCTGTCTTTGTATATTATGGAAAACAAAACACTTTTGTTTTTCTCTGTTTCCGTAGGATTATTATCCCTATTTTTGCAGGTGATGATCAATTTTTTAATTTGGGATTTTTATGAGTGATGCAATTCAACATGAATGCGGGATTGTCCTAATAAGACTGAAAAAATCTCTTGAATATTATCGGATTAATTACGGTAGCTGGCAGTATGGGCTGAAAAAGCTGTATCTGTTGATGGAAAAACAGCATAACCGCGGACAGGATGGCGCTGGTGCCGTTTGCCTGAAAATGGATATGCCTCCCGGAGAGAAATATTTATTTCGGTATCGTTCCAATGCGGATAACCCCATTCAGTTTGTGTTTTCCAAGATCAGTAAGAAACTTACCTCAAAAAATCAGTCGGCCGAACTGATCCAAGATCCTGTGTGGGCCAAGGAAAATATTCCTTTTGCCGGAGAATTGTATATCGGCCATCTCCGTTACGGAACTTTCGGGAAGAACAGCATTGAGCATGTGCATCCGGTGATGCGCGAAAACAACTGGAGATCCAGAAACCTTGTTCTGGCCGGGAACTTTAATATGACCAATACGGATGAGCTTTTTAACAGTCTTCTGGCCATTGGTCAGACACCAAAGGATATTTCCGATACGGTGACCGTACTGGAAAATGTAGGACATTTTTTGGATGAAGAAAATGAATCACTGTTCAGGAAGTTCAAAAGAGCAGGTTACAGTAAAAAGGAAATATCACCTCTGATCGAAGAGAATCTGGATGTGGGAAACATCCTGCGAAAAGCAAGTAAACACTGGGATGGGGGATATGTAATCACCGGGATGATCGGCCATGGAGATGCCTTTGTGCTCAGGGACCCTTGGGGAATACGTCCTGCTTTTTATTATGAGGATGACGATATTGTAGTGAGTGCTTCCGAAAGGCCGGTTATTCAGACGGCGTTGAATGTACCTTATGAAAAAGTGAAAGAGATCGCTCCGGGGCAGGCTCTAATTATCAAAAAGAACGGAAAAACCACTTTTGAACAGATCCGGAAAGTACGACGTGTCAAATCGTGTTCTTTTGAACGGATCTATTTTTCACGGGGCGGTGATGCAGATATATACAAAGAGAGAAAAAAATTGGGAGAGTTGCTTGTACCGCATATTTTGAAAGTGCTGGACAATGATTTGGATAATACTGTGTTTTCTTATATTCCCAATACAGCGGAGTCGGCTTTTTATGGGATGATCAAGGGTTTGGAGGATGAGATGAACAAGGAAAAAGTGCGTAAGATTATGGAACTGTCTTTGCCTCTGGACCCCAAAAAAGTCGAAAAAATCATGCAGTTCCGTCCCCGTGTTGAAAAAGTAGCTATCAAAGATATAAAACTCCGGACATTTATTGCCCAGGATGCTGGTAGAAAAGACATGGTCGGGCATGTATATGATGTTACTTACGGAATTGTACGTAACAACAAGGATAACCTGGTAGTGATAGATGATTCGATTGTCAGGGGAACCACCTTGCGTGAAAGCATTATCCGGATACTCGACCGCCTGAATCCGAAGAAAATAATTGTGGTTTCTTCATCTCCACAGATCAGATATCCTGATTGTTACGGGATTGATATGGCCAAACTTTCAGATTTTATTGCTTTCAGGGCTGCTATCGAACTGTTGAAAGAAACAGGTCGGGAGAATATTATCAATAATGTTTATCTGAAAGCCAGAGAACAGGATAAATTGCCCAAAGAAAAGATCCGGAATTATGTTAAGGAAATTTACAAACCTTTTACTCCTGAAGAGTTGTCCGATAAAATAGGTGCTATGCTCAAAACCCAAGAGGTTAAGGCTGAGGTGAAGATTGTTTACCAGACTATTGAGAACCTTCACAAAGCAATTCCGAATCATTCGGGTGACTGGTATTTTACAGGCGATTATCCCACCCCCGGAGGAAACAGAGTGGCGAACAGATCCTTTATCAACTATATTGAAGGCCGGGATGAACGGGCTTATTGACCTCTATCCGGATCACACTTCATCCAAACGATAATTTTCATTGTATGTGGTCAGATGCCGGTTAACCTTATCAATGTAAAGGTCTTTCAAGGTGATCATTAACCCGGTTTCTTCAACATCCCCGAACTCATCGTTGATCACAGTGCCGAAAATCTTCATGGTAGGGGAAAGATTCATATAGGAATTAAACAAAGGGGGGATGTTTTCTCCAAGATTTCTGACAGCTTGTGAAAGGATTTTATAATTTTCAAAATAATCCTTCCCCGAGAAAATTTTTTCCATTTCCTTTTCATCATATTCCGGTTTCAGGGGGTTGATAGGAATAACCAGGCCCTCATGGTCTCCGAAGTACTTGTCAAGAAAATAGAGGATCAGGTCACGGGCTTCTTTCTTGAAATGCGGGTACATTGTCATCTTCCCGAAAAAGTATTTTATGCCCGGGTTGTCAATAACCACAGCACCCAGACCGTCCCACAGATTATCCAATGCGAAGATGCCTTTCCGGGCGGATTTTCCGGTTTGCTGATAATGCGGTTGTACGAACGACCTGCCCAGTTCTACCAGATAAGGCAAATATTCTCTGATGAATTTATTACTGAAACGAAACAGATGAGAAGTGGCCAGCCAGGACAGATCAATATCACGCCGGCAGATAAAAAAGCGGTACCCTCCCAGAATTTCACGGGCCTCCGGGTCCCATACAATGAGTTGTTTATAAGGGTGATCCCCTATATCAAATTCATCGATGTCAAGGCTTTTTCCCGTACCTCCTCCGGCCTCACGAAAGCTGATCTCGCGCAGTCGCCCCAGTTCTTGCATCAGGTTGGGAGAGTCCCGGTACGTGAATATATATACTTCATTGTTTCCTTTGTTCGTCTTTCGGACAAACTTGTCAGGAGTAAGTTCCTTTAGGATTAGTTCTCTTGGTACAGGAGGAATGATATCTTCCATGGGGATGAGTATTTTTTTGCAAATTTAATTGTTTGTTTTATTAATGGTACTTCCGATTGAATAAACAATATCCTTTATATAATCTGCCCATTCCTTAGCCGTGCGGGTTCTGTCAAAAAAAGTGTAAGGAATGGGTTGGCCTACTTTTAAAATCAGTTTTTTTCCGCGTTGTTTGAACATTTCGTTGGGCAGGTAAATCATCTCGATATTAGATTTTATTCCCAGAAAAACACGGAGGTTGGCAAGATTGTAAAAAAAGCTGGAGTTTCTTCCCGAAAAATAAACGGGAATAATGTCTCTTTTGTATTCTACAGCCTTGGTAATAAAATGTTTTTTCCATTCCAGATCCACAATCTTCCCTTTGATCTTTCTGGAACAAAGTCCGGCAGGAAAATATAGTATCTGGCTGTCTGAAGCATAGGCTTCTTCAATGGCGTGGACAGCATCCCTGCTTTGGCTCCCGTGCTTGTTGATGGGAAGAAAAATAGGGTCCAGGTTCTTGATGTTGAGAAGAAAATCGTTCACGGGAAATTTGAGATAGGGGAAGATCTTTCCTATAACATGAATAAATACAAGCCCGTCCAACCCTCCAAGAGGATGATTGGAAACAAATAAAAACCTTCCCCGCTCCGGAATGTTTTCCAAGCCTTCAGCAGTATATGTAATACCCATGAATTCCAGTACTTTCTCTACAAAATCAAGTCCTTTCTGATCATGAAACCGTCTGATGATTTCATTCAAATCATCCTGATGAATGATCTTTTTCAAATACCGTAAAACAAAACCAGGAAGTGTTTTCAACAACCGGGGGTTTTTATCTCCTATGGCTTTCTCAACATCAATGAGTAACGATTTTTCTGTCATATCTGAAGTTGTCGGAAAAATAAATTATCAAAATTAAAAAATCCTTTAATATTCCATACCAAACATACTGTTTCGTTCAAAAAAATACTCCCGCAAAAGTGCCGGAAATAAAAAAAAGTTATCAACAAAATGGTAAAAAATGGGGAAAAGTGGTGGAAAGTGGAAAATTTTTATTTATTTTTACTTTTTGAAAGTCTGTAGTCATGAGCACATTTATCGGGGAATATACATGCAAGGTAGATAACAAGGGAAGAATTCTTTTTCCGTCGGCTCTGAAAAGGCAGATGAAGCCGGAGGTTCAGGATCGTTTTGTGATCAAGAAAGACATTTTTGACCGTTGCCTGGTTCTGTACACCATGAAGGAGTGGGAACGGCAGAATGAGTTGATCCGTACTCGGTTAAATCCATACAACAAAGATCACAATGTGTTTTTGCGGAATTTTTACAGGGGTGCTGCCGAAGTTGTGCTGGACGGGAACAATCGTATGTTGATTCCGAAGAGGTTATTACAGGCTGTCAATATTGGAAAAACTGTCGTATTAGCCGGTATGGATAGCAAGATAGAATTATGGGCTGAAGAAACATATAGTTCTATCGAAGCTTCTGAAGATGAATTTGTCATGCTTGCGGAGAAAATCATGGGAGATGGGAATAAAGAGAAAAGCGAATGAGTCCGTATCATACACCTGTTCTGCTGGAAGAGAGCATTGCCGGGTTAAATATACGTCCGGATGGAATTTATGTGGATCTAACCTTTGGTGGCGGAGGTCATACAAGGGCCATATTGTCCAAGCTGGATAAGGGGAGAGTGATCGCTTTTGATCAGGACGAAGCCTGTCTGGACAATGCTCCTGATGATAAACGTTTTGTTTTTCTTCAGCAAAACTTCAGATTTCTGAAGAACAATTTGAGGTATTTGGGTATTCAGCAGGTGGACGGGATCCTGGCTGATTTGGGAGTATCTTCCCATCATTTTGATTATGGGGAAAGGGGTTTTTCTTTCAGGGCAGATGCCGAACTGGATATGAGAATGAACAAGAGGAAAAGGAAAACAGCAGAAGAGGTGTTGAACCGTTACACCGCACTGAAATTGGAACGTGTTTTCAGAGATTATGCTGAGATACGGCACCCCGGGCGGTTGGTAGAGCTAATCCTGGAGGCCAGGGAAAACCGGATGATTCGCACCACAAGCGATCTGATTGAGATATTGAAACCCATGACCCATAGAGGGAAAACGAATAAGTTCCTTGCTCGCATTTTTCAGGCTCTCAGGATAGAAGTCAATGAAGAGATAGAAGCGCTGAAGGAAATGCTGGAACAGACTCCTGAAGTAACTGTCAGAGGTGGTAGGCTGGTGGTGATATCCTATCATTCGCTGGAAGACCGGATAGTGAAAACTTTTATGAAAACAGGCTTTGTAACTCTTCGTGAGGAAGATGATCCATTCGGGCAAAATCAAACTCCTTTCAGGATGGTTAACAAAAAAGTAATCACCCCCACACCCGGGGAAGTTGCCAGAAACCCAAGATCACGGAGCGCCAAACTTAGAATAGCCGAACGAATATAATCAAGGGGGAAAAGGTTATGAGCAAACAGATAGAGTTTATTGAAGATGCTGAGCCAAAAGTTTCAAAAAAAGGAATATTCCGTTCTTTTATTGACGGTACTATTCTTGCCAATCAATTAATCATTAAGCAATTGCCATTTATTCTGTTTCTGACTTTCCTGGCTATGATCTATATCGGGAACCGCTATCATGCAGAGAAGATTGTAAGGGAAATTACACGGTTAAAAAAAGAGATACAAGAGTTACGGGCCGAATCAATTTCTACTTCGGCGGAATTGATGTATAAAAGCACAAAAACACAGGTACTGAAAGCGATAAAGGAAAAAAATCTCGGGTTGGAAGAATCGATGGTTCCGCCCGGAAAAATTGTGATAGAAAAAAGGGGAAAGTAAAATGTCTTTGAAAAAAGATATCGTCTGGCGTGTGGCTGTGATTTATCTGGGAATGCTGCTGGTGAGCATCCTTATTTTTGGGAGGATTATTTATTTGCAGATGGTACAGGGAAACAAATATAGTGAGTTGTCAGCCGAACAGACCCTGCGTAATTTTCTCATTCAACCCAATCGAGGAGACATTTTGGCGGCTGATGGGCGCCTGCTTAGTAGTTCAGTGCCTTACTACGAGATCCGGCTGGATCTGAATAGCAACGCTATGGATCCGCAGCTTTTCAAAAAAAATGTCGATTCGCTATCTATATGCCTGTCCGCATTGTTTATGGACAAGCCCTCATGGCAATATAAACGAGAGCTGTTGAATGCTTTCCGGAAGAAAAACCGATATTATCTGTTGAAAAGAAATGTGACCTACCGGCAGATGAAAGAGTTAAAGACCTTTCCGCTGTTCAGGTTAGGACGGTACAAGGGAGGATTGATCATTATACAGACCAACAAACGTATTCATCCTCAGCGGGAACTGGCTGCCCGGACAATCGGATATATCAATAACGATGACAGACCGAATATTGTTGGCATAGAAGGGGCCTATGACGAGGTGCTCAGGGGTCAGGAAGGGGTGCGGCTAATGCAAAAATTGTCAGGGAATGTATGGATGCCTCTGAAAGATGGTAACGAGGTCGAGCCGAAAGATGGTTATGACGTGGTGACAACCATTGATATAGACATTCAGGATGTGGCTGAAAATTCATTAAGAAAGCAATTGATTCGTAACAATGCCGATCATGGTACGGTGATCCTGATGGAGGTGAAAACAGGAGATATCAAAGCCATTGCCAATCTTGAGAGGGATAAGGACGGAAACTACAGGGAGCTTTATAATTATGCTATCGGAGAAAGCATTGAGCCGGGATCTACTTTTAAGCTGCCGGTACTGGTGGCTGCCCTGGAAGACGGTGCGTTTTCTATTGACGATACGGTGGATGCCGGTCACGGGAAGATAAAGTTCTACGACAAGATGATCCGGGATACTAAAGAAGGGGGGTATGGAAAGATTACGGTGAAAAGAGTATTTGAGGTTTCTTCCAATGTGGGAATGTCCAAGCTGATTATGGATCATTATGCTGATCGTCCACGTGAGTTGATTGATCGCTTATATAGTATGCGGTTGAATAAAAAACTGGGAATAGATATTAAGGGAGAAGGTACGCCAATGATACGTTATCCCGGCGACAAATACTGGTCAGGGATCTCCCTGGCAATGATCTCGCACGGCTATGAGGTGCGGATGACTCCCTTACAGATCCTGGCTTTTTATAATGCAATTGCTAATGATGGAATAATGGTAAAACCAAGATTTGTAAGGAAGTTGAAATACCATGGCCGGACGGTAAAAAAATACGGAGTTGAGGTGTTGAACCCGTCTGTTTGTTCAAAAGCAACGCTGGAGAAAGCACATATGATGCTGGAAGGGGTAGTGGAAAATGGTACGGCACGGAATTTGAAAAATAATCTCTATAAGATAGCCGGAAAGACGGGAACTGCCCAGATCGCCAATGAAAAATATGGATACCGGGTAAATCACAAAATTAGTTATGTAGCTTCCTTTGTTGGGTATTTTCCAGCTGACGATCCAAAATATTCTTGTATTGTGGTGGTGAGTGCTCCTTCTAACTCGGTGTACTATGGAAATCTGGTTGCCGGACCGGTTTTCCGGGAGGTGGCTGATAAAGTATATGTCTCCAGTCTGGATTTGCAACGGGATTATTTGACTTATGCGGATCATACCAACAAGGCGCCATACAGTAAGAACGGATATTTACCGGAAACGAAGTATGTGTTTAATAAAATGGGAGTGCACTATATGCAGGATAAGCAGGAAGAAGATGAATGGGTGCTGGTGATCAACAGGGACAGTATTGTAGATATAAAATCATTGAAAGTGATGGATTTTCTGGTTCCCAATGTGGCAGGAATGGGATTGAAAGATGCCTTGTACCTGTTGGAGAAAGAAGGTTTGCAGGTGATTGCAGATGGTTGGGGAACCGTGAAGAACCAGTCACTGCCGCCGGGTACACGTGTCCGGAAAAGAATGACAATCCATCTTGAAATGAGCTTGAAATAACTTGTATGATCAAGATAGCAGACATAGAGAAAATTGAGGGGATAAGAAAAATCTTGTCAGGAAAAACGGATTCTTTTCATAAAATAGAATTTGATTCACGGCGTGTAGAACCAGGAGATTTCTTTGTGGCAGTCAGAGGTATCCATACCGATGGGCACCATTATATTGATGAGGTAGTGGGGAAAGGTGTTGCGGGAGTATGTTGTGAGGTGCTACCCGGCAAGCCCGATCCGGGGGTAACCTGGGTCCAGGTGGAAAACAGTGCCATTGCCCTGGGAGAAATAACCTCAATTTTTTTTGGAGAACCTTCAAAAAAATTCAGACTGGTCGGGGTTACGGGAACCAATGGAAAAACATCCGTGGCTACATCCCTGTACAACCTGTTCCGATTGATGGGATATAAAGTCGGTTTGTTTTCTACCACTGGCATCATGATTGAAGATAAGGTGCTTGAGACAATCCATACCACGCCTGATGCTTTGGTACTACAAAAATATATGGGGGAGATGGCAGAGACCGGATGTGCATATGTGTTTATGGAAGTCAGCTCTCATGCTGTCGATCAGGAACGTATCGCAGGATTGCATTTTGCCGGTGGGATATTTACTAACCTTACCCAGGATCATCTGGATTATCACAAGGATTTCAAGTCATACCTGTATGCCAAAAAGAAGTTTTTCGACCGTTTGCCTGCAGAAGCTTTTGCATTGATCAATCTAGACGATCGCAATGCCCGGATTATGGTGCAGAACACAAAAGCCCGGGTTTCAACTTTTGGTATCAAGACGCCGGCGGATTTCCATGCCCGAATTCTGGAAAGTCATTTTGACGGAACCTTGGTAGTTCTGGATAACAAAGAAATATGGATACCTTTTGTAGGGGATTTTTCTGTTTCAAATATGACTGCGGTGTATTCGACTGCTGTTTTATTGGGCGAGGATCCGGAAAAAATACTGGAAAATATGAGCCGTTTGCCTATGGTTCCTGGACGTTTTGAAGTGTTTTATTCACCGGAAGGTATTATTGGGATTGTTGATTATGCCCATACACCGGATGCAGTTGCAAAGGTGTTGAAAACCATACGCCGGTTGGGCGAGAGCAATGAAAAGGTGATCACTGTTGTAGGAGCAGGCGGTAACCGCGATAAAACCAAAAGACCACGGATGGCAAGGTTTGCCTATGATCTGAGCGACATACTGATTCTTACTTCTGATAATCCGCGGGATGAGGAGCCGGAGAAAATTATACACGATATGCTGGAAGGCCTGACAAAAGATGAACAAAGCCATGTGATAAGTATTCCCAATCGGAAAGAAGCAATAAAAACAGCATTTCTGATGGCTAAACCCAGTGATATTGTGTTGGTGGCCGGAAAAGGACATGAGACCTACCAGGAAATAAGAGGAGTAAGGTATCATTTTGATGATCGGGAAGAGCTGAAGAGAATGATGAATATTGAATGATGCCTCCGATAAGCAGAAATATCGAATAAAGTATAAAATGTAAGTAGAAGGTAAAATGTAAAATAAAAAACCAACTTTCAACTATGAACCAGTATACAGCGCCTTATCACAATGAACCATTAACCATTAACTACTAAATTGAAACCATCGGCGGATGCTTTATTATTTGTTTGAATATCTGAATAAAATGAATGTTCCCGGAGCGGGATTATTTTCTTATATCTCTTTCCGGTCAGCAAGCGCTCTTATCACATCGCTGATCATTTCCATGATCATCGGGAAGTCTGTGATACGTTGGTTGCAACGGATGCAGATCGGAGAAGTGGTGAGAAATCTTGGTCTGGAAGGGCAGTATAAAAAAGAAGGTACTCCTTCGATGGGTGGGGTCATTATTTTGTCTTCTATTGTAATACCGGTTTTATTATTTGCTGACTTGACCAATGTATATATTTTACTTATGCTTTTGACGACCATATGGCTTGGAAGCATAGGGTTTCTGGATGATTATATTAAGATTTTCAAGAAAAATAAAGAGGGTCTGGCGGGAAAATTCAAAATCGCCGGGCAGATTATCCTCGGGCTGGTCGTCGGGGTGGTTTTATATACCAGTGATCAGGTATATGTCCGGGAAAAGGTCCCGCTCCGGGAAGGGGAGATCAGGCAGGCCACCTTACTCGAGCCGGGAAATAAGACGACGAAGAAACCTGCATATACCTACAAAAATATCAAATCTACGATCACTACCATTCCGTTCGTAAAAAACCATGAGTTCAATTACAGCTGGCTGGTAGGCTTTCTGAAAAAAAACAGAGAATTTTGGGGATGGGTGGTTTTTGTATTGGTAACCATCTTTATTGTCACAGCAGTGTCCAATGGGGCCAATCTGACAGATGGTTTGGACGGTCTGGCGACGGGCGTATCATCCGTGATAGGAGTTACCTTGGGAATACTTGCTTATGTGTCAGGGAATATGGTCTTTGCAGATTATCTGAATATCATGTTTATCCCGTATACGGGTGAATTGGTGATCTTTGCCAGCTCTTTTATCGGAGCTACGATAGGATTTCTTTGGTATAATGCTTATCCTGCACAGGTGTTTATGGGAGATACAGGGAGTCTTTCTCTGGGAGGGATCATTGCCGTATTTGCCATAATTATCAGAAAGGAACTACTGATTCCCATCCTTTGCGGTATTTTTCTTGTGGAAAGCATGAGTGTGATTCTGCAAGTTGCGTATTTTAAGTTTACACGCCGCCGTACCGGAACAGGCAAGAGGATTTTCCTGATGGCGCCCTTGCATCATCATTATCAAATGAAGGGATATACCGAACCAAAGATTGTTACCCGCTTCTGGATCATCGCGATTATGCTGGCTGTGATCACTGTTGTAACCCTGAAGATAAGATAAAAAGGAATGAATGAGAGAATTGTCATATTAGGTGCGGGTGAAAGCGGGACAGGAGCTGCTGTCTTGGCGGTGAAACAGGGTTTTGAGGTTTTTGTTTCCGACGCCGGAAACATTAAGTATAATTATCGGAAAAGGTTGGAAGACTATAATATCCCGTATGAAGAAGGTTCGCATGATTTGAAAATGATCCTGGAGGCTGATGAGGTGATTAAAAGTCCTGGCGTACCGGATGATACACCCGTGATCAGAGAGGTCAGAAAACATGGTATCCCCGTCATATCGGAGATAGAATTTGCAGGAAGGTTTATCAAAGGCAAAAAAATATGTGTTACGGGTAGCAATGGGAAAACTACAACCACCAATCTTATCTGGCATATGATGAAAAAAGCCGGATTAAAGGTTGTCATGGCCGGGAATGTTGGAAAAAGTCTGGCGCTGAAGGTGGCAGAAGAAGAAGCGGATTACTATGTTATCGAACTAAGCAGCTTCCAACTGGATGGAATGTATTATTTTAAAGCCGACATAGCAATCCTGCTGAATATTACTCCCGATCATCTGGACAGGTATGGGTATGATATGGAAAATTATATCAATTCCAAATTCCGGGTGATACGGAATATGGGGAGTAAAGATGCCTTTATCTATTGCTATGATGATCCGGTGTTGCATGAACGGGTTCCGGGCCTGGAACTGGCAGCCGAACGTCTTCCCTTTTCATTGAAGGAAAAGAAAGGACAAACGGCTTGGATTGAGAATGATGAACTGATTATTAATTATAAAAAAAACAAAATAACTATGTCAATTATGGATTTATCATTACAGGGCAGTCACAATGTTTACAATTCTTTGGCCGCCGGCATTACCGGGCGGGTACTGAATATCCGGAAAGAAGTCATTCGTGAAAGTCTTTCTGACTTCAAAGGTGTGGAACACAGATTGGAGCCTGTATTGAAGGTACATGGAATACAATTCATAAACGATTCGAAAGCTACCAATGTCAATTCTGTGTGGTATGCTTTGGAGAGTATGAACACCGGGGTGGTCTGGATAGCCGGAGGGATCGACAAGGGTAATGATTACAGTATATTGACCGGTTTGGTCAAGGAAAAGGTAAAAGCGCTGATATGCCTTGGGGAGGATAATCAAAAACTGGTCGAAGCATTCAAGGATGTGGTGCCGACCCTTGTTGAAACACACTCGATGGAGGAAGCAGTGCGAAATGCTTATTTTCTGGCAGCCGACGGAGACGTGGTATTGCTATCGCCGGCATGTGCCAGTTTTGACCTTTTTGATAACTATGAAGATCGCGGTCGCCAGTTCAAACGGGCTGTCCGTAACTTATAAATAATATGTTGAACAGGGGTTTTTTTTCATGGGAGAAGCAATAAAAAAATACTTTCAGGGCGATAAGGTGATATGGGGTATGATCTTCCTTCTGTCAGTTTTTTCACTACTGGCAGTATATAGCTCTACTGGGACCCTGGCCTATAAAAGAATGGGAGGCAATACTTTGTACTATCTCTTCCGCCATGGGGTAATCCTTGGAATGGGTTTGACGATTATTTTTGTAGTTCACATGATTCCTTATCGTTTTTATTTCCAATTATCCCGTTTGTTCTTGTGGCTCTCCGGGATCCTCCTGATTTTTACGTTCATTTCAGGTACACGTATGAATGAAGCCTCCCGTTGGCTTACCCTTCCCGGTTTGGGATTTACCTTTCAGCCGTCCGATTTTGCCAAGATGTCGCTGATCATGTATCTGGCCCGTGTTCTCTCCATGAAACAACAACATATTATGGGATTGAAGGAAGTTATGGAGTCGATGGCCTTGCCGGTATTTGTGATATCTGCACTTATTTTGCCCGCTAATTTGTCCACGGCGCTAATTCTTTTTATTGTCAGTTTGGTTCTGATGTTCATTGGCCGTGTACGGATGCTTGCCCTATTGAGTATTCTGGGTATTGCAATATTGGCAGGGGGGATGTCTCTGGGGGTAGCAATGTTGGCCAGACACCAAGGCCGTATCAATACCTGGAAAAACAGGATAGTACATTATATACAGGGTGATGAGACAGAGGTTTACCAGGTGGAACAGGCAAAGATTGCCGTGGCTACCGGAGGAATTTTCGGGAAGAAACCCGGGAAAAGCACACAACGGAATTTCCTTCCCCATCCCTATTCCGATTTTATTTTTGCCATCATAGTAGAAGAGTATGGGTTAATTTTCGGAGCTATACCTATCCTTTTGGCTTATCTTACCCTGCTTTTCCGGGCAGGCCTGATCGTGAAGAAAAGCTTCAGGACCTTTCCTGCTTTTCTGGCTATTGGACTGACACTCCTGATCGTTACGCAGGCGTTTGTAAACATGGGCGTGTCCGTGACCCTTTTCCCTGTGACCGGCCAACCACTACCGTTGGTAAGTATGGGCGGTTCTTCTATGCTCTTTACCAGTATCGAACTGGGTATTATCCTGAGTATTAGCAGAGACCTTGATAAACAACAAACAGAAGTGATCGATGAACAGACCGTTGAAAGTGATTATTAGCGGTGGGGGTACCGGTGGGCATGTCTTTCCGGCCATATCCATTGCCGGGGAGCTGAAAAGAACAGTTCCCGGGACGGATATTTTGTTTGTTGGTGCTGAGGGAAAAATAGAGATGGAAAAGGTGCCTGCAGCAGGTTTTCCTGTTGAGGGCTTGCCAGTGAGAGGATTCGACCGGAAAAAATTGTGGAAAAACTTTGCGATATTGATACATCTGTGGAAGAGTATGACCAAATCACGAAAAATTGTCCGGCAGTTTAACCCTGACGTGGTAGTGGGCGTCGGAGGATATGCCAGTGGCCCTGTAGTAAAAACAGCCGAGAAAATGGGTATACCGGTATTGATACAGGAACAGAATTCCTATGCAGGAGTTACCAACAGGTTGCTGGCAGCAAAAGCTTCGGTTATCTGTGTAGCCTATGAGGGGATGGAGAAATATTTTCCAAAAGAGAAGATTGTATTGACGGGAAACCCCGTAAGGGAGGAAATTGTGAACAGTATGGTTACACGGCGGGAGGCTTTGGCATTTTTCAATATCCCGGATGATCTTAAGGTGATTCTGGTGCTGGGAGGCAGCCTGGGTGCCAGCACAATCAACAGGGCCATACTGCAGCATCTGAATGAATTGCAGGGTAAGTCTGTTTTTCTGATATGGCAGACTGGAAGGTATTACTATGAAGGAATAATGAATAATATAAAAAGAAACGAAAAGTTCAACGTATTGATACAGGATTTTATCCAACGTATGGACATGGCCTATGCTGCTGCGACAGTGATCATCTCGAGGGCCGGTGCAGGAACGATCTCCGAGCTGGCTGTGGTGGGAAAACCGGTTATTCTGGTGCCATCACCCAATGTGGTGGAAGACCACCAAACAAAAAATGCCATTGCCCTTGTGAAACAAGAAGCTGCGGAGATGATCCCGGATAGCGAGGCGGAAGAAAACCTGATGAGATATGCCCTTGCTTTGCTTGAAGATCCTGTCAGAATGAAAATACTGTCGGAAAACATGAAAAAAATGGCACGGCCTTATGCCAGCAGGGATATTGTTAAGAAAATATTGGATTTAACGGTAATGAAAAATGAGTGACATTACACAATATAACAGGATCTTTTTTGTCGGGATAGGAGGGATTGGTATGAGTGCCCTGGCCCGTTATTTTCGGGCAGGCGGTTATCAGGTGGCCGGGTATGACCGGACATCCTCAGCCATAACAGATGCATTGGAGAAAGAGGACATACAGATTATCTTTGATGATAATGTAGATGCCATACCTTCCTCATACAAAGAACCGGCTGGCAAAGAGGATACATTGGTTATATATACGCCTGCCATACCTGCAAATCATCCCGGAATGAAATATTTTCGGGAACAGGGATATACCCTTTTCAAACGAGCACAGGTATTAGGTATGATTGCCGACCGGATGAGACCGGTAGCCGTAGCTGGTACCCACGGCAAGACTACCACCTCCACAATGATTGCTCATGTTATGAAACAATCGATATTGGATTGTTCGGCGTTTCTTGGCGGTATCAGCAAAAACTATGATAGTAATCTGTTGCTGGGAGAAAGTGACTGGGTAGTGCTGGAAGCGGATGAATTTGACCGTTCTTTTCTTTTCCTGCATCCGGAAGTGGCTGTGATCACCTCCATGGATGCGGATCATCTTGATATTTATCATACCCATGAACAGTTGATAAAAACCTTTCATCAGTTTATCAGCCAGGTCAGGTCAGGAGGTAGAATACTGATGCATTATGGATTGTCTGTTGATCGAAGTGTGAATCCGGAAGTTACCTGGTTTACTTACGGTTTGGATGAAAAAGCTGATTATTATGCTACGGAACTTTCCTATCGTGACGGATACCATATTTTTAATGTCCATACTCCTGAAGGAGAGATTCATGAGATTCACCTGGGATTGCCAGGTAAAGTGAATGTGGAAAATGCCCTGGCTGCCATAGCCGTTGCCCATCTGCTGGGAATATCCGAAGAAAGTATTAAAAAATCCCTGTTTCTCTTCAAGGGGGTGCGACGGCGATTTGACATCCGGGTAAATACCCCCGGACAGGTTTATATTGATGACTATGCTCATCATCCCGTGGAATTGAAAGCTGCCATAGAATCTGCAAGGGAAATGTTTCCAGGTATGAAAATTACCGGTATCTTTCAGCCACATCTTTATACCCGTACGCGTGATTTTGCAAGAGCGTTTGCAGAGAGCCTGGATCTGTTAGATACGGCAGTATTACTGAATATCTATCCGGCACGTGAAAAACCTGTCCCGGGAATCACTTCACGTGTCATACTGGATCAAATGAAAATAAAGGACAAGATACTGATAAATAAAGAAGAAGCGGTGGCGTGGGTAGAAAAATACAGGCCGGAGCTCTTGCTAACGCTGGGTGCCGGGGATATTGACCGGTTGGTTGAACCTGTTGAAAAGATATTTAATAAAGAACAGTAATAACATGGGAATTAAAAGATTCTTCACCGGAATATTGCACATGCTGGAATACCTCTTCTTACTGATGGTTCTTGTATTGCTTACCGCTACGGTTTCAGAAAAGAAGAAACAGGTACTCTGCCGGGCCATTGTTCCGAATATTCTGGATTCATCCCGTGTACGGTTCGTTACAGAACAGGATGTAAAAGAAATCCTGCGAAAAAAAGGGGGAAGAATGCTGGGAATGCCATTGTGTCAGATCAACACGGCAAAAATCGAGGAAGTTCTTTTAAAACATCCCTATATTAAGCAAGCCGAAGCTTACAAGGATGCAAACGGTGTCTTGAATATTGATATAATACAAAGAAATCCGATTGTTCGTATTTACCTGCCGGGACGACCCGGGTTCTTTGTGGATGAGCAAGGGTATATACTGCCCTGGTCTGCACGCTATCCGGTACATGTTCTGGTAGCCACCGGCAACATTCCGGCACTTTCACGTATATCTTCATTTAGAACAATATACGATCTTCCTGAGCGGACACATATTCAGGATATTTATCGTCTGTCCCGTTTTATCGACTCGGTGCCATTCTGGAAATCCCAGATAGAAGAGATCTACGTCGATGACAACGGGGAGTATACCCTGACGCCAAGGGTGGGATCCCATGCAATTATCCTGGGAGATATGGACAATTATAAAGAAAAATTCAGCAAGCTTTATATTTTTTATACCCATGCCCTGAACAACATAGGATGGAATCGCTATACCATTATTAATCTCTCCTTCAAAAATCAGATAGTATGTACGAAAAGAAATCAATGAAACCAAAATATAATATAATAAACCGTTAGACTATGGAAAAACGACAACCAGTTGTGGCTGCCATTGATATTGGCACGACCAAAATTGTGTGTCTGGTAGGACGCAAAAACGAATCCGGCCAGATAGAGATTCTTGCTTTGAGCAAAGCCCCTTCTACGGGCGTAAAACGCGGCGTAGTCCTGAATATAGAAGAAACCGTTAATGCACTTCGGAAAACCGTGGAGGAAGTTCAGTTAAAATCTTCCGTCATTTTTGAGGAGGTGTATGTCGGGATTGCCGGGCAGCATATCCGCAGTATCCGGAACCGGGGTTATATTAACCGGGACAGTGACGATGAAGAGATTAAAAAAAGAGATATCATGCGGCTCATTGATGATATGAGCAAGATCCCTATTGATGTGGGGGAGGAGATCATCCATGTACTTCCCCAGAACTTTATCGTGGATAATGAAACGGGTGTGAAAAATCCGGTGGGTATGTCGGGGAGAAGACTGGAAGCCAACTTCCATATTGTGATTGGCAAAGTGGCGTCGGCAAAAAACATTGAAAAGTGTGTTAACAGGATTAATTTGAAGATCAAGGATCTTATACTGGAACCACTGGCTTCTTCCGCAGCAGTGCTTACGGATGATGAGAAAGAGGCGGGTGTTGCCCTGGTGGATATTGGTGGCGGCACGACTGATATTGCCGTGTACTATGACAATGTGATCCGGCATACTGCTGTAATCCCCTTTGGAGGCAATGTTATCACCAAAGATATCAAGGAAGGATGTGCTATCCTGAATCGTCATGCCGAACAGTTGAAAACCCGTTACGGTTCGGCGCTAGGGGATTTTGCGCCGGAAGATAAGGTGGTAACCATCCCCGGTATAAGTGGCAGGGAACCCAAGGAGATATCTTTTAAGAGCCTGGCTTATATTATCCAGTCACGCATGGAAGAGATCATTGATGCTGTTTTGTATGAGATTGAGAATTCGGGCTTTGCCGATAAGCTGGCTGCTGGCATAGTTATTACCGGAGGCGGGGCAAAACTGAGACATCTGCCTCAGCTGGTCAAATATAAAACCGGATATGATGTACGTATCGGTTATCCCAGCGAACACCTGGGAGGAGAACTGGAAGATGAAATAAACCAGCCTATGTATGCTACGGCGGTGGGATTGATGCTGAAAGGAATGGAATACGATAATAATGCCACTATAAAACAGGAAAAAGTAAAAAGTGAGGTGAATGATCACCCTGATAGAGAGACTGTCGGAGAGGAAAATAGCAAAGGGAGAAGCAGGATCTTTGACAGGGTGAAAACAGCTTTGGAGGAGATGTTTGCAGAAAAAGGCTCTGAAATGTAAGGAAAATAATCTTTAAAAACATAATGAGATGAATGAAGGATTAATGGAATTCAATCTTCCCCCCGAGCGTTCGTCCATCATCAAGGTACTGGGCGTTGGCGGGGGTGGCAGCAATGCTGTGAACTACATGTACCGGCAAGGTATACGGGATGTCAACTTTGTTATCTGCAATACGGATGCCCAGGCATTGAACAACAGTCCTGTTCCGGTAAAAATCCAGATTGGGGAATCCATCACCGAAGGCCGGGGAGCAGGAAGTAAACCGGAAATAGGCAAACAAGCTGCAGAAGAAAACCTCAGTGACATCATGAACACTCTGGGGGATAATACCAAGATGGTTTTTATTACTGCCGGCATGGGTGGCGGTACAGGCACAGGAGCTGCACCCGTTATCGCCAAAGCCTGTAAGGAAAAAGGAATACTGACAGTGGCTATCGTGACCATCCCCTTCCGGTTTGAAGGACAAAAAAGAATCTCTCAGGCTATTGAAGGTATTGATGAACTGCGTTACCATGTGGATTCCCTGCTGGTCATTAACAATGAGAAACTTAGGGAGATATACGGAGATCTGAAGCTGTCAGCGGCATTTTCAAGGGCTGACAATGTCTTGTCCCTGGCAGCCAAAGGGATCGCTGAGATCATTACTGTTCATGGCTATATAAATGTCGACTTTGCCGATGTGGAAACGGTGGTGAAAGACAGTGGTGTGGCTATCCTGGGATCAGGATCTTCCTCTGGTGAGAACAGGGCCCGCAAAGCGATCGAAGAAGCTCTCAACTCTCCGTTGCTGAACTCGAATGATATTACCGGAGCCAAGAGTATCTTGCTGAACATTACCTCCGGGAAGAATGAGATCAGCATGGATGAAGTAGGGGAAATTACCGACTATATCAATGCCAGCGCTGCAGATGATGCACTGATAATATGGGGAACATGCACAGATGAATCGATGGAAGATGAGGTGAATGTGACTATCATCGCAACCGGGTTCACGGCCAACAGCATTCCCGAATTATATACATATCACAAGAAAAAGAAAAGCATCCCCCTGGAAGGATCTTTTTTTGATAATCCCGAACTGGAGGTAACAACGAAATCTTCCAAAGGAAAGAATTATAAGCTGGATGAATTTGACGAAGTTCAACAAACCATAAAGTTTAATGTCACGGATGTCTCCGGAGAACATCATACGCCGATTATACCCCGTAAAAAAAGAAAATCAAAGGATGATGCCGGAGACAAGGATGCCAAAAGAATGGAAGAGATCAAAACCCGGCAGACCATTCTTCGTGGGAACGATATGAATGTGATTCCAAAAGATGAAGAGATCCAACGGCTGGAAGATGAACCGGCCTATAAACGGAAAAAGCTCAAGATAGACGAAATGTTCGTTCCTTCATCAAAAAGAAAGATATCCAAGTACTCATTGATTGTTGATGACGAGGATAATGAAACCAAACTTAGTGATGAGAACCCCTATCTGAATGATAATGTAGATTAAAAAAGACCGGAATTCCCGGTCTTTTCTTTTTTAGAAGAATTTGGCTCTTTCATCTTTAATATCCGCATGTTTCTTCAACGCGTTGTATGCTTCGAAGTTGGTTCTTGTCTGGAAATTTGCCATTAACCGGGTTTTTATCTGATTGTAATTGGAAATGGAATCAGGTTCGGTCACGGAAGTGATCTCCAGTACATAGACACCGTTAAGGCCTTTTACAGGGCTGGTCAGGCGGTTGGGTGGCCATACATAGGCCACAGCGTTGAGTGCCGGTTCAATACCTGCACCGGGTATGGTAAATGAATTAAAGGTAATCCCGGAAGCTTCCCGTATGCGGGCATTTATCTTAGACGCAAGATCGTCTAGGGTTTTGACGTCTTTCATCTCTTTCTTGAACACCATGACCAATGCGTCTCCTTTTTTTTCTTTTGTTACCTGCAAGCGGATATCTTCTTCCACGTCTTTAAGTGGGGCAATTCCTTCTGTTTTTGCTTCGGTAATGTACCCTATGACAAATTTGTCACCCAGTTCAAAAACAGCCTGGTTGTTGGTGCTCAGGATTATATTGTCTTTTTCTGTTTTGAAAGCAGCCCGGATGAAGGGTCTGGCAGATTCGAGGCCGGGAATGTTTTCGTCATTCTTGCCTATAACGGCAACATGTTTTTCCAGATTGTTCTTTTTGATGGCCTCTTTGAATTTATCATAGGTGTTATTGACTCCGGCAAAACGACTGGCCTGAGAATATATCTGGTTGTATGTGTCGGAACTGGGTTCGATGTTTCTGACAATAAACCCAATCTCCAGTTTTTTGACTTTTTTGCTTTGATCGAGGATCTCAATGACATGATATCCGAAACGTGTTTCTACAACGAGCAGGTCGTGTTTTTTCCCAAAGAAACAGGCATCGCTGAAAGGTTTCACCATTATTCCTTCCTTAAACCACCCCAAGTCTCCGCCCAACTGGGCCGAACCTTTGTCGTCTGAAACAGTACTGGCCAGCAAGGCAAAATCAGTTCCTTTTTCAATGAGGTTTTTGATACTGTCAGCTTTTTGTTTGATGGCTTCTTTCGTTTTCTTGGGATCTAAGGCAATAAGAATATGCCGGGCATGGACAGAGTCCGGAAGATAATCGATTGCAGCCAGCCTGGCCAGTTTGAAAGCCTCTTCTTCTTTGTAAGGACCATAGACAAAACCGGGTTCGGCGTTGAACATGATGTCATTTAACGTGTCCGGGGTGAGCTCACCATATCCGTAATGACGATCCTGATAAGGAATGTCGGAATTCAGACTGACAAATTCAGGGACATCTTTCGCAGCTTCAAATTCCGGCTTGATTTTGTTGATCCAGTCTTCTGCAAGTTGAATATCTTTTGGTGAAGGAACAACATCGAAGGTCACATATTCGATTTTCCTTTCGGCTTTCTGTTGGTAGTTTTTCTTGTGTTTTTTGTAATAGGCCTTCAAATCATTCATGGTGACTATTATCGAGGTGTCTGGAATAACATCAAATAGTTGAGATACATATTTGAAATCAGTTTTTTTGTTGTCCTCCACATAGGTTTCATGGGCCTCAAAATCCGTGGCAAAAAGCCCTTGTCTTATCAGACCCAGGTACTTGGTGATGCGCCGTTCATTGTATATCTGTTTTTCCAGGAATAGCCAGTATTTTTTTTGTTGTCCTGTTTCGTCATTTTCCATGTTTTTGAGAAAACGTATCAGGGCAGAACGGTTGAAAATGCCCGTAGTTTTGTCGGTGAAGATTTGGCGAATAAGAGGGTGAGGATTGTTTCCTTGTACCAGGTCGAACAATTCGTCCGGACTTACATCCAGCCCAAGCTTTTTGTATTCGGGAGTCAGAATGTTTTCCCGGATCATATCTTCCCATACTTGTTCCCGAATCATCTTGGATGTTGCTTCATCCATGTTGGTGTTACCGGACAATTTATAAATCTCAGTTAGGTTGCTGACCCTTCTGTTATAATCCATGATTGAGATGGATTTCCCGGCCACACGGGCAATTTCAAATTGTTTGTTTCTGTTGGAAAATATCGAATTATTCCCGGTTCCTGTAAAAATGATAAAAGAAAGCAAGGACAATCCGATAAGGACTGCTACGATAATTCCAAACTTGTCTCGGATTTTCTGTAATGTTGCCAT
Source organism: Bacteroidota bacterium (assembly GCA_011374625.1). GTDB lineage: Bacteria > Bacteroidota > Bacteroidia > Bacteroidales > VadinHA17 > DRPN01. The sequence continues at coordinate 31,245 of DRPN01000166.1, forward strand.
TTATATATTATTATTTAGGTATAATCCGGATTTCAGGCTGCAAATATAAAAATTTGCCCAATAATATTATGAAAATCCATAAAATATATATTGTAATCGACTCTCTCCGGATCGATCCGGAGAGAAAAAGCATAATTTACCGGACATATTGATCTTTTTAACTTTCCCGTATTTTTTTTAGTCTGACCAGGTCGATGCGTGTTTCGGTGGTTTTGAGGATTTGTATCTCAAAAGATTCAATGATCAGTTTCTGGTTAGATTTTGGAAGACTTCCATAATGGTACAGGATAAATCCGGCTAAGGTTTCATAATCATCTTTTTCCGGGATATCCAAATTATATTTTTCATTGAGATAATCTGTTTCCAGTCGTCCTGAAAAAACATATTCGTCTGGTCCTGTTCTTTTCTCGGTGAGCAGAGAGGTATCATGTTCATCTTCTATTTCCCCGAAGATCTCTTCCAGAATATCCTCGATGGTAACGATACCGGAGGTGCCTCCAAACTCATCCACCACCAGGGCAATGTTTTTTTTCTGTTCTACGAATAAACTCAGTAATTTATTGGCCGGCATAGATTCCGGCGCGATGATCAGAGTATGCAGCACCATATCTATACTTTCGGGATCGGTGAAGAAATCCTTGATGTTTACGTACCCAATAATATTATCGATAGATTCATCATAGATCAGAAGTTTCGAGTGACCTGTTTCAATAAAGGTTTCACGGATTTGTTCGATGGAAGCATGTTTATCAAGAGCTACGATCTCGGTACGGGGGATCATACATTCCCGGAGTTTGACCTTTGAAAAGTCCAGTGCATTCTGAAAGATCCGGAGACTGTGATCCTGCTCTTCCCGAAGTGCTTTTTCCATCTGACTTTCATCCAGGAGCCTTGCCAGATCAGATTTTCCGAACACCTGGTTGACAGGTTTGTTTACATCTTTGATATGAAAGAATAAACGCAGGAAACCGTTGGAGAGGGCAATAGTGAACTGTGCTACAGGGTAGAAAAGGTAATAGAAAATTGCTACGGGAAGTGAAAAAAAATTCAGGAAGCTGTTGGGAATAGTCCTGAAAAGGGCTTTGGGAATAAACTCTGCCATGACCAGGATAATAAGCGTGGAGATACTGGTCTGGATGATCAGGACCCAGGTCTCGGTGTGGGTAAAGGAACGGACAAAAGGCTCCAGGACGATAGCCATGAAAATACCGTAGATCACCAGAGCAATATTGTTGCCAATCAGCATGGTGACGATATACTGACCCGGATTCTCTGAGAAAACGGATAGTGCCTTTGCCAAAAAGGTATTCTTGTTTTTATCTAACTCCAGACGCAGTTTGTTGGATGAAAGATAAGCTATTTCCATACCTGAAAAAAAGGCAGAAAAAAGCAGGGTGATAATGATGACGATATAGATGCCGGACATTATTATTCTTCCTTACCGATTTGGTGTTGTTGTTTGTTCTTTTTGCGTAGTTTCATTCTGAACGTGAACATAAAAGCCGATATAAAAACCATCAAAAGAAAGATAAGGGCATTTTTTATATCATGTTGTGACCATGCATGAATACTTTCTATCAGTGAAAAGAAGCCGAGGAGCAACCATAAGTATTCCATTGTTTTCATTCTTTCCTTGATTTTTGCGATTTTTTTATGGTTGTGGTGTCTTTTTGTTCCTGGTAACTCTGGAGATATACCGTTCCCCTTACATTGTTGATGTTCCAGTCATTGAATGCCTGGTCTGACTCAAACCCTTCCCCGAAGATAATTTCATCCGGTGTGGTGATCCTGACAAATTTATCAGAGTAAATCCGTTTTTTTGTTATGTCCCAGAACAGGATCTCCGCATCCAGTCTTTCTCCTGTGGAATTCATCGCGAACACACTGTCTCTGGCCTCCCACAAGTTTTTTTTCTGGTAATAGATAGCGTGACCTGCCTGCAACCGGGTTTCCACCTGACCATTTTTGTCGTAAAAATCCACATGGATTCCTCCGGGAAAGATCATAACCGGTTCCTCTCGCTCAGAATAATAGTTTACTAATGGCGCTTTTAGGATCATCTGAACCCGGCCTGTATCCATATATATGGTTGTCAGGTCCCTGATGGTCTGTGAAGGAAGCGTATCCGCCTGCGTCAGATTATTGACAACGGTGATATCATTCTTTGTACATGATAAGAAAAACATAAAACTTCCTCCCAGAAATAAGAGGAAGATTTCACGTAAAAAAGAAACTGGGTTCGGATGGGCAGGATCTACTTCCGAATCCGTACTTTTGTTTTTTCGTTTATCCATCCCTTGAGTTCATAAGTGTCTCCTTCCTTGAATCCGTAGAAGAAAACAGTTTCATTGGGTGGGAAGTGTTTGGAAAAGGTGTTGATAAATTCATTTGCCATGTTTGTCAGGGAAGGATCCTTCCTTTTGGCAATGTTGAACTGATCAACAGCAACCCAAAAGACAGCTTGGTGGGCCAATTCATCCTCCCCGTAATTTTTTGCATTGGCATAAATCCTTCCTAAAAGGATATGTGGCAAACCTGACTTGGGATTAGCCTGAATGGCCAGTTTACAATATTTCTTGGCTTCGGGCAGATTGTTCTTGATACGGAATGTGATGTCTGCAATCTCAATATAGAACTTGCTTTTTATTGTATTGTCGCTTTCCAGTTGGATGGCATTTTTCAGATAGTCGATGGCTGTGTTGAAATTACCGCGTTTTTTATAAATCTGTGCTATATCATAGGCAATGGATGATTTGGGTTCGATGTTGTTCAATGCGATCAGCGACTCAAGGTACAAGTCGGCATCCTCACATCCGGTGTTCTTCAACCAGAAAATATATTTTTTAAGGACATCCGGGTTGTTTTTGTTCTCTTCAAATTTGGGAGAGAAAAGGGAAATCAGCGATTCACAGGTGGCAGCTCCACTGTTGGTAAACATAGCAGAAATGTTGTCCTTTACGGCCTGAACCTCTTTGTCATCCGGAGTCTCATTCAATTTCCTTTCAATGATCTGTGACAACATGGAATAGTTGTTTACCACATCCTCTCCTGTCAGAACATTGTCCTTGTACAGAGATACGGTGATATTCATAAAAGCAGCTAACACGGGAGCCTTAGATTTGTGCTGATCCATCTGTATGGATTTGTTTAGGTAGTTATAAGCCCTGTTAAGTATTGACGGATCATCCTTTTTGTATTTGAATAACTTGATTCCTTTATAGCTTAAAACCCTGGCGGAATCTTCGGGCAATATGGCCATACGTTTGTCATAAACAGACATCAGGGTGTCCAAATAGGAATCAGCCTTTTTGGTGTCTCTGGCGTTTAAGGCTTTTCCTAAGAAATGTTCATATATGGTGGCCCCGTGCTGAAGTGTATATCTGGCGTATTTTCTGTATTTGGGATCTTTGGCCAAGGTTTCGAGACAATTTCCTTTGTAAACCAGCTTCCAGAAAGGCAGTGCATCATTGTAATTGTGCTGCTTGTAATACTCATGATACAGAGAGTAATTCTTCAGACAATTCATAATATTAGATTGTTGACCCTGATCTTGGGCAGCAACCTGTGTTGGGATTATCATAAGAAATATTCCTAAAAGTATTACTGATGGGATGAACTTTTTCATAGCGGTGTGTTTTATTGTTCTACTTATATTTTCTTTTTACAAACCAGAAACTGTTTATTGATATTCCAAAATTAATAATATTATATTGTTCTCTGACATAATTTTTTTCAATTGATCCTCTCCAGCCGCTTTCCCAGGATATATTCAGGACAGATCTGCTTAAGGGTATCGGAAAACCTACCCCAAAACTTATGCCAAAGTCTTTCACAGGGGTGTTGTTGACTTCAAAATAAGCGTTTTCGTAATGTGCTCCCATCCGGTAACGTACAATTTTCCAATATCTCCGAAAATCTCTGGGATTGGGTATAAATTGTACGCCGGAACATAAGGAATGGGTAGGGGTCAGTTTATCATGGCTGTACGGAAGTTCGGCTTTTGACCAGTCCTGATATTTATAATCTACGCCAAACAACCATTTGTCATTGGAAAAAGTGAAACCCAACCCAATATAAAATGGCAGCGTGAACTTCTGGTTGAATATCTTCAGGTAAGCGATCGTGTCTTTGTACATTTTTCCGTCAGAAGAGGTGGCAATAGCATAATCCAGTTGTTCCACAGAGTAGTTGATTTTCTTGTTGTTTCCTGCTATCATACCGATTACCAGATGGTTGTTTTCTCTAAGAGTGGTTGAATACTGGAGTCCGATGTCATAGTCGAAGTCGCTGACGATGGCTTTTCTTTCAAGCATGGTAGTGTTAAAAGTGCCTGGGGTGTCAAGGAAATTCATGGTATGGGACTTATTGATTTGTCCGAAAAGATAATCAAAATTAAAGCCGATGGATACATGATTAAGTAGCTCCAGGGATGCTCCGGTAACAAAACGGGTTACTCCCCCCTCCCCCCGAAAGAGGTATTCCAGTTGTCCCACGTCTTTATTGTAAAGAGGATCATCTTTAAGGACCTTTTCTTTTATTGTGTATCCGGTATAGCTATAAGGAACCAAACCAAAGGCAAAGCCCAGGTGCCTGGTGACAGGGAAGCTAAAGATCAGGTGATTTAAATTTAGATCGAAAGTTTTTGTAGATGTATTCTGACCGGACAGGGATGCCCCTTTTCCCTGTACTCCGAAATTAAAAACAAACAACATGCTGTCACGGATGGAATATGAAGCCGGATTAATATAGTTGACATTTCCTTTGTCACGTATCCCGATTGTGATCCCTCCCATGGCACTGTATATGGGAATCCCGACGCGTGGCAGATCGCCGATCCCCTTCAGGGAAAAAGGCGAGTTAAACGTTGTTTGCGAATTTCCCGTCGCGGATACGAGCGCGAGCAGAACAATGAAAATGCGAATATGTCGGTTTTTATACATTAAATGTTAGTACTCGGTTAAGACCAAAAGCAGTTAATTCCGGGAACACAAAGATGCTATTTTTTAATTTTTTATCAAAAAAAAGGCATCCCCACCGGTAATAA
>DRPN01000005.1 GCA_011374625.1 Bacteroidota bacterium
CTGTTAAGTATGGTTAATGTATCATTCTTTATCCACATCCTTGCCACTTCTATATTCATTCCTCTTCTTAAAGAAATCATTACCCCTTCTCCCCGGATTGCCTTTATATATCCTCTTAATTTTCCAGACCACTCATTTTCTTCATCAATTTGTAATTTATAGGATGTAATTACCAAAGTATTTATATCTTCTAATTCCTCAACATCCGGGCTGCCTCCATTCGTCTCACCCGATACCAGCCTTTTCGTTCCACTGCATTGTATCATCGTTATGACCAGCAAAACACTACATATCCAAATGAATCGTTTCCTTTCCACATTTTTCATTTCTTCCTTCCTTCTCCTGCCTCTATTTTTTTCTTTATTTCTTCACCTTTATTTCCATTTTCAACAGATCTTTTCCAGGCTTTTACCGCTTCATCCGTCTTCCCCGCATCATACAAAATATCCCCGTAATGCTCTAGTATTTCAGGGTCATTGTGTCCACCTGCATCCATACTTTTCCTTATGCTCTCCAATGCTTCTTCATCCTTATCCATTTTATACAATATCCATGCGTAGGTATCCAGATAGGTATAATTCCCAGGTTCTTTTTCCAGGCATTTGTTAATCATTTCCAGCGCCTTTCCCAGTTCCTTCCCCCTTTCCGACAGGTAATAAGCATAGTTGTTGAGCACTATAATATCTTCCGGATCTATCTTCAATGCTTCTTCAAACGCCCTATCAGATTTTTCATTTTCTCCTAATGCATGATATCCTTCTCCCAGCAGGGCATACAGTTCCTTTCTAATCTTTTCGCTATTTTTTACATACTTCACTCCTTTCTCCGCATATCCAACCATTTTATCATATTCCTCTTCCCCATATAAACCTATACAAATGTATAAATACAGATTTGGCATTCCGGGAAATATTTCCAGTGCTCCTTCGGCAATCCGAACCATTTCACTAAAATTTCCTGCTTCATTTTCCATAAAAATCCACTGCTCCCATACCCCAAAGTTTTCCGGGTTGATCTCTGTCATTCTTCTCAGATATTCTCTGGCACGTTCCGTATTTTTTGTCTTGATATAATAATCAGCTGCCATTGCCATGGCATTGATTTCCTCTGGATATTCCCCCGCCAATTTTTCTATGATTCTGTCGAGTTCCTGACTGTATTCTTCCATTACATCTTCCTGATTGACATACACCAGCATGGCCTGGATTTTATCATCCAATTCAATTTCCGGATTCCCTACCGCTCTTTCAAACCATTCCAGACTTTTCTTATATTCCCCTTTTCTTCTGTAATAGGATGAAACTGACATCTGGGCAAGTCCATTTGCCGGATCAATCTTAAACAGATCCTGATATGCCTTCACCGCTTTTTCGTCTTCTCCCATTTCATCATACAATTCGGCCAGCAAACCGTGGTATTTTATTTTTTCCGGAAATACACTTATTACTTTTTTCAGTTCATTTGCTGCCAGCTTATTCTTTCCTTCCTTTGTGTATATATTATATTTAGTCATATTCACTAACTCTGATATTCCCAGGGATTGTTCCATCTCTTCTAGAATAGTCAGGGCATCTCTGTATTTTTCATCGCTGACATTTAGTGTTGCCAGATTATACTTAATATCCATTTCCCCGGGATTTCTATCCGCTATCTCCCTGTACACGTCAATGGCCTTCTCGATATGCCCTTCCTTATGATATAATCCAGCCAGATGCATTCCATACCATTTGTTATCCATCTCTATTCTGAATGCTTTTTCACCATACTGAACGGCCATTTCCTCTTCTCCCAGATAATTGTATATATTTGATAATTCATACAGTGAAGCCGCATGTTCCGGATCTATTTTCAAACATTCCCGGTAAAGAATTATAGCCTGATCCAGATCGCCGAATATTTTTCTGTGAGTCGCTTCAGCAAATGAAAACTGCAACTGCATCTTCTCCTTTTCTCCTACTACTCTTTCACTTTCTTTCCCCTCTTCATGAATGACATTCTTTTGCACACCGCAGGACACCATTCCAGCTATTAGCAAAAAGATCCACCTTCTTCTCATGCTATACCCTCCTATCATCATATCTTCATTCTACCTTTTACCGGTATGTCCGAATCCTCCTTCTCCCCGGCAAGTATTATTCAGTGAGTCTGTTTCTTCCCAGATAACTTTTTCATGCCTTGAAACAATCATCTGGCATATTCGTTCTCCATCTTTTACAACGAAGTGTTCATTCGATAAATTGATCATAATAACTTTTATTTCTCCCCTATAATCCGCATCTATGGTACCCGGTGAATTCACAATACTGATCCCGTGTTTCACTGCGAGACCGCTTCTTGGCCTTATCTGTGCTTCATAGCCAACCGGCAGCTCAATAAACAGTCCTGTTGGAATCAAAGCCCTTTCCATGGGTTTTAATTCTACCGGTTCCTCCAAATTTGCCCTTATGTCCATTCCGGCTGAATGTTCAGTGCTGTACCATGGTAATTCATGTCCTGACCTGTTTACTACTCTTACTTTAACTTCATTCTTCATAGCTACTTCATAAATATTTTTTGTATGTTATCCTTTCTTATGGCGTAAAAGAGAAATGCCGCAATAATCAATGTGCTTAAAATGCTTTCTATTATCAGACTTTTTACCGGAATAAATTTCCAGGTAAAATACAAACCAATAGCTATTGTAATATATTTCACCATTTTCCCAACCTCGTAAGGAACAGGATATTTTTGTTTCCCCAGGAAATACGATATCAACACCATGAGTCCATAACTGGCCACATGGGCCCATGCAGAAGCATAATATCCATATACAGGAATGAGTAACACGTTGATCAGAATGGTCACTGCACCACCGCACAGAGTGATCCATGCTCCGTATTTTGTCAGATCGTTTATTTTATACCATACGCTTAAATTCACGAATATTCCATATAACAGGTAACCAAAGGTAATGATGGGAACCACTCCCAGCGCTCCCTGGTATGATACCGGAATAATGTGTTTAATGAGATTAATGTATAAATTTATTGTCAGAAACAATACCAATCCGGTAATTACAAAATATTTCATTACGTCTGCATAGGCTTTCCCCGCATTTTTTTCCTTTGATTTCTCGAAAAAGAAAGGTTCCAGCGCAAACCGGAACATTTGTATAAACAATGACATTAAAACCGCAATTTTGTAATTTGCACTGTATATCCCCAGTTGCTTCATGGCCGTCTCCTGATCAGTCAACAATCTTTTCAACGCCATTTTATCCATCGCATCATTAAGTGTACCGGCCAATCCAGCCACCAACAACGGGAAAGAATAAGAAATCATTTTTTTCCACATAATCCAGTTAAATTTCCACCGAATTTTGCAAACTTCCCCAATCAATATGAACAATGTTACAAGGCTTCCGGCAAGATTCCCTATAAACACATACACCACATCCACTTCGGGATGATATATTTTTTCAATCCAGTAATCTTCCTTACTTCCTGCCTTTTTTGGTGCCCAGTAGAGTAGAAATAACACAGATACAACAATAACTACAACATTAATTATTTTTATTATGCTGAATTTCATTGCTTTATTTTGTTGTCTCAGCCTGGCGAAAGGAATGGCGCAGAATGCATCTACAGCCACGATGGCTGAAAAAAGCATGACATATTCCACATGATCAGGGTAAACCAGCAATTGGGCTATTTCCTTTCTCCATATCCACACCACACTTAAAAACAATAAACCCGTTGTCAGCAGCGATATCACCGACGTACTGAACACGGTATCTGCATCTTCCTGTTTCCGGGCAAACCTGAAATAAGCCGTTTCCATTCCATAGGTAAGGATTACCAGCAGAACCACCACGTAGGCATACAATTCGCTGATTACGCCGTATTCTGCCTGATCTACAAATATTCTGGTGTAGAACGGCACCAGAACAAGATAATTGATGAATCTGGGAACAATGGTTCCCATGCCGTAAACCATTGTTTGTCCGGCCAGTTTTCTTACAGGATTTATTTCCATAGGCCGGTTTCTTTGGTGTGCGTCATTCTTTAATTATACTTTGTATTTCTTCTTTTGTTCTATGTGCTTAAACGAATACCCATTCTCTATCAATCTCTCCGGTACCACTTTCTGCCCCCTGGTCTGTACAACAGTAATTTCGATCATCGCCATTTTTAATAGTATTTCATATATCTTGGTATGAATTGTGTTTCCTGTTTTCTGAACCGGTATACCCTACCTTTCCTTTTTTTGAATTCACTTCGCACAAATCCAGATAAATCACATATAACATTTTCTTTCTTTAATCTATACCTCTTTTATTGAATATGATATAACCAAAATTAAACACGAAATAAAAGTTTTTATCCTTTTTATTGTAGTAATTCAGGCTTAATACCACCGGTCCGATACGTGAATGATAAACCAGTGCCGTTGTATTCATCAGGTAATATCTTTTAAATGGATTTTCATATTCCGGTACATACACCTCATCATCCTGTATCTTTCTGATTTTCCTGTAAGGAACAAACAGATAGCTTTCATTCGTCAAATGCCATGATTTCCCTATTTTTAATACCGGCATTATTCCTATGGCTCCATAGTCATGGGCCCTGTAATTTTCCAGGAATAGTGTAGAACTATGTGGAACGGGCCTAAAGGACCTGGCATTGATTATGGTAGCATAATAATTATCCTGCAGCTGCTTACCTGACACATAAACTTCACCATATAACCCTACATTCCATTTTTCGTTTATTCTCAAATACTTTTTCCACAGTGCTTCAAGGCTGAAATATTTATAATCCGTTTCTGACTTTTCTTCCAACCTGCTCTTTGAACCCGGTATAAACGTTGTGATTCCCCCGGTATATCTAATTCCTGCCCACACTTTTTCCCCCGAGGTGGGATATTGAATATGGTCCAGGTTGCTTCTTCCAAATCCTATATTTATTGTATAATAATCATACGTCGATCTATCGCTTGTATCGGTTTTTGAAAATTTCAGTACCTGATAATATGAATCTTTCATTCTTCCGGCTGCCATTCCCATCTTAAACGCATTATTATTCCCGTAAGGCATAGCAAAATCTATCCTTAAGTTCCCCTCATCCTGTATAATATAGGATGGTCTTACATCTTCAAAGAACGGATCTGGACTGCTGTTGTAAAAATCCCACCGGTTAAGGGTAGTGGATATCCGTGTATAGAACGGCATGCGTGTTGGATAGTCAAACCTGACTCTCAGCTGCGCACTGCTGTACAGTCTTCCGAAATATGCATTGGCACCTATTTTCATGGAGATATTGGTCAGGCTGTTGTATTCAATTCCGGTAAATCCCTGATTGATACTGCTGGAGGCAATATTTCCACCTACCTTAATTTTCATTTTGTCTGCCACCCTTACATCCAGATGCAGTATATACCCCCTTTTTTCCGGATCATAGATAGCAGTTGGGTATACTTTCGATACCAATTCGTCTGCAACCAGCCTGAAATAATTTTCCCTCAAATCTTCCATATCCAATACAATCGCATCTTTCCAGATACTGTTTGCAATATATTCCGCCTGTTCCTCATTCACCCCTTCTATGTTCATTTCAATAAATTTCATTTCCGGTATCCGGCTTCTGAAAGAATCTCTCTTTGTTTTCATTTCCGATGCGCTTACCCGCCGGCTTATTTTCTTTTTTATGTTTCCTATTTGCAGGTAGGCCGCATCATATCCTTTCTTTATGATCTCTTCAGCATATTGAAAATCCAGAATTTTTATTTTCTCCAGATTGGTTTCTATCAGTACCCCCAGTGAATCATCTATGGCATATTCCGTTTTTCCAAGTAACATATTTTCCAGTTGCAGCAACATGTCTTCCTCGGTGGGTTCAGGTGAATTTGATGCAGTCTTACTTCCGATGATATAATCCGGTTTAAATTCTTCTTCCATAACATCCACAGGAAAATTGTCATGCATTCCTCCGTCAAACAAAAGAGTTCCTTCAATACGAATGGGGTTGAAATAAAACGGATACGTCATCGAGGCCCTCACGGCTTTTGCCAGGTTGCCTTCTTTCAGAACTACAGGTTTGTTGCGGTGAATATCCGAGGCAATACATCGGTAAGGCACCATCAGCCTATTAAATACATTCCCGGCAGCAGCAGAGGGACCGGCCAAAATTTCCATAAAGGCAAAATCCATAGGCTCAGTAGGAATAAGGTTACTGGGAAGAGCCGCTTTTGGAACAGAATCCTTTAGTGAAATATCCAGAGTAAACATCGAAGCTTCCGGATCATCCTGTTTGAAATAATAATAATATTTTCTTTCGATTTCACCTGAAGCCCATCTCAGAAATTCCTCCGATAGGACCAGTTCGGTCATTTCTTCCACACTGTAACCCGAGGCATACAGGGCTCCGATAATAGCACCCATGGAGGTTCCTGTAATGTAATCAATGGGTATTTCATTTTCTTCCAGTGCCTTTATCACCCCTATATGCGCCAGTCCCTTCGCTCCTCCTCCGCTCAGTACCAGACCAATTTCCTGTCCGCATAAATTGCTCCACCCAGTTAACAACACAATGATAAAGATGATTTTCCGAACCATGAAAATCCCCGGTATTTTTTGATTTTCTCCAAAATTAGGCTTTTCAACGATATTTAACGGCTGGTTTCCGTTGATTTTCCCTATTTTTGTATCGTGATGGTTGAATTCTTATCTCTCACGTAAATTTTTCCATGCGACACTTTCGTTGTTATATTATGCTTCTCTTTGTAGCCTGTATTCCATTTTTTTCCTCCTGCACAGAACGGGAGTCAAACGGAACTCTTGTCAGGATCACCACCAATGTAGGAGAAATCCACGTCAGGCTCTATGATGATACCCCGCTTCACCGGGATAATTTTGTTCGACTGGCCAGGGAAGGTTTTTACAATGGCACTCTTTTTCACCGGGTAATCTATGAATTCATGATCCAGGGAGGCGATCCGGATTCCCGTCATGCCGATCCCCATGATATACTGGGAAACGGAGGTCCTGGTTATACTGTACCCGCAGAGTTACGTCCTCATCTTTTCCACAAAAGGGGTGCCCTGGCTGCAGCCAGGCTCGGTGACCGGGAAAATCCGGATCAGGCTTCTTCCGGATCACAGTTCTATATTGTTCACGGCAGGTTATGGACCGATCCGGAGCTTCATGAAATGGAAATAAGAATCAATGAAATGCTCAGGCAATCTCTTTTTTATAAGATACTTCATCACCAGAAGCAACTGAATGCTGAACGCGAAATTCCTCTGAACGAAGAGCAACTACAGGAACTAGCCATGATCGAGGCCCAGGATCAATGGCTTGAAAGGGAACCTTACCGTATCCCCGAAGAACACAGGGAAGTGTATCGTACAATCGGCGGAACACCCCACCTCGACGGCAGTTATACGGTATTCGGTGAAGTGGTTAAAGGGCTCGATGTGGTAGATAAGATTGCCTCTACTCCCACATCGCCAAACGATCGTCCGCTTACCGATATTCGCATTTTAACCATGAAAGTATCCAAATAAATGAATTGGTATGAAAGAATTGATCCGGAAATATCTGCAGGAAGCAGCCCGTTTTGAAGCTACCGGGCCCGATGAGCTGGAGTCATACCGTATCAAATATCTGGGAAAAAAGGGCATTATTCCCGATCTGTTTGCCCGTTTCCGGAATCTTGATCCTTCGGAAAAAAAAGAAACGGGCAAATTGATCAACGAATTGAAAGAGCTTGTATCGAACAGAGTGCGTGAACAGAAGGAAAAACTTGAAACGATCCAGAGCAAATCTTCTGATATAGATCTGAGCCTTCCCGCAGAACCTTTTCAACTGGGTTCCAGGCATCCTGTATCCATCGTAAGAAATGAAATGATCGGTATCCTTCAGCGCATGGGCTTCACCATAGCCGAAGGCCCCGATATTGAGGACGACTGGCACAATTTTACCGCCCTTAACTTTCCTCTTGAACATCCGGCCAGGGATATGCAGGATACTTTTTTTATTGAAAAAGATCCCGATATACTTCTCAGAACACATACTTCCGGTGTACAGGTCAGGGTGATGGAGCAAAACGAACCCCCCATCCGCGTCATAGCTCCCGGCAGGGTTTTCAGAAATGAAGCCATATCGGCCCGGGCACACTGTATTTTTCACCAGATAGAAGGTTTGTACATAGACCGGGATGTATCGTGGGCCGATCTTCGCCAGACGCTGCTGTATTTTTCAAAAGAACTGTTCGGAAAAGACACGAAGATCAGGTTGAGACCCTCCTTTTTCCCGTTTACCGAACCCTCTGCCGAACTTGACATTTCCTGTATGGTTTGCGGAGGAAAGGGTTGCCCGGTATGCAAATACAGCGGATGGGTTGAAATTCTCGGATGCGGTATGGTCGACCCCAATGTGCTGGCCAGCTGCCATATTGACCCGAAAAAATATTCAGGTTATGCTTTTGGAATGGGTATTGAACGAACAGCCCTCAATATTTATCAGATCCATGACCTCAGGCTGTTTTTCGAGAACGATATCCGTTTCCTTAACCAGTTCAAATCGGCCATTTAACAACCTGCGAGCCTTCTCAATTATTTTAATTCATGCCCGTTGATCACAATCCGGGTTGACAATTCCATGGCTTTTCTGTATGTCACGCTAACGCCACAATACCTTTCTTCCGACAGGCTGACAGCTTTTTTTATTTTATCTTCGTGTAGATTTTCTCCTGTAAATTCAAAAATTACTTCCATTTTGTAATAATGTTTCGGATGTTCTTCTGTCAGATATCCTTCTACTCTGATATTCAGGCTATCAATGTCCACTCGCATCTTTTTCAGAATAGAAACCACATCCATTCCTGTGCATCCGCCAAGGGCAGCCATCATCAGTGGTTTCGGCTTCGGCCCCCTTTTGTTTCCACCCACTTCCGGATCAGCATCAATATAGAACTGGTGACCATTCATTTGCACTTCGAACCCCAGGTTATCTAACCAGCTCACATTTACCAATTCTTTCATATCTTTACATTTAAATTTTCAGGCACTAATATACTTGGTTTCCATCTGTTCTGCAAACCGGATTCTTTTTTATATATGCCTGTTATTTACGCCGTTATATATGAAAAACCTTCAGCATATTCCTCAGTGCGAACCTTGTTCCCTAAAAAACAATTCACTTTTCAAGCACCTATCCCAGGATGAATTTGATCATCTGAATTACCATAAAACCTGCTATTTCCATAAAAGAGGAGAAATCATTTATTATGAAGGAAGCCACATCAGCGGTTGTTATTGCATCAACAGGGGCATTATTAAAATTTACAAGACGGGTATCGACGGTAAGGAACAGATTATCCTGTTTGCAAAACCCGGCGATATCATCGGTTACCGGTCCATTCTCAGCAACGAACTGGCCTGTACCTCAGCAAAAGTTATTGAGGACACCATCCTGTGTTATATACCGGCTGACACGCTCATTTCGCTGGTGAAATCGAATCCCAATTTTTCCATGGAGCTGATGAAACTCGCCTGCAAAGAGCTAGGAGAAGCCAATGCCTATATCACCGATATTGCCCAGAAAACAGTTCGTGAAAGACTGGCGGAGATACTGATTCACCTGAAGGATAATTTCGGTCTTGACCAGGATAATGTCCTTCAGATTTCCCTTACCCGCGAAGAACTGGCAAATATTGTCGGAACAGCCACCGAATCTGTTATACGGCTTCTTTCAGAATTTAAAACAGACCGTTTGATCGACCTGAACGGAAGAAAAATCAAGATTCTTAATGTGCAAGGACTTACGAAAATTGGAAATGTGTTTCGCTGATACCGGCTATTCACAGTTCGTTTGCCATGCAATCCGGATCAGTCGAGAATATTATTAAAAATAACATAAAACAGGAATCCCAGCAATACCAGTCCACCGCTGATCATTAACATCACATTGCTTTCCATTTTATTAAATTCTGCGTATGCCAGCACAATGATACCGGCTAAAATGAATATAATTCCAAAACGTTTTAAAAATTCTTTCATTTTCCTGTTAATCTTGGTTTGTTTTCAGACGCTAAATTTAACTATTTTTGTTTCAACTCAATCAATCAAAACAAGCTTTTTAAGTGTCCCGGGAACTTTTTTCCCAGATGCCTGTATGCCCTTTCAGTAACCACCCTTCCCCTGGACGTTCGTTTGATGTACCCTTCTTTTATTAAAAACGGTTCATACACTTCTTCCAGGGTGCCGGCGTCTTCTCCCACAGAAGTGGCAATATTTCCTATTCCAACCGGTCCGCCACTAAATTTTTCCAGAATGGTTAAAAGTATTTTGTTATCCATCTGATCCAGACCGTGTTTATCTATTTTTAGTGCATCAAGCGCAATTCTGGAAATTTCCAGATCGACAACACCATCTCCTTTTACCATGGCAAAATCCCTGATCCTTCGCAACAGGGCATTGGCTATCCTGGGAGTTCCCCTGCTTCTTCCTGCAATTTCGGCAGCTGCCTCATCGCTGATCCTTATATTCAAAATTCCTGCCGACCGTTTAACAATTCCCTCCAGAACGGAAGCATCATAATATTCCAGGTGTGAAGTAATACCAAACCGTGAACGCAATGGGCCGGTGAGCAATCCAGACCGGGTAGTAGCACCTATCAGAGTAAACGGATGCAGGTTCAATTGAACAGAACGGGCCCCGGGGCCCTTATCAATCATAATATCGATTCTGAAATCTTCCATAGCGGAATAAAGGTATTCTTCCACTACGGGCGACAAACGGTGAATTTCATCAATAAACAGTACATCGAACGGTTCCAGGCCGGTCAATAGCCCGGCCAGGTCTCCGGGTTTGTCTACAACCGGACCTGAGGTAACCCTAATTTTTACATTCATTTCATGGGCTATAATATAAGCCAGCGTAGTTTTTCCAAGTCCTGGCGGACCATGAAGCAATACATGATCCAGTGCTTCTTCCCTCATGCGGGCAGCCTGGACGAAGATTTTCAGGTTTTCAACCGTTTCGGTTTGACCCCTGAATTCGTCAAATTTCGGTGGTCTTAATTTTTTCTCCACCTCCTGGTCTTTGTCGTCAATAGTCCCTCCGTGAATGTCGTAATATTTTTTCTCTTCGTTCTCCATTTTCTTTATGACCAGTGATACTACCTTATCAGAATTACTTCCCTTTCCGCCAGTTTTGTTCTGATCCCGTTAATCCTGTATTCCTGATTGTTCCTGTATGTAACGGTCAATATCAAATGCCCCGTTTTATCATATTTCTTCCAGTTTCTTTCCTTGATCCCCTTTGCATAATACTGTTCTTCCATCAGGGTCCCGTCAGGATAATGATAATAATGCCATCCGTCAGGATTTCCCTGTACATAGTTTCCCCTGAATTTAAGCGTACCATCTTCATAAAAATGATTCCATTCTCCTTCACGTAATCCAACAAGGTAGCTTCCTTTTTCCTGGTGATCACCAACAACATATGTCCATTCTCCTTCTTTTTCACCCTCCACATAGTCGCCCTGTGCGATAATGCTTCCGTCCTCGGCGTATTCCGTTGCCATTCCGTCTTCTTTTCCGTTGAAATATTCTTCTTCCCTCCATAGGGAACCATCGGGATAATACCATTTCCAGGTTCCGTTTTCCAGTCCGTTCCTGTATTCCCCTTCCTGTTCAGTTCTACCGGTTTCCGTATAAAACACCCATCTTCCAGATCTTCTGTTATTCCGGTATTCTCCCTCCGCCTTCTTTATTCCGCCGGGATAATAATCCACCCACGAACCATTTCTTTCACCCTGTTCAGTAACAATGCCTTTACTAACAATTTCTCCCTTTTCGTTATATATTTCCGAAGCAATGACCTCACCACGTTCGTTGTATGCCCGGTGAATTCCCACAGGTATGTTGTTCCGGTATGCTCCGCTTGTTTTGATCATACCGTTTTCGTAAAACGTTTGCCTGATTTCCAATGGCTGTCCTTCTGTAACGACATCGTCTTTTATTCTTCCATCTTTATAATGCAATATCATCACCAGATTACCCTCCCTGTCAAATTCCCGGTATATCCCATCCATCACATTATCGGTATAATTAATCTCTCTTCGTACGCTTCCGTCTTCATAAAGTTCTATCCATGTTCCCTGTTTGTTTCCTTTTTCATCCCTTCGATTGATTCTTTGCCTTTCCACAAGCCTGTCGTTCCGGTATTCCATCAAGGTTATAACGGTTCCCTCCCTGTCATATTCCATGGATATCCCTTCACGCATACCATTGACAAATTGCACCGTTTCTTTGAGCTCACCCGTGGGATAGTAGTAATAGGATTTCCCCTCCTTTTTGTCATTAATATAAAGCTCTTTGGCAATAATATTTCCATTTTTTGATCTGGCACGGTCCTCCGGTTTCCCGTACTTATAGGAGTATCCGTTTTTTTTGCCGTACATATAACTGATTTTCTCCAGCGTATCTCCCGTAGACGTATAAAATAGCCAGATACTGTCAAGCAGAAAGTTTTTCCTGTTTCCTTCCGATTTCAAGACTCCCGTTACATAATATGTTTTCCAGTATCCATCGGGTTTTCCGTTAACCATCATCCCCTCACTGGCAACCTGCCCGTTTGGATAGAAAAATCGGTTGAATCCATTTTCGTTGACTACATTCTCCTGGGCATCTATGTTTATCAGGCAGAATGTTGCATTAATGAAAACAATCCATATCCCTAATTTTATTCCCTTCATTGATCTAAATCCCATTTTTATCGGATATCTCAAGCATTCTTCGAATGGGTCTGGCAGCTTTTTCTATTGTTTCCGCTTCCAGTGTTATTTCAGGTAATTCATAGGTAAGAGAAAGATATATATTTTTCAGATCGATCATCTTCATGTATTCACAAATACTGGAATCTTTTGAATAATCGGCAGGAGGGGCAGGAATATAGATTTTTTCCGGTTTTTTTTTCTTCATCTGGTGAATGATTCCGGGTTCCGTAGCAATAATGTATATGTTTCCGTCATCTTCCTGAACGAATTTCAGCATTTGTGATGTCGAACCGATAAATACCGCCATTTCCTGTACTTCCTGTTTGCATTCCGGATGAGCAACAATTTTTGCTTCAGGATATTTTTTAACTATTCTTTTCATTCTTTCTGGTGAAAACCGCTCATGAACATGACAATGTCCATTCCATATCAATATGTCTCTTCCCGTTTTATTTCTGATATATTCCCCAAGGTTTCTGTCGGGACCGAACAAAATCTTTTCATTTTCAGGAAGAGATTGTACAATTTTCAATGCATTTGATGAAGTACAGGCAATATCTGTAACAGTTTTTATATCAGCTGTGGTATTAACATAGCTGATAACGGTATATCCCGCATGTTCTTCAATGAATTTTTTGAATTTGCTTACCGGACAGGAATCAGCAAGCGAACATCCGGCTTTCATGTGTGGAAGAATGACTTTCTTTTGTGGACTAAGTATTTTAGCCGTTTCAGCCATAAAATGAACACCTGCAAAAACAATGATCTGTGCATCTGTTTCTGCTGCTTTTCTGGACAAATCCAAGCTATCTCCGACATAGTCCGCAATGTCCTGTACCGCAGCATCCTCATAATAATGAGCCAGGATTACCGCATTCTTTTTCCTTTTCAGTTTCTCGATTTCTTCCCTCAGATCCGGTACCTGTTCCACAGGAAGATCAATGTATCCCTTTTGCAATATTTCTCTTATATCAACACCCATATAATTTTTAAAAAGATTTAAAGTTAAATAAAGATGATAATAATGGTCGTTTGAAACTGTTAAAAATATTTTGAGATTATCATTGTAAAATTCGATATCTTCAATTTAATAACAGAAAATAAACACAAATAATACGTAAATGTCTGTGAAAAACAATAATTTATCACGGAATTAACAGATTGTTCATTTCAATTGTAATACATACTGAAGAACAAATTTTCTTTTGATCCTGTTTATATCCATGTTTGTTTTTATTCGAATGAAAAAGAAAAGTAAGTCTTGGTAATATGATAAATTATTTTAAGGTGATAAGTAATTGAAAAATAAAAGGGAAATTTGGTAAAATTATTCACGGATATTAACATAGAACTGAACAAAGAAATAACAGCTTTTCGGAAAGAAGGAAAAATGGTATAAAAAGATATTAACATAAAACTGTTTTATTTACATTTGAAGGAAAAAGAGGAATGAAAATAGCCATTGCCAATGATCATGCAGGGTTTTTATTAAAGAAATACCTGGTAGGTTATCTTCTGAAAGCGGGATATGAGGTAAAAGACCTGGGAGCAGATAGCCCGGAAAGCACAGATTATCCTGATTATGCACACCCACTGGCTTTGGCTGTGGAAAAGGGAGAATTTGATATGGGTATCAGCATTTGCGGGAGCGGAAATGGCATTAATATAACTGCCAATAAACATCAGGGAATCCGTTCGGCTTTGTGCTGGAATGAAGAGATTGCTGTACTGGCGCGTAAACATAATAACGCAAATATTTGTGCCTTACCGGGAAGATTTATTAACAGGGAGGAAGCTGTGGTCATAATAAGGGCTTTTTTAAATACCGGATTTGAAGGAGGAAGGCATGAGAGAAGGATAAGAAAAATCCCTTTGAAGTCGTTTGATCAGTAATCTGAAAATATTATCCAATACATGCATGTTCGGGATCTGGGCGGTCATTTAACTGGCATGGAAGGCCGTTGAAGGCAAAATGATCGGAATTAAAACCATTTCAAATGACACGGGTATTCCAACACCTTTTCTGGGGAATATTCTGCAAATACTGGCCCGGCATAAAATATTGAAATCGTGCAAGGGCCCACATGTCGGATTCACTCTGGGAAAACCTGCCGGTGAGATCCGTATGGAAAAAATTGTGGATAATCCCGGGAAGGATCGGCACTTAAGAATCTGACAATCTATTACAGGTATAATTTCAGGGAATGTTTCTGACAAATTTCGTAACTTGTTGTCTGAATAAACTGTTTGAATCCTGATGGTTAAAAAAAAAACGGCAGGTAACATTCTGGAATGGCTGAACAGAGAACCGGTTGAGACATGGTTTGATCTGGGTCTCTTTATTGATCGGTTCCGTGAAGAAAGAATTACTTCCTCTACGTGTTTTAAGGGAAATTATGAAGCATTTGCGGAATATCTGAAATCAGGGGGAATAGCTTTTGTTACGTTTTCGTTTTCGGTAGACGGAGTAAGCATTGAGATTGAAAAATATGCATCCGTTTTCAGAAGGCTTTTTCCGGGTATCAACATCCACTATATTGCCGGTCATTTTCGTCCCGAGTCGTATAAGATGATCCATCCCAGTATCAGGAAAAAGACAGTGGCAGAAGCCGTGGGATTCGACAGCTGGCCTCTTTACCGTGATTATTTTTTTAGGAAATTGGAACGGGGATCGGATCTGTATAACGAACTGATTGGAAAAATGTGGAAGGAAGTTAAGGCCATTGCGGTTCAACTGGCGGACTATGCAGAGAAAAAGAAAGTAACCCTTTTTTTTCCGGTGAATGTGTGTTCCAATCCGGGCAATGTATCGCTGGCCATCGCTCTGGTGCTGGTTTCCGAATATCTGAATATACCGGTAATCAATAATGCGCATGATTATTACTGGGAAGGGGGAACCCGGCCCGAGGATATTAAAAGGTACCATCTGAGAAAAGGCCCGAGAGACTTCTTTTTTACCAATGCCCATCTGGGAGAAGTTTTTTCTCCGATAGAAGTCTTTTATCCCTGGGAATCCAGAAGGTGGATCACGCTGAATATCAACCGGAGGCAGTCTGATCATGTGATACGCATTAACGGACACAATCCGGCCAATGTTATGGAAATAGGGACGGCGGTGGATATGGATCAGTATACAACCACCAACAAAAGGATCAAGATCAATACATTTTACCAGTTTGAGCAGGTACTTAGCCGTTACAGGCAGATTCTTGTAAGTTATTCGGTGGATGATGCACTCTCTAACAAGCTGGTGGAAGAAAGTGATCCCCGTCCGATCCTGATCAACGGCTATCAGACGCGCCCCCTGAAAAATTTTCTGGCTGAGAATATCATTTTTTTGCAGCCCACCCGCATTATTTCAAGAAAGAAAATTGAAGTATCATTCCGGCTGATAAGAAAACTATTCCAATCAAAGGAATTTACTGGCAAATTTTCAGAGACTGAAAATCTGAAACTTACCCTGCTGGTGACGGGGCCAATTGCAAGCGGTCATTTTGGTTATTTTGTGAAACTCCTTCAGCAGTTTGCACGACTGGTAAATGAGTTGCCGGAATTATACCGGCAAAAGATATACCTGGCATTCCTTTTCAGTGAACTGGATAAGGAACATTTCAAACGAAGGTTTGAAAAACCGGTGGGCATTCCGGAACTATACAATATTGCCTCACTGGTCCTGTTACCCAGCGAAACCGAGGGAAGGGGGTTGCCCATCATCGAAGCGGCGGCCTGCGGGGTTCCCATATTCTGCCGGAAATATGAACCGCAGAATGTGTATGAGGAAGTGATCGGTTTGCATTTACCGGAAAAAGACCGTTTACAGGTGATTGAATTCGACGGACTGAATATAACACGTACCCATGTAAAAAAAATTCTGAACAGGGTTTTCTTTCCACATCTTTTTCAGACCGAGGTGCTTCATAACCAGATGGCCGTGAGGAAAAGATACAGTTTGCCTTCTCTGGAAAAGTCCATGGAAGGGATTTGCAGAAGATTGCATCACCAACTGCAGGACAGAGGCGAAACATCAAATTTTACGGGGACTCAGATACAGAGGTACAGACAAAAAATACTTTTCAGAAATGATACCTTACGGCAGATCATAAAAGAAACCCACAGACAATATTTACCCGGTTTTGGTAAAATGGGATTCATGATATTTCTGAAATCGTTGATCGATCCGAGTTATTTCAGGGTGGAAGAACAGTATCTGCGGGGAACAGCCATGCAATTTGCAAGGGAAATGATGTTGGATGAACAGAAAAAAATTAAAATTCCCGAAGAGAAAATAATCTCATTTTACAATGCGGTAGATGAAATTTTCAGGTATTGCGAAGGGGACTATAAAATAATGCATGATCACTCGTTCGCATATCGGCACAGAGCTAGAAAGCATTATGCCTGGCATGATTTTACCCTTCAGGAAATCAGCGGATTAATCAATATGATGTTCGTTGAAATTGTGCAGCCCGATAAAACTACCCGTGTACTGGAAACCAGCCAATTTTTCACCGATTGGAATCTGGCGCTGAGTCAGTTGACCGCCAGTTCTTGTATTGCCATAGATGACAGAAAATGGTTGTTTGAAAGAATGAAGGCAAATGTTCCTATGGTAATATTTGCGGGAAGATATGTCAGTCACGAACTGGAATTTTTTGCTCTGCAGTCGATCCGTTCCAGAATGAAGCTTGATCTGCAGGAGGAACTGACGCGGGAAATACTGGAAGAAAGTGCTTCGGCTATTGCACCGGTATATGTGTTTGCACAAAAATATACGGTAAGAAACTGGCCTGAGGTAAATGAAATAGAGAAGTTTATAAAAAGCGGCAGGTCGGGGGAGCTCAAATTGTTGTATGATTACAAGCTGTTGCGGATCATACCGGTAGAACAGTGGTGTGTGGGTATACATCTGCCACAATTGGGAGAAAAGGCTATTGCGATCCTAAAAGAGATACGGGACCAGAACGGTCTGATCATTACCCACAGAAAAGACTCGGTGATTATGTCGGATATCATGGATATTGACCGGGTTCACATTGGAAAGGTGGAAGATCCGTTAACCGAGGGATTCATGGGGATACCCATGGGCAGCGGTTTTATTATACATATTCCGGCCGGACTCAGGGTTTGCCTGTCGTATCCGGTACCGGTGCAAACGGCCAGGCAATTTCATGAAGCCCTGCACGGAGAGACATTCAGAAAAATGTGTGAGCGCTACGGGACAACGAACGTAATGGAAGAGCTGAAAAAAGATGCGGAAAATAATGGTTCTCCGGTGGCTCATGTACTGAAAAAAATGGCTGCGGGCACTGCGGTACGAAATAAAATGATAGAATATCAATATGTTAGCGGTTTGTACGAAGACGGAATGCCGTGGAACGGGGTACTGGCCAGACTGAAAACGGGGAATCCCGAAAGGAAATGGAAGTTCATTGTTCTCAATGCCGATTCATCACCACAAAAAGTGACGCGGTTTGTCAGGGAGTTTGAGTTACAAACCGGACGTAAAGCCCTTGTGGCCTGGAATGGTGGCTACATTCTGAATGCCGAGCTGGTAGGAAAACTCGGACTTCCGGAGTCGTATATCGGTTCTCCACTCGGTATGATCATCACCGGTGGCAAAATACTGTCCGCCCCGCTGTTTTCCAAACCGGCTTTTCTGGTAGACAGGGCGGGCAACATGACTATTCAGCGTATCAGTCTTTCACAAGGCATTACCCTGTTCGATGAACAGGAAGAAATCCACATGACGGGTGAGCAGAGAAATCCTGCACAGGTACCGGCTGACCGGCCATGTTTTTATGATTTGATGTATTCTGGCGGGGATATTCCGGCAAGGGGCAGGTCGGTTGTTCGTATGGCCGGCGACAGGATCATGGAAGTGATCAGAAAACCGGTGGGTGGCAGGGTGAAAATCATCCCGGTGGGAATAACTCTTTCTTTTCCGGAAGGAAAGGTTCCTGAAGGATGGATGCGGGAAGGAAAAGTGTTACAAATTCACATTCCGGGGTTCGAAAACATACAAGATGCGATTGAAGCAGGTCCGTTGCTGGTTAAGAACGGAAAGAAAACCATTGATATGGAAGTGGAAGGATGGAAAACGGCCTTTTCGATCGCTACGCAGGCTGCCAGGCTGGATTACACCGATATGCGGGGTCCGAAAATTGCGGCGGGTACAGATAAGAAAGGCAACCTCCTCCTTCTGGCGGTGAACGGGAGGATTCGTGAGTCGGTGGGGGCTACCCACGAAGACATGGCCGATATCATGATCCGTTACGGGGCACATGATGCCATGGGGTTCGATCCCGGAGGAAGCAGCACACTGGTGGTGGAAGGGAAAACCCTGAATATTTCGCCATACAACAGCCGGTATCAGGAGAATGTATTTTCTTTGCCCCCCGAACCCAGGGCTGTTTCGAATGCGGTGATTGGATACCTTGAATAATGATGTATGTATGGCCGGTGTTTATATACACATTCCCTTTTGCAGGCAATTGTGCCACTATTGTGATTTTCATAAGACCATTTCCCTGGCCCGGACAGGAAGAATGGCAGACTGCCTGAAACGGGAACTCATCCTTCGGCGTGAATATCTCAGTCAGACGGTAGAAACCATTTATTTCGGGGGAGGAACTCCTACTGTTCTGGCGTCCGGTCAGCTCGAAGATTTACTGCACACTGTTCAGGAGCTGTTTACGGGTTCCGGGAATCAGGAAATTACTGTGGAAGCCAACCCCGACGATCTGGATCCAAACATGTGCGAAACACTGCTAAAAGCAGGGTTTAACAGGATCAGCATCGGGATACAGTCCTTTCAGGAGGCCGATCTGACACTGATGAACCGGAGACATACGGCGGAACAATCTATCCGTTCGGTACAGGACGCACAAAATGCCGGTTATGAAAATATTTCCGTGGATCTGATGTACGGACTGCCGGGAATGACTACGGATACATGGAAAAGAAATGTAGAAACAGCCCTTTCGCTGAATGTACAGCATATCTCGGCCTATTATCTCACCATTGAAAAGGGAACCATGTTTTACCGGTGGAAGAAGCAGGGAAGGCTGCGGGAACAGGATGAGGCGGAGGGATTTGAGCAGTTCAGGGTGCTGAACAGGGTGGCTGCAGCGGCCGGCTTTCAGCATTATGAAATATCCAATTATGCCTTACCCGGATACCGGTCCGGACATAATTCGGCCTACTGGAAAGGCATTCCGTACCTGGGGATAGGTCCTTCGGCACATTCTTTCAACGGAAAGGAAAGACAATGGAATATATCGCACAACGCCAGATACCTCCGGGCCATTGAGGAAGGGGTCATTCCTGCAGAAAAGGAAAAACTTTCCCGCATCATGCAATTCAATGAAACGGTTATGACCGGATTGCGTACGTCCGACGGCCTGGACCTTGAGGAAATATCCGGAAAATTCGGCACCGATCTCCGGGAGTACTGCCTGAATGTAGCAGAGAAATACATACGGAACGGATGGATGATCCGCGACCACGAAAAGCTGATTCTTACGGAAGAAGGAATGTTTCTTTCCGACACGATTATATGTGATTTTTTCAGGGAATAGTGCCTGAAGGAAGATATACAGGATCAGTTCAGGTAAGGCCTGTACGGAGGATCAGTTCATGCAACTTTTCCTCCAGAACATCATAGGAAAAATACTTTTTACCCAGTTGATAATTGTATTCGCCAATTTCCCTGTTTAAATCATCTTTATAGATTATTTCGGCCATTTCGCGAACCTTTTCATCGGTCAGCTGATTATCTTCAAGCATCACAATTTTAAATCCCTTGCTTCCGATATCAGGCCAGAAAACCGGCTTGTAATTGTTTACAAAGATGGGGGTTCTGGCCAGCACAGCTTCCACAAAAGCATTGCCGAAGCCCTCATAAGTACTGAAGTATGTACAGGCCCGAGCATGAGCATAGGCATCGGACAGGGAGTAGTTGACCTCTCCGTTCTGACCCCGTAAACCCCGGTTGTGGAAATTATCGCTGGCAAACCGGACCTGTGACCCCAGTTTCAGATCATGGATCAGGTCGACCAGCTTCTGGTAATATTTGTTTCCTTCGTCGTCTGCCTGGCTCCCGGTGATAATCAGTTTCAAACAGGGATCTTCCAGCCGGTGTACCAGCTGAATGGCGACCTCAATGGCTTTTCGGCTGACGATACGGGTAATCTGGAAAAGCAGGATATCGTTTTTGTCAAAACCCAGGTTTTCTCTCAGGTTTTTGTTTTTCTCCGTGATCTCTCCGAAAGGCTGGTCGAAATCCATGACATTAGGCACCACCACCGCATCACGGCCATATTTTTCCAGCAGGGTTTTCCGTGCATTCGTATTGATTACCGCATGATAACTGTTTGGCAGGCGCAGGGGGAAATTTTCGGCAATAAACCGGTTGATATCTTCATGTGGAGAAAGGTACCGGTCGCCGCGTTCCCAGGCAAAATCGTGATCATGGGTGATAATCGGAATATCCAGTTGCTGGGCCGCTTTACGGATCCCGAAACCCATTTCGAGATGGGAGGGAAGGGAAGAAGCATTTTCTGAGATCAGGAGCTGTAGCTTGTTATCCTTTACCCAGGTTTTGATTTTATTGGCAATGATGTTGGAATAAAGGAAAATGTGGGCTTTCAGTTCATCCAGGTTCGTATCGGGGTGAAAAAAAGCCTTTTTCTGGCTCCAGAAACTTTCCGGGCTGAAAAACGACATTTCCGGAACCAGTGTTTCGAAATCATGGTTCATGGGTCTTTCCTGATACTGGCCTGACAGGATATAAACTTCATGGCCCATCCTTCTCAGCACATGGATCCATTTTTCCGCTTCCAGGGCCACTCCGTCAACCCCGCCGATCCTGCCAATGATCATACCTGTTTTCACTGCAAGTCAGGTTGGTGGATTGGGAAGGTTATTTCAGCAGGAATTCTGCAGAACCGATCATATACCCGTCGGCGTAAAGGGTGGCGGTATATTCGCCGGGAATGAACTGCCCGTCGTTCGGATAATAGATACACATTTCCACATCCTGATTCATGTATTCCACCTCTCTTCTGGCTGAGTAAACAATGATATTGTCCTGGTATTCAAACAGGTTGTCAACCGAAAGGGTCAGTACCAGTTCATCGGGTCTGACCAGACGCAGGTAAACATACCGTTTACCGGCAGGGGTGATCGGATTTTCCCGCAAGGTAAAACATACCATGATCTGTTCCATCCGGTTGATTCTGTCTCTTTCCTTTCCCCGGCTGTTAATCGGGGTTACTGTAATGTCGGTGGCTTTGATTATCGATGCCATCTGTACTTTCGACGAAAGCTCTTCCCTTATCTGGGAAAGTTCTTCCTTTTCGGTCTGTACCTGCTCCAGCTGTGTTTTGACCTGAAGGTTTTCTTCCGCCAGGAGCTTGTTGCGTGTATTCAGCGAGTCGATCTGGATAATGTACGACCGCATCACATTCCTCAGGGTTGACAGTTCTTTTTTATATAACTGGATCTTTTCCACGTTGGAAGCCTGTATGGCTAGCAATTGCCTGATCTTGTCCTGTTCACGTTCCAGTTGCACATTGAGACTGTCGTTGTTGGTTTTGAGTGTGTCGTACCCATAGATCATGGCATTCAGCTCATTTGTGAGGGAATCCTTTTCCGCCGTAAGGACTCTTTCCATGACCACCATCTCCTTTTTGGTGGTGATCTGCAGATAAGCCAGGACTCCAATGCCAATGAGTAAGATAATGCTGGCTATGATCCATCCGGTGGCCTTTTTTTCAGCGGAGGCGGATGGTGTCTGAACCTTTTCCGCATCTTTTTCCTGAAGATTGTTTTTTGTTTCCATAAATGCCTGGTGCATGTGTGTGTAAAGAACGTCACAAAGTTAGGGATATTTTCCTCACCTGCGCATGTTATTTTATCTGTTCCAGTCCTTCCAGCGCCGAAGATCCTCCGGGAGTATGCATCAGGGCTTTCTGGAAAAGAACACGGGCTTCGTTGATCCGGTTCAGTTTCAATTTGGTCCAGCCCAGCATGATCAGGGCATCGTAATCAAAAGGATACAGGTTCACGACCTTTTCAAAATAGGGAAGAGCCCGGTGGTAGTCCTCTCTTCCGTAATAGATCAGTCCCAGCCGGTGAAGGGCTACTGATTGATTGGGACAGATCTCGAGTATTTTTTCATACTGGGCTATTACCAGGTTCCAGTTTCCCAGGGCTGAAGCAGGGTATACCAGCCCGAAGCGGGGTTCCACTGCGTACGGCATGAGGGAAACGGCTTTATTGTAGTAGGCCAAGGATTCGGTAAAGAGCCCGCACTGATAAGTAAGCCAGCCAAGCCGCAGGTTGATCTCGTATGATTTTTCATCATATACTTCTTTCAGGGCATCGATGGCTTTCTGATAATCCCCCGATGCTTCTTCCAGATAACTTTGCTGAAACTGACCGATCACTTTGTTCATATTTTGGGTTTGACCCTGAACTTGTTGCAGGGGCCATAACCACAGGGTCATCATGGCCGTCCAGATAATTTTCTTTAAAAATTCCATTGTATTCCTCCGTTTAAGGTATGTACGTTATAGTGAACATGATTTGTGCCCACCGGTTCAGCGGCCGGATAGGCATTGTATGTGCTGTGAAGCCTTGAAAGGGTATAGCTCAGCGTAAAATGTGTATTGTTTTTCAGTAAGAAGATGAGGTTTCCTCCCGCCATATATTCGATATAATCCAGTGAATTGAAAACCGAAGCTCCCAGGTTGTCGGTAAAATTTTTCAGGTTACCCGTGTATCCGAACAACTCCATCCACAGTGATCCGGTAACTTTCCATCCCAGCTTTTCCCTGAATACGTATCTTTCATCCACGGTAATGTTCCGGGAATGTTCGGTAATTCTTGAAATTCCGGTAACCGAATACATATTTAGATTTCCGAGGGGGTAACAGGTAAGCTGCAGGTTCTGTTGCCAGTGTCGAAGCTGGTTGATATAGGTGTAGGTACCCGATATATCCAGATTGAACGGACCGGCTTCCTGGTTATAGGCCAGGTGCAGAACCACATCATTTGAAATAAATTCGGGTGCCAGCTGGATAACATGGCCGAAGCCCTGTCTCTTATATAGAGCGGGGCTTTTGGTATATACGTAGTGAAATGAGGTGATGAACGAAGCTCCGTGAAAGGCCCTGATCCTGGCCTGCAGATAGTATTGGTGCTGTGAAGTGTTTCTTTCCGGAACCACATATGCATAGTCAGGACCGTTGTAATAAAAAAGATCGTTCTTATGGATATAGGTATACATATGCTGCAGGTGTATACGCGAAGATAGGGTATGACCCAGCGAGGAGCTGAAGTAATGAAAATGCCGGGTAAGGAACTGCATACCATCCGATGTATCGGAGGGTATGGTAAAATTACGGAACACTTCCCTGTCGTTGTTGAATGTGTACTGATAATTCAAACCGAAGCGGGTTATGTTCGACGATCTGTCAAGAAGGTTTTTCACCCGGAACGACATGGGTAGCCGGGGGATCAATGCATGTACATCGGCATGGCGGCCGGAAAACAGGTAACAGTAATACAGATATTCCAGAGCTGTTTTATCGCCGGAATTAAAATCCAGTGCCGCCTGAAAATGAGGGATAGCTCCCCTGTAGTTTGCCGTTTCGTAAAAGGCTATGCCCAGCCTCATTCTGAGATAATAGTAATCATGTCCTTGTCTGAGTGCCTCTTTGCCGGCATTCTTCAGTTCGCCCCAGTTGTTGGTCAGGTATAACCGGTACGTTAACGTATCATAATGGATAAAGTCGTTATGATCCTGTGCCGGGGCGGTACGGAAACTAAGCACTATCAGCGGTATGATCAGATAACGGTACATGTTGCGTTGATTTTTTCTTTCTTCCCTTCAATCTTGATCCGGTAAACACCGCCTGTTTCCAGTTTGATCTCCACGGGGATCTGTTTCAGTATGCGGTGCAGAAAATGGGTGGTGATCAGTGCCTTCAGTGAAATGCTCCCGGGTGACATGTCATCGTCCTGTTCAATATATTCCAGCGTGTATCGGGTTCCCAGGAACATAAAAAACGGGGCCAGGAAATCCTGAAGGAACAACTGGGCCCGGCTGAAAAGAAAATGCACCGGATAGCTGTCATCGATTTTCAGGTTCCGGTAAAATCCCAGAGGAATTTTGTAGAATGAAAGATAGATATAATACAAAAGACTGCTTCTTTTTCCCTGATAATGGGTAAAATAAAACAAACTTCCATCGTTGTAAAAATAGGCCCTGGCCCCGGTTTCCCGGCAATGGATATAACTTTTGTTATAGGCATCGGTATTGATTTCCCATTCTTCTGTATGCGGTGAATGGTTGTGTGTATATTCACAACGGATATGCTGGCCGGGTATCAGGCGGAAAGACTTCTGGAGCAGAGGGTTCAGTTGAATGTTTGAAACCTGCCAGTTCCTGGCGGGTTTCTGATGCATGCAGAAACAGTATCCGTCTCCGGTATTCCTGATGAAATAGCTGATGGGATAATCCAGGGTGGCCGATCCGATATAGGGAGTAGTTTGCAGCTGGAAATGCAAATGCGGATAGGGCGAACGGCCTGAATTTCCCACCCGGGCAATTACCTGTCCTTCTTTTACCCTGTCGCCGGGTTTCACGGTGACCGATTCTTTTTTCAGGTGGCTCAGCTTGGAATAAAGCCCGTCTTTATGCCTGATCACGATCGTATTGCCCCAGTTTTGTTTCAGATTGACTTCTCCTACCGGGTTATCATTCACATCGTCCACCACCTCTTCCACCACCCCTTCGCCCGGGGCGGTTACCGATTTGTTGAAACAGTGGTAATCTTCCAGGTTTTCGCCTTCGTTCTTATAGGTTTTCCCGTTGTTCCCCAGAATAACAAAATCCCATGCGTGCTTCCATTCGTCTTTGTGGGTGTATTCCCCGTCATGTCCCTGTGAAACGGTCCATTCCCCCCAGAAGGGCAGCTTGACAGGAAAATACTGAAGATACCGGAACCGGTCCGATTCATTTTTGAAGGTATACAGGTTCTTTTCGGGCTGGTTGTATTGGACCCATACCTCACGGAGACCTTTGGATACATGGGTTCTGAATTTCAGGACATAAAGGAACAAAAGAACGACGAGATTGAAAGGCAGCGCATAGATCGATAGGCCGAATACCAGAAAGATCTTGTTCAGGCTGATGGTGATAATGGCTACCAGGGGAATCAGAAACAGGGTCCACAGGTAACTGGCACGGGAGGGAATCAGAAAAAATCCACCGATGGCAATGGAAGTCAGAATGAAATTGAAGCCGATATAACTGTAGTTGAAGCTGTTCAGGTCGGCACCGATGATGTTGTAGAAAAGGTATGCGGCATAAAATCCAAGAAGGGAAAGGGAAAAGGCGATTCTGGAAAAATAAAGCAATCCCAGGGCGATCACGATCCCTGAAAGTACGCTGTACTGGAAAAATATGGCGCCCAGGCTGATAAAGTAAGTGCGCAATGATTCGGGAATGGCCAAGGAATTCCACCAGTCGTACAGGGCCACCAGACGGTTTCCACCGATCAGGTAGAGGTCGTTCAGGGTATAAATACCCCGGTCGCTGATCCCCAGCGCCGTGAAATCCTTGGTGGCCAGAAAAACCAGCCAGAGCGACAGAATAAAAGGCATACTCAGGGCCGGGAGACCGTATTTCCCGATCACTCCCTGGAGACTCATGGAAATAAACAGGGTGAATACGGAAGCCAGCAACAGGATCAGAAAAAACAACCACCCCGGGCCGAAATAAATACCCAGGCCCAGTCCTACCAGAAGGCTGTTGAAGCCAAGCAATCCTTTTCTGATGGTTTCCGGGTGAAAATGCAGTGCACGGGCCAGCAGGTTGGTGATTAATACCGATAACAGCCCGCAGAGTCCCGCAAAAGCGTCGAAAAAAGTAATGGTGATCAGCAGAACGGCAAACACCAGATTATCGGAAAAGAAAATCTGGGAATAGCTGTTTGCCGTACACCTCAGGAACAGTAAGGCTTCTGCTTTCAGTTTTTTCATACTATTGCTTTTTTACCTGCAGATGGCCGGGAATTCTTTCCTGCTGGCGAATGGTTTCCAGGCTTTCCTTTTCTCTGATCAGATGTACTTTTTTATCGGGATCGATCATCACCACGTTGGGCCGCAGGGTGATGAACTGCATCCACTGTGTCATATTGTATGCCCCGATACGGCTGATCACGAACCGGTCGCCTTTTTTCAGCAAGGGGAAAACCATGCTTTCCCTGATCACATCGATGTTCATGCACAGGGGGCCGAACACGGCGGTTTCTTCCGTATGCTGGGTAGACGGCATGGCAGGAGATATCTGGTGTTCATACCAGAAAGAGGTGAACAGCAGGTTGACACCCACATCCACAATGGTGGAGCGGTATCCGCTGGACAGACGCTTGTTGGCAATGACCGTTCCCAGCAGGTAGCCGGCATCGTCAATCAGGGCCCTTCCCGTTTCCAGAATAAGCATGGGAAGGTTTTCGGGTTTGATGCCTGAATTGATCAGGGCGGAGGTAATGGCCTCAGCATATTCGTCGAATGAAGGAGCCGTGTCTGTTCCAGGCAGATAAGCTCCTTTCAGGGTGTTTTTCGAGGCGAACCCGCCTCCAACATCGATATATTTGATCACATGACCGTATTTTCTTTCCAGGCCGGTTGCCAGGTCGGCCAGTTTGGCCGCGGCAATGCCGTAAGCTTCCGTGGTCATCATGTAGGTCCCGATGTGCGCATGCAGCCCCACCAGCTCAAACGACTCGCTGATCATAATACGGTTGAGGGCATCCCAGGCTTCTCCGTTTTCATAATTAAACCCGAAACGGTCCCATTTCGGGTAGATTCCAACATCCATATTCACCCGGATGGCCACTCTGGGTTTGGTATTCATGGTAGCGGCCAGTTGTTTGAGTGTGTATAACTCGTCGAAATGGTCAATATGGATATAGGCTTTCTGCTCAATGGCTTTTTTCAGGTATTCTTCCGGCTTGTCGGGCCCGTTGAACAGGATATTGTTCCCGGGAATCCCGTTCGCCAGGGCTTTGTCGAATTCGAATCCCGAAACCACTTCAGCCCAGGAGCCTTCCTGGTGGAATACCCGGCATACGGCGTCGAGGTAATTGGTTTTGTACGACCAGGCAAACTGTACTTTCGGATAGCGGGTGGAAAAAGCCCGATAAGCTTCCTGGTAGGTTTCACGCATGGTTTTTTCGGATATGACGAACAGGGGAGAACCATACTTCTGCATGAGTTCTTCCACGGCTACGTCGTCGATATGGGTAACGGGTTTGATTTCGGTTTTCATGCCGAATTTGCTTGGCATTCCGGCACTGAGCTTTTTAATAAACGGACGTTCAAAGGCAACTTTTTCCATAACGGCTTATTTCTTGTGAAGGATTCTATATTGATTTGGATGATTTTTCGGGCTCCACTTCGCCCAGGGTGGAGAGCTGTTCGAATCTGGGCAGATCCACGATCATGTCGTAGGAGTACCTCACGAACATTTTTCCCACATCATAATGTTTGAAGGGTTTCACTTCCATTCCCAGGGCCAGTTTCACCAGGGCTTCAGGAAGGTTTTGTCCGGCCCCTACCGCCAGGTATACCCAGGCGGGGATACGGGGATTGATCTCGATCACATACAGTTCATTCCGGGTAGTCTTGATCAGCTCCAGTTCCATACCTCCCCGCCATTGTGTTTTTGAAATGATGTGACGGGTCAGTTCCATCATGGCCGGATCGTCCAGGGTAATGCCGCCCCACGCCTTCCCCTTATCGGTAATGTACTGCTTGCGCATGGGAACGGCTCCCACGGTTTGTCCCGTGCCGTCGCCCAGGGCTACCACATTCACCTCGGTTCCCCTGACAAATTCCTGAATGATTACCGGAAGTCCCCATTTGGCGGTTATCTTATTATAATGCATTCTTACCTGTTCTTCGTTGTATGCCAGGTAGGCATCGTAAAACTTCCCCTTGACCATGAGGGGGAACTCGAAATCCTCCCGGAGTTTTTCAATGTCCTGGTATGATAAAATATCCCGGCTTTTCGGTACCGGTACATTGTATTTTTCCCCGAAACGGGGCAGGTTTGATTTGTGCCTTTCCTCAAACTGGGCCAGGGTGGGAAGAAAAGTGCGGATACCCATTTTTTCAAGCCGCTCAGACGATTTCATAAAGGTATACAGCTCCGCATCGAAATTGGGGATTAGCACATCCACCTGTTCCTTCGACTGAATGTATTCCAGTCTTTCCAGCAGGGCTTCCACCCCGTCGGAAGGGTAGGGGATCATATAGGTCCGGTCGGTAACACCCGGCATATAAATTCCCGGCTCAAGGGTCTCGTAAGCCAGGCCTACCACTTCCATGGAAAAGGACCCCGATTCCCGGATGCTTCTGATCACCGGAACACCCGGTCCGGGATTGTCGGTGTTGTTCAGGCCGGTGGCAGCCAGTTTTAGCTTTAATTTTGACATGTTGTTTTAGATAGGTCTTTTCAATAAAGGACTGAAAGGTGGAAATTATTCCCCGTTTTCCAACAGGTTGAACTGTTTCAGCATGCCGATGAAATCGTAATAATACCTTTCCAGTGTGGCATCGTCCACATCGTATTTCCCGGTAAGGTCTCTGATGATATCCTCATGACTCCTGCCCTGCTGCAACAGTTTTACGATTTCCGTTCCAATGGGATTCAGTGAGTAGGATTCTCCGGATGAGGGATCGAACACAAACCCGGAATCACTGACAGCAATGTTTTTTCTGAGACTCATAATCATAGGATTTAACAGCGTGGGTGTTTATTTTGAACAGATGTGCCAGGCCGGATTATCCTTCCATGATCCGCTGAAATTCATCGGTGGAAAGGATGGCCGGCGTGTATGTTTCGTTACGTAATTCCAGCATCCTGACAAAGGTTCGCAGGTGTATTTTCGAGGCCCTGAGCAGGTTGGAATAAACCCGTATAACATCCGGGTTTTCAGCAAATCCATCCAGTGCTTCCTGAAGGTCGGCAATATCGGTTTCTTCGATCAGGGCTGCAGCCCGGAGGGCTTCCAGCGGATCGTCTTTTCCCCTGGCAGTCAGCTCCAGGTACAGGGCTTCCCATTGTCTGTTCCGGAATTCGCCTTCGTCCTTATGGGCAGCCGGATCCTCCAGATCATACCTTTCCAGAAGATACAGAATGGCATCCATATGAGCCTGTTCACTCCGGGCAATGTTTGCAAAGGGCCTCCACGAATGCCTGGAGTGGAAAAAGCGGTATACATCGCGGGCCAGTTTTTCTTCTTCTCTGAGAAGAACCAGGCTCCGGGCTTCCTCCCGGTTCAGGCTGGCCGTTTGCACGGCGGTTTGGGTCTGCAGGCAGGGGGGAACAGCGGTTTGTTCTTTCGTTGTTTGTTTCCCCTGGCCGTTTACCGTAAACAGTGTTCCGGCCAGCAGCAGAGGTATAATAAGGTATTTCATAACAGATGCTTTTTGTTGACGATACAAAACTAGGCGCAGAATTCTGTTTTATGTTGCAATATTTTGATAAAATAGTGCAACATTCCGGCATAAATTTAATACAAAACTGATAATGAAATATTTCAGTAAAGCTGGTCGATTGGTTTCCGGGATGCGCCTTTGCCCTGCTTGTATTCGCTCACCGTAACACCGGTCACGGCATGAAACTGCCTCGAAAGATACTGTACGCTGCTGTAATCCATCATATACGCAATTTCACTCAGGGAAAATTCACCCTGGTTAACCAGTTCCTTGATGCGTTCGATCTTCTGCAAGATAATGTACCGTTCCAGCGTTACAGGCTCATTAGCGGAAAACAATCTGGAAAGATACGGGTAGCTCAGGCCCAGTTTTTCTACGATGTAATCCGACTTACGGGTGATGGAATCAACGTTGTTCATCTGATGGATCAGTTCGATGACCGCCCGCTTGATCTGTTCCACCAGCCACTTTTCACGGTTTCTGATCAGTTCGAACCCCAGTTTTTCAATGGATTTTTCGATATCTTCCCGGGTGTACCGGGAGGAATCCATGGAAACGGTCACTTTCCCCAGTTCGATGCCCGTAATATGGTACCCTTGGTGTGTCAGTTTTTCGTTCAAATACCAGATGCAACATCGGCACACCATGTTTTTCACAAGGAAAGTTTCGGTCGGTCGTTGCGGTTTTGTTTTTTCCATGTCTTACTCCCCGTGTATGCATAAATGCATTAAACAAATATTACGGAGCAGGAAGGGAACGATCAGCCGGAACGACCTTTTATGACATAGATATGTATCAGAATGCTTATGCCGGCGACTATAAAGGGAAGACTGAGCAACTGGCCCATATTCAGGGTCAGTTGATCTTCAAAAGGCACCTGGTTTTCTTTGATAAATTCAATGATGAACCGGGCTCCGAAAAGTATGATCAGGAACACACCAAATATCAGAGCGGGCCGGGGATTCCCCTTCCGGCGAAGGTATATTCCCAGCAGGATAAAAAAGATCAACAGATACGCCAGGGCTTCGTAAATGTGGGTCGGATGCCTGGGCAATGCTTCTACCTGCATGGTTGCTGTGAAATAACGGTCTTCATCCTGGAATATCTGAAACACGGGCTGGCTTTCCGGAGGCAGGTAAACATTTCTTTCCTTTTGATGATAAGCCCTTTTGAGTATATCCACCACCTGCATCTGCATAACGGCCTGCAGCTCTTCCGGATTTCTGGCAGTACGTTTGAACCGGATACTCATTTCCAGGGGAACGGCCAGAGAATCCTTTACCGGTACAGTGTCTGCGGCTTTTTTGTATTGCACCCGGTCGATCTGAGGCAGGGCCTTTACGCGGTCGCTTACATAACGTGCATATACAAAACCGGCCCCGGAACGGGTGGGATGCCCGTATATTTCAGAATTCATCAGGTTTCCCGTGCGAATGAACAATCCTGCCAGAGCCACCACAATAACCACCCGGTCGAGTACCCACCAGTAGGATTTGCCCGTTTTCCGGGCAAAAAGGTAAAGGACAAGCAGAATGCCGATAGCCGCACCATGGCTGGCCAGCCCTCCTTTCCAGATCATCAGGATTTCAACCGGATGCTTGAGAAAATATTCGGGCTCATAAAAGAAACAGTGTCCGAGCCTTGCCCCCGCAATGGTTCCCACAGCCATGTAAATGGTCAGTTTGTCAAGCAGTTCGTTCGGAACACCTTCCATTCTGAAAAACCGGGCCATAATAATATAGCCGAAGAAGAAGGCGGAGGCAAACAGTACACCGTAATATCTGACGGCGAAATGGCCGATGCTGAATATTTCAGGGTCAACATTCCAGATCACGAAGTTTATCATGGTGAACGGGGCTTTGTTGGCCAAAACTACTAAAATAATGTTACATTGTCGTTAATCGCTCCAAACTTTGTAAGTTTGTAGCCATGCGGGAATGTTCTGTTAAACCGGTTGTACGGCAGCTAATGTTGTTGCTCTGTCTGCTCCCTTTTGTTATATTTTTCAGCCGGTGTGCCAAAGTGGTGGCTCCTACCGGAGGGGACAAAGATACCATTCCGCCCGTGGTTACATCCTGTTTGCCACCCAACTATTCTACGGAGTTCGGCAGCCAGGTGATCGATATCGGTTTCGACGAGTTTATCCAGCTGAGGGATGTGAACCAGAAGCTCATTGTTTCTCCCCCCATGAAACAAAAACCCGACGTGCAGATACGCGGAAAAGGGATCCGGATCAGGATAAACGACGAGCTGTTGCCGAATTCCACCTATACGCTTAATTTCAACGATGCCATTGTAGATAACAACGAAGGCAATCCGCTGGAAGGCTTCGAATATGTGTTTTCTACCGGCAGGGAACTCGATTCCCTGCAGATAAGGGGCACCATGGTCAATGCCCTGACCCTTCAGCCCGAGGAAGGAGCCTATGCCATGCTGTATGAAAACCTCCATGATTCGGCTCCGTATCTGCAGGCACCTTATTATGTGGGGAAAACAAGTAAAGACGGGGAATTCACCATTAGTCATATCCGGACCGATACGTTCCGCCTGTTTGCTCTGAAAGATATGAACATGAACTATCTGTTCGATCAGGCAAACGAAGCCATTGGTTTTCTTGATAGCCTGATCATTCTCCCGGTAGAAGGAGATATACGGCCTGATACCCTGGCTTCTGATACGGGAACGGTTGCCGGGGCCGGCATCCGGGTTCCGTCCTTCAGGCTGAAAATGTTCACGGAAGAAAGGGAAACGGGGCAGTACATTTCTTCTTCTTCCAGAAGCACCAGAAACCGACTGATGATCGTTTTTGGGACTCCGCTCGACTCTCTGCCGCGGTGGGGTGGAATATCCGAACACGGATCTTCCGGCGATTTCGTGACCGAAGTGAATCCCCGGAAAGACACCCTGGTACTTTGGATACGCGACAGCCTGCTGATGAACAAAGAAAATATCGACCTGTCACTGAGCTACTTGTCCAAGGATTCCTCCGGGACAAACCTGTGGGTGACAGATACCCTCAGCTTCAGATACACATCGTCCCGACGCGCGAGGAGGGATGACCTGCCGGAAGAAGGAACCGGTCTGCCTGCATTCGCACTGACACCCGTGACAAGAAACAAATCCCAGCTTGATCTGAACAGGCCGGTGGTTCTGGAAGGAAATTTTCCGGTAACCGCTACCGATACCTCCCGTATCAGCCTGAAAATGGATATCGACAGTATACAGCACAATGTGCCGTATTCATTGACCCGCGACTCCCTGCGGCCGAGGAGATTTCTGGTTACCGCCGCCTGGGAACCCGAAACGAAATACAAACTGGACATTCTGCCCGGAGCGTTTACCGGATACCTCGGGAATAGTCACGATACCCTCAAACTGGAGTATACCACACGTAAAGCCGATTATTACGGGAACCTGTATCTGAATGTAACGGGTGTGGAGGGTCAGGTCATTGTGCAGATGCTGGGAACCTCCGGAGAGGTATTGCAGGAGAAAGTCATTGCGTCAGATACTTATCTGGAATTTGAATATCTGCACCCGGGAAAGATCATATTCAGGGCGATCGACGACCGGAACGGTAACGGGAAATGGGATACCGGCCATTATCTGCAGAAGATACAACCCGAAAGGGTGCATTATTACAGGGAGCAAGTCAACGTGAGGGCGAACTGGGATATTGAACTGAACTGGGACATTGATTTCGAAGTGGAAACGGTGCCCGTGCAGGCTGAATGATAAAGCCGTTTTCCTGATCTGCATTTTTTTCCGGGGGGAATGTATTATCTTTTCATTTTGTTCTGATAGGAATCAAAAGAAACCATGAGCCAGTTCCTGTTGTTTCTTTTTAAAGTGCTGGTGGCTATTGGATTCATCAGCATATTTGTGATTTCGGTGGTTTTCATACGGCCTCTGCGGATCAACAAGTTGTGGCCCCGTTCCACCCTGTTCCTGAAATTCAGTTATCTTACTTATTTGCTGGTGATCCTCGTGTTTTTTTATTATCTTATTTTTCAGGAAAAGGAACTGGTGGATGTGATCGATATCAGGCGGTTTTTTATGTTGCTGGGATGCCTGTTTATTCCCAATGTGGGTATGCTGGTAAGACGAAAAATGAAAAAATGGAGAAGCCGGTATAATTACCTGTTGGGCATAATCCATCTGCTGGTCATTTATTATCTGGCCTCTCTGTTCGTGATGATCGAAAATTATACCGGCCCGGCCATTTATCCTTTATAAAGCAGGTTTGTGAAATTTGAGACGCAATGTTTACATTTAACCCCACAAATACAAATACATTATGTTGAAAGAAAATTTTATCGAGTATCTGGAAAATGCCATCCAAAACACCTGGGACGGGAATGCCTTTTCCGATTATAATGGCAAGACCATGACCTACCGGGAAGTGGCCGGACAGATTCTGAAGTTTCATCTATTCTTTGAAAAGGCAGGCATCAAAAAAGGGGATAAAATTGCCCTGCTGGGGAAAAATTCGACCAACTGGGGA
>DRPN01000006.1 GCA_011374625.1 Bacteroidota bacterium
CCAGCGCCGAAAATATTATTAACAACCCCATGATGATACCCTGTCTGCTTGCAGCGGGGAGATTCATTCAAAAATTCACAAATAGAAATGATTAAAAAAATTCATGGGAGAGCGAACCGGGCACAGCGAGCTCACGAACAGTTTTACTGTGAGTAACCGGTTACATGGGTGAAGAAAATTTTTATTTTCTTCATTATTAGTAAAATAAAAATTTTTAAACAGATGAAAATATTAGTCACCGGAACAGCAGGATTCATCGGATTTCATGTAGCAAAACAGCTTCTGGAAAAAGGGGAGGAGGTCATCGGCGTGGATCAGATCAATGAGTATTATGATATCAATTTAAAGTATAGCCGTTTACGTGAAACAGGTATAAACCCTGATAATATTCCATGGAACCACCCGGTACAAAGCACTTCATATACCAACTACCGTTTTTACAGGATGAACCTGGAAAACCGTGATGTTGTCATGCAATTGTTTGAACAGGAAAAACCCGGTAGGGTTATTCATCTTGCTGCCCAGGCAGGGGTGCGTTATTCCCTTACTCACCCTGATATATATCTTGACAGTAACATCCATGGTTTTTTATCTATTTTGGAAGCATGCAGGCATTATCCTGTGGATCATCTGGTGTATGCCAGCAGTTCCAGCGTTTACGGTCTGAACAAATCCATGCCTTTTTCCGAACACCAACCCGTTGATCATCCCGTCAGCTTATATGCTGCCACTAAGAAATCAAATGAAATGATGGCTCATACCTATAGTTATCTGTTCGATATCCCGACGACAGGTTTACGTTTTTTTACCGTTTACGGACCGTGGGGCCGTCCCGACATGGCACTATTCCTCTTCACCAAAAATATCCTGGCGGAAAAACCTATTGATGTATATAACTATGGGAACATGGAAAGGGATTTTACCTATGTGGATGATATTGTGAATGGCGTGATTGCCGTCTCGACTCTGCCTCCGGAGCCTTCGGAACACTGGAATGCACAGAATACCGACCCCTCCACTTCCTCTGCTCCATACAGGATTCTTAATATTGGAAACAGCAAACCAGTAAAACTTATGGACTTTATCAAAGCGCTCGAACAAACCCTTGGAAAAGAGGCCATCCTAAATAAAATGCCTATTCAACCCGGTGATGTTCCTGCCACCTGGGCAGATACCTCCGCTTTGAAACATCTTACCGGTTATCAACCGGAAACCCCGGTGGAAGAGGGAATACAACGTTTTGTGACATGGTACCGCAGGTACTATAATAAATAATGAACTACGTAGGCGACTACGTAGTTCATTATCTGAGTATCTACTTTAATTTTTTTACTATTTTTTCCATTTCTTCCCGATGGTCCTCCATGCTTTTCACAAGCTTGAATTGAGCTCTGGCCCTTTCCAGATTATGCTTCGGGTGATGAATTTTGAAGTAATGATCCCCGTCAATATAATCGGTGAGAAATCGCAGTCCAATAATGAAGGTAAGCATACGGGCTGAGAAAGGCAGATAATCGATCTCGGTATTGTTCAGCTCATCTCGTACTTCTTCCATGAAACCACGGGCAAAAGCTTCATAGAGGTCGAGTCGAACAAAAACTTTCTCCAGGTCTTTTTCATCCTCAAGGGCCGAGTTGGCTGAAGTACGGATCGCATCACCGAAATCGTAATGAATATAACCAGGCATTATGGTATCCAGGTCGATTATGCAAAGGCTCTTATCATGTTCATCAAACAACACATTGTTGAATTTTGTATCGTTGTGTATGATTCGCAAAGGAATTTTCCCTTCTTTTCCCAACTTTTGAATAGTTTTCATCTCTTCAGCCCGGGAACGAACAAAATCAATCTCCGATAACACCTCTCTTACTCTGTCAACAGGATCTTTTTCAACGGTATTAAAAAACGTATCCAGCCTTATTTCCATATTATGAAAACCAGGAAGTATTTCATAAATACCGTTTGGATCCAGACCGGAGATCAGGGTCTCAAAACGTCCGATAGCCTTTCCCCCCTGGTAAGCCTGTTCCGGAGTCCTAACCTGGTCATAGCTTTTGTGCCTGTCAATAAAAAGATATGTCCGCCAATAGTTTCCCCGGGTATCTTTATAATACAGATCTCCGTTGTTAGCTGGAATAATTGTCAGAGTTTCCCTGTCAGGATCAGCTCCCGGAATGCCACTGAGTTTTTTACGGATATGTGTTGTAACCTGATAAATATTATTCTGCAACTGAGCTACATCTTTAAAGATATTTGTATTGATTCTTTGCAGTATGTAATCGTGGTGATCTGTTTCGGCGGTGACCACCTTGTAGGTATCGTGAATATGACCAGAACCAAACAGAAATGCTTTCTCAAAGGTCCCTTCAGCTCTGAAATGGCTGAATACCCTTTTTAATTGATTATCCATTTATTGAATAATTATGCAATAAACATACAAGTTGGTTACCACAAAATCAATTATCACTTCCGGTCATACTCAG
Organism: Bacteroidota bacterium; assembly: GCA_011374625.1. Lineage (GTDB taxonomy): Bacteria > Bacteroidota > Bacteroidia > Bacteroidales > VadinHA17 > DRPN01. The sequence goes on from DRPN01000006.1 coordinate 2,484, forward strand.
GCTTTCCTTTTTTCTTCCAACCTTATAACCATATGTTGCAAAGAAGAAAATAACAAGGTAGGGAACAATTAAAATAGCATAAGCATGGGTGCTGCTGTATTTGGCGGGTAGACCTGCCAAATAGCCATAAAGCAACGGAATCAAGGCACCTCCGGCAATAGCCATGATCATAATTGCCGAACCTATTTTTATAAACTTACCCAGTCCATGAATAGCCAACGGCCAGATGGATGGCCACATGATGGAATTGGCAAACCCAAGTAAAGCAACAAAAAATACGGATGTATAACCGTGGGTAAAAACAGCGACGATTGTAAAAATAAGTCCCAGCACTGCAAAATATTTCAATGCTTTCTGTTGGGAAATATATTTAGGAATGGTAATAATCCCGACAATATATCCAATAATCATAGCTATCAGGGTCAATGAAGAAAAGTATTTTGCCACTTTTATATCAAACCCGAGGGAAAGACCATAATTTATAAGGGTATCAACAGCAATCACTTCAGCCCCTACATAAAAGAACAACGCGATAACACCGAGCCAGAAATAGGGAAACTGGAAAAGACTGTTTTTTTTGACTTCGTTTTCTTTTATTTCATCCTCTTCAGCTTCAACTTCGGGTAATGGTGAGAAGATAATCAGTAAAGCCAGCAAAACAAGAACGATAGTCATTACAACATAAGGCATAATAACTTTATGTGCAAGTTGATCAAGTGCTACCACTTTATCAGCTACAGGGAGGGAATCCAGCCGATCATTGAATTTGCCGATGTTTTTAAGCAATATGGAACCAAAAATTACAGGGCTCAATATTCCTGCAAATTTATTGGCCACGCCCATGATACTAATCCTTTTGGCAGCACTTTCGATAGGCCCCAGTATAGTTACGTATGGATTGGAGGCTGTTTGCAATATAGCCAGGCCCGTGCCCTGAACAAACAACCCAAGTAAAAACCAAATATAAGTTCTGGTTATGGCGGCAGGAATAAAAATCAAAGCCCCTGCAGCCATAATTATCAGACCGACAGACATCCCTTTCTTAAAACCGGTCCACTGCAGCACTTTTGAAGAGGGTAATGCCATTACGAAATAAGATATGTAAAAAGCAAAGGTAACCAGATACGATTCAAAGGAAGTTAGTTCACATGCGGTCCTTAGATAAGGTATAAGTGTGGCATTAAGCCAGGTTACGAAACCAAAGATGAAAAATAAAATTCCGATAATAGTTATCGCAATAGTATAGTCTTTCCTATTGCCATTTTGACTAGCAGCCATCATAAATAGTTTTTAGTTTTTAAAATTGAAAAAGTGTAAACAATAATATATCAATTAATAATCATCATTCAGTGCAAATACCGGTTTCCGGTTAATCCAGCGCCCGCGTGTAAAGTCGGGAAAATATTGCGGGGTGCTGCCTTCGGCCAGCGAGCGTTCGGACAGGGGCGTTATACTGCTCCATGCAGCCGCATCATACACATCCAACGGCGGCTCCACCTTCCGTTTCACGGTCTCAACAAAAGCATGATCTACAAAGAAATCCATGCCCCCATGTCCGGATCCGGTCGCATAATCCCCATATTTTTTCCACAAGGGGTGGTCATATTTTGTAAGCCAGTCATTCATGGCTTCCCATTGATCATGTTTAGGGCTCTTGTTTTCTATATAGATCCTTTGTCTGTTGTAATCAAAGTCGGCCAATCCGTTGGTCCCTTGTATACTGAAGTCCAGTGAGTATGGTTTGGGAGAGTTGGTGTCGTGGGTAACCAGGATGGTTTCTCCGCCGTAGGTAGTGATCAGAGAGGTAACCACATCTCCGAGTCTCCATTTCAGTTTGGCATTGGGATGATCCGGACCGCCGGCAGGATTGTTGACAATGTAACGATGCAGGCCTCTGCTCTTGGTGGCATGGGAAGTCAGGTACAGGAAACGGTTACCCCGGTTAATGTTCAGCCAGGTGGCCACAGGACCAACTCCATGGGTAGGATAAAGATCTGCATTGCGTTTCAGGGAATGCTGGGTGCGCCAACGGGCTTCTCCGCGGGCTTTTTCACCAAATGTGACGCCCGGGTTAAATTTTACGTCCCGGAGGTCATGCCTGTAACCGCAGCGCATATGGATTAATTCTCCGAAAATATGCTGACGGACCATGTTTAGTACGGCCATCACATCACGCCGGTAACATACATTCTCAAGGATCATTGTAGGCACACCTGTCTCTTCGTAGGTATTTACCAGATCCCAGCATTCGGACAATGTTGTAGCCGCTGAAACCTCCACCCCGGCATACTTGCCGGCTTTCATGGCTGCAACCGACATGGGTGTGTGCCAGTTCCATGGTGTGGCAATGATCACTCCTTCCATATCAGATCTTTCCAGCAATTTCAAAAAAGCATAATCTCCTTCCGAATATACCACAGCTTTTGGCCTCCCGGCTTTGACAATCATATTTTGTGCCAGTTCAACAGCTTTTGGGTCAATATCACAAATGGCAGGAATAACCACATCATCCCGCTTCAGGATATTACGCAAATGTGAACGACCCCGGCCACCTACACCGATGAAGCCAATAGCTACCTTTTTTGATTTATCTTTTCTCGAAGATCTACGTCCGTATGACAAAGAAGGAATAAAAGAAAAGGCTGCCCCTCCGACAGCTGTCGTCATGACAAAATCACGACGGCGGAACCCTTTATGCACATCATCGTTTTTCATGACTTTTTGTATTAAATTGATTTGGGTTTCATACAGGCATTATTTAAGCGGTGTAAATGTATATGATTTGTTTAAAACAGCAAAAGAAAATTTGTTTTATTAGTTCTAAATTTTGCGAACTAAAATAAAAAACACTATCTTTGGTCAAGTGCTAAATTAAGTCGCACCTGCATATGAAAGAAAAAGGGGATAAGGAACTGAGAAGCCACATTGAAGAAATGGCAAAAATGTTTGAAAAAATGAATTTTACACCCATGCAGGGCCGGATTCTGTCGTTTCTGTCCTTTTCCGGGAAAAGCGATAAATCCTTCGAGGAAATTGTCAACTTTTTTCAAACCAGTAAAAGCACAGTAAGTAATTCGCTAAGCTATCTTATCTCACAAAAGGTGGTGGACTACAAAACATTGACCGGAAAAAGAAAAAGATACTTTTTCCTTACTAAAAATCTGCCCTATTTATTTACACAACAACAACTGGAAACTATTGGACATTTTAAAGAGTTATCTTACAAAACCCTGACATTTAACAACCCGGATCAAAGAGAAATGAACCTGCTTATTCACGAATGGATCAGGTTTGCCAATCTGTTTGAGAAACACATCCGGGAAGCGTTGCAGAATTATGAAAAAGACAAAGCCTCCAACATTTTAACTTCTTCTGAATATACCCAATCATAACCTTATTTGCCAGCTTTTTTAAAAATTTAATACAATTATTATTATGAAAAAAATAGAAGGAATAAATCGGCTACATGGAGGAATGCCGAAAATAGGTATCCGCCCGGTAATTGATGGCCGGAGAAAAGGAGTACGTGAATCTCTGGAAGACCAAACGATGGGCATGGCCAGGAGAGCCGCTCAACTATTAACAGAGAACCTGAGACATCCGAATGGTCTGCCCATAGAGGTAGTCATTGCTGATACGACCATCGGTGGTGTGGCTGAAGCCGTACAGTGCGAAGAGAAATTCAACCGTGAGAACGTAGGGGTCAGTCTGACCGTAACCCCATGTTGGTGCTACGGTACCGAAGTAATGGATACGAACCCGTGGCGCCCCAAAGCGATCTGGGGTTTTAACGGTACCGAGCGTCCGGGTGCTGTTTATCTGGCAGCGGCTCAGGCCGGTTATAACCAAAAAGGATTGCCTGCTTTCAGCATCTACGGACGAGATGTCCAGGATGCCGATGATACTACGATACCTGAAGATGTGAAAGAAAAAATATTGCGCTTTGCAAAAGCAGGCCTGGCAGTGGCCGAGTTGCGAAACAAGGCATACCTGTCTCTGGGAGGTATGTCCATGGGTATCGTCGGTTCGGTAGTGGACCAGGAATTCTTACTGGATTATCTGGGTATGCGCACCGAGGTGGTCGATATGTCAGAATTTGTCCGTCGCATGGAAGAAGGGATTTATGATCATGAAGAATTTGAACGCGCCCTGAAATGGGTAAAAGCCAAATGTCAGGAAGGAGAAGATAAGAATTCCCCCGAACTGCAGCGATCAAAGGAACAAAAAGACAAAGAATGGGAGACTGTGGTCAAGATGACGTTGATTGCCCGTGACCTGATGGTCGGAAATCCCAGACTGGCAGAGATGGGATACGAAGAAGAGGCCATGGGACACAATGCCATTGCTGCCGGTTTCCAGGGACAAAGGCAATGGACCGACCATTTTCCAAACGGAGATTTTATGGAAGCAATTCTGAACTCTTCCTTCGACTGGAATGGCATACGTGAACCTTTTATCATGGCTACCGAGAATGACAGTCTGAATGGCATTTCCATGCTGTTCGGGCATCTTCTTTCCAACACGGCACAGATATTCTCGGATGTACGTACTTTCTGGAGTCCGGAATCGGTAAAAAGGGTTACCGGCAAGGAACTGACAGGCAAAGCGGCCCATGGGATCATACACCTTATCAATTCAGGCTCTACTACACTGGATGCCACGGGCCGGATGAAAGACGCCCTGGGGAATTCAGTCATGAAGCCTTTCTGGGAAGTAACCGAAGAAGATGTTGAAAACGCCCTGGCTGCCACACACTGGCCTCCCGCATCATATGAATATTTCAGAGGAGGAGGTTTCTCTTCACAGTTTCTAACCCGGGGAGAAATGCCGGTTACCATGACCCGCATCAATATTGTTAAAGGCTTGGGACCTGTCATGCAGATTGCCGAAGGGTATACGGTAAATCTGGATCCTGAGGTACACCGGTTGCTGGATATACGTACCGACCCGACCTGGCCGACTACCTGGTTTGCTCCCAAACTTACCGGCAAAGGATCCTTCAGAGATGTTTACTCAGTTATGGCCAACTGGGGCGCCAACCACGGAGCCATCAGTTACGGACACATCGGAGATAAACTTATCACCCTGGCTTCCATGCTGCGTATCCCGGTGAATATGCACAATGTGGAAGAAGAAAGAGTGTACCGGCCTGCAGCCTGGTCGATGTTCGGTACCGATAATCCGGAAGGAGCTGATTTCAGAGCTTGTCAGGCGTACGGCCCCCTCTATCGCTAACAATCAATTCACGATAAAAAACACCGGTTGATTGATCGCCGGTGTTTTTTTGTTCAGTAAGTATCTGTTTTTTTCCGGCTTTCGAAAAATTTCACATACTCTTCATACAGCGACTCGTACTTTTCCCTGTTTCCGGCAGGAACATAATCCTCCGTTTTGTATTGCACAGCCTGACGTGCTTCATCAGGAGAACCATAAAGACCGGTACCAGCCAAAGCAAACAGGGCAGAGCCCAGGACGGTCGTTTCCTTTTGGTCAACTACCCTGACTGGAATACCAATAATATCTGAACGTAATTGATTCCAGAGTTTGTTCTTGGCACCGCCACCTACAACTAAAAGTTGTTGAGCTGTGAAATTGCCGGCGTTTTCAAGGATACCAAGACTTTTACGGGTCCGGCAGGCCAGGGATTCAAGGGCTGCACAGTAAATTTCACCACGACTGCTATTCATATTCAAACCTGTGATCATTCCGGTGCCGGCATCGGCAGACCCCGGATAAAACGAAGTATCCAAACGAATCCCCTTGCTGCCTAAAGCTACTTGTTCCGCTTCTTTGATCATCAGGTCATATATATGCTTATCATGCACTTCGGCATGGTAGAACATGTTCTTGATCCACTCCAGGGCTCCGGAACCAATCCACTGGACACCGATATCGTAATGACCTGGTATGGGATCAAATTCGGTGGTTACCCCCTGTCGCAGTAATTCCGGATCAAGATTGACATTACCGCTGCGAACCATCAATATCTCCCATGTGCCGGAACTTAATACCGGCACCTCTTCTTCAGCCCCCGACCCGTAAATGGCAAACTGGGTATCATGGCCGGTGGCTACAACCGGAATGCCTTCAGGGATACCCAGTGATTGACTGGCTTTTTTGACAGTCTTTCCTATAACCGTCCCCGGTTCGCAAAGATTCGGAAAAAGAGATGACGAAAAACCGATACGTTCCAGAATATTTTCAGAAAAACGACGGTTTTTCAGATCGGTCAGCATAGATGTTCCGGCCATGGTCATATCCGTAGTCATCACACCGGTAAGGTAAAAAAGGAAAATAGAGGAAATAAACAGGAAATAATCCATTTTTTCCACCACCTCCGGTCTATTTTCCTTCAGCCATATCAATTTAGTAATTGTGTTGAAGTTATAAGGTTGCAGACCTGATATACGGTATAATTCTTTCAGAGGAATATATTTATCAATATTCTCCATTACCGGTGTTGTTCTGGGACACTGCCATGAAATAACAGGATAAAGCATTTCTCCTCTGACAGTAAAAGGGGCTCCATCCACACCAAATGTCGTTACAGTAACAGCAGCGATTTGATTTGGTTGTATCTTTTGAAGAACAGCTGCGGTAGTTTGTGAAAATTTTTTCCATATTTCCTTCACATCCCAGATTCTGTATTCAGGATAATACGGATCCGGTTGGGTATTATTAGGAATCGAAGATACTGCCAGGATACGTCCATGCGCATCCACAGCGATGGTTCGTATGTTTGTAGCCCCACAATCCAACACCAAAACAATTTTTTCCATATATCATTTATTTATTTATTTGTTTGTTTATATTATTGAGCTGATAAAAATAGTTATTTTATTATTTTCAAAAGATATTTCTAAAATTAATTGTATTTTTATTCAAAATTTTTACGGATTGTTACATCATGTTAAAATGACGGAAAGTATATTAAATGATGATGATTCGTCGGTTATGTTTAAGGAGCAGGTCTTACGCATATTGCTTAATATTTCCAATGCAACCGTAGCTATAAAAGATCTACGGAAATTGATGGGGATTATCAGAGAAGAGTTGGGTAAGCTAATGGATTCTACCAATTTCTATCTTGCACTGTATCATCCAGAAGACGACACTTTCACCATGCCTTATTTCAGTGATCTAAAGGATCATTTTGAAAGAGTTCCCGCCCGGAAGACCCTCTCGAAGTATGTGGTAAAGACAGGTAAAACCATACTTGTTAGACAACCTGATTTCGAGGATCTTGTAAAGAAAGGTGAGGTCACGCTGGTGGGAACTGATTCCAAAGTGTGGATGGGAGCTCCCCTGCGGGTTAATGACAGGATCATTGGCATGATCGGTCTGCAGAGTTATTCGGATGAGAACACTTATACAGATGCTGATAAAAATATTCTGGAGCTGGTTGCTCACCAGATCGGGCTGGCCATTGATCGCAAACAGAAAGAAGAAGAACTTGAAATTGAAAAAACCTATTTCGAACAATTGTTCCGGAATGTTCCTGAAGCAACTGTCATCCAGGAATATCCGGGCATAATCACGGATGTGAACGTCGCATTTACCAAATTATTCGGGTTCAAACCGCAGGAGTTGATCGGGAAGTCTCTGGATAAGCTGATTGTCCCGGAAGAAATGATGCAGGAAGCATACAGCATTACCCGGAGAACTTTTGAAGGGGAAGCGGTGGAACTGGAGACCATTCGGAAAAAGAAAAATGGTAAGACGCTGGAAGTATCGCTTACTGTAACTCCTTTTCGTATATCTCCTGATAAAACCATCATGTATACGATATACCGGGATATCAGCAAAAAAAAAGAGGTAGAACGTAAACTGGTAACAGCCAAAGAGAAAGCAGAAGAAGCAGATCGTCTTAAAACTGCTTTCCTGACCAACATGTCTCATGAGATAAGAACCCCTATGAATGCCATTATGGGATTTGCACAACTCCTTTCTTCCGCAAATCTTACCCCTGAGAACAAGACCGAATATGTTAATATTATCAAAAACAGCGGTGACAGTCTTCTCAGACTGATAGACGACATCCTCGATCTTGCCAAGTTGGAATCCGGACAGGTGGTTATCCGTGAAGAAATTACAGATGTGCATGAAATGATGGAGTCCCTTTACCTGACTTTTTCCAGACTCATCACTGAAAAACAACTGGAACTTCGTTACAAAAGGTATCAAGATAAACCGTCCGTTAATATTCTTACGGACCCCATTCGCCTAAGACAGATACTGACTAATCTGCTTAGCAATGCCATTAAATTTACGCATGAAGGTTATGTTGAATTTGGGTACAATATCTCGGTACCGGATAATGTCTTGGTTTTTTTTGTGAAAGATACCGGTATTGGGATACCTCAGGATAAAATGGAAATAATTTTCAACCGTTTCCAACAGGTTGATAATTCAAAAACCCGTTTATATCCTGGCACCGGTCTGGGACTGGCCATTTCAAAACATCTTACTGAACTGCTTGGTGGCAGGATATGGGTTGAGTCTGAATTAAACAAGGGATCTTCCTTTTATTTCACTATTCCTTATAAAGCTTTGCCGGACGAAGAAATGCAGAAAATCGATGACCTGAATGAAGGAAATCTCAATTTGTCCGGAAAAAATATTCTTATTGTCGAAGATGATGAGTATAACTACCTCTACCTTCATGAAATTCTTCAACAGGCAGGTGTAAATGTTTATCATGCTGTAAATGGACGTGAAGCCATTCATTTTGTCAAGGAAAAACAAGGGGAAAATATCGATTTGGTTTTAATGGATATTGAAATGCCCGAAGTTAATGGTTATGAAGCCACCGCTTACATAAAAAAAGAATTTCCCCGGATTCCCGTAATAGCACAAACAGCTTATGCTTCGATGGAAGAAAAGACCAAATGTCTCCAGGCTGGTTGTGATGCCTATCTTGCTAAACCTTTGCAGATCAATGATCTCATTGATGAAATTAAAAAATATATTTAATAATATATCCTATGACCTTTTTCAGGCATAATAAAAACGGAAACACTTTGAAAAATAAAAAATTCTTCCGATTCGGAAAAAACAGAAATCAAAACCACAAAGTAAAATCTCTTAATAATCAAGAATATTTGTTTCGCGTTGCTTTTGAGTCTTCATTAAATGGAATTGCCGTTATAGATTATGAGGGAAATATCATGGAATGTAATCCTGCGGGACTTGAAATATTTGGTTTTGACGCCACAAGTAAGGATCTACATATCAATATTTTTGACCTGATGACCGATGACACACGCTCGGATGTTTCCAATTTATTGGATTATTATGAAAAATATCCGATCCTCAAAAATGAGATATTTGAGATGAAACACAAAGATGGCCGGGTGCTGCAAATAGAAGTCTCTTCCACACATGTCCCCGGTCCCGAGAGAAGTGAAGGTTATTTTGTTACTACTTTCAGGGATATCACAAAAAATCTTGAACAGGAAAGAAAGTTGAAGGAAGCGCTGAAAAAAGCCGAAGAATCAGACCATCTGAAGATGGCTTTCCTGACCAATATGTCCCATGAGATCAGAACCCCCATGAATGCTATTGTGGGCTTTTCCGATATGTTGTCAAATCCGGAACTGTCTCAGGCGGAAAAAAAAGAATATATCAGATACATCAAAGAAAGTAGTGAGACATTGCTCCATTTGATCAATGATATTCTGGATCTTTCGAAAATAGAATCCGGCCAGGTTAATATCTACAAGGAACCTTTTTCACTGAATGAGTTTATCCTGGACTTCCAGCCATACATTAAGGAAATTCAAAATAAATACAGGAAGGATTACCTGAAAATAAAGTTTATTACTCCCGGCAATCAGGACATCATCCTCAACAGTGACAAAATGCGTATCAGGCAGATATTATCGAACCTGATAGGGAATGCCATCAAGTTTACAGAAGAGGGATTTGTAGAGGTAGGATATTCTGTTGATAATGATATCATTTCCTTTTATGTTAAGGATACTGGACCGGGAATACCCAAAGAAGAAGTGGGTACGATCTTTGAAAGATTCCGGCAAGTGGAAAACACATTGACCCGTAAATATGGGGGAGCAGGACTGGGTTTGGCTATAACCAAAAATCTGGTGAAACACCTGGGGGGTACGATAAGTGTGAATTCGGTGGTAGGGAAGGGGACTACATTTAATTTCACCATCCCCGGCATTGAGAATACTTTTGAGATCTCCGGGAAGAAAAGAAATTTAAAAACCGGCAAATACCCTGACTGGCATGACAAAACAGTATTGATTGCAGAGGATGAATCTTCCAATTATGATTTTCTGGAAACAGTTCTTAAGAAAACAGGGATTAACATCTTGTTGGCCAAAAACGGTCGCGAGGCCATACAGTTATGTTCTCAATACAAGCCCGATATTTTATTGCTAGATATACGGATGCCTGAGATAGATGGATTTTCTTCCCTGAAGGAAATCAGAAAGATTATACCCGGAATACCCGCTATTGTTCAAACGGCCTATGCTATGGCCGATGAAAGGCAAAAATGTCTGGATGCCGGTTTTGATGTCTATCTGGCCAAACCAATAAAGCCAAGCATTTTGCTTAATAAGATGAATGAATATCTTTCCTGAAATAAAAAAAGGAGTAGGCCTGTAAGCCGGATTCTGTTTCCCGGAAAGCTCTGCCAGAGATTTTTCCGGTATCCTGTCATTTATCTGGGGTATATGTCACCACATACCTCTATCGACCTACCCCCCGGCATCGGACGAGCAACCCTCAAATGCCGGTATACATGGTCTTTCAACCCGCAAGCCGGACGGCTGTCCGGGTCACCCCGGAGACCGGTGGGCTCTTACCCCACCTTTTCACCCTTATCCGTCAACTGACGGACGGTTGTTTTCTGTTCCGGTACTATGCCCTTACAGACATCTTCCCGTTAGGAAGTGCGGTGCTCTGTGTTGTCCGGACTTTCCTCTGTCCGCCATAACGGACAGCGACAGGACAGCCTACTCCGCTGTTAAAATACAAAAATTATGCCTTTTTAATGCGAAAAAAATAATTATTAAAGATTGCTGCGTACCTCTCTGATGGTATACATCAGTTCCTTCACTTTTTCTTCCAATTGACGATAAGCCTTTGTCTGAATAATATTTCTTGTAAAAAGCCGGGATCCCATCCCTACCGCCACCACACCAGCTTCAAACCATTTCTTTAGATTCTCTTTGTCAGGACTGACCCCGCCGGCAGGCATCACGCTGGTCCACGGCATAGGCCCTTTGATACTTTTCACAAAATCCGGTCCCCCGACCGACGAGCCGGGAAAGATCTTCACAATCTCAGCACCCAGTTCTTCAGCATAAGAAATCTCACTTAATGTTCCACAACCGGGAATCCACAGGATCTTGCGCCGGTTGCAAATACGCGCAGTCTCAGCATTCAAGGTAGGAGCTACCACAAAATCAGCTCCCAGTTGAATATACAAAGTTGCAGTGGCAGGATCCGGAACCGAACCGACACCCAAAGCTATGTCCTTCAAAGATCCCATGCAATATTTGTTGACCTCGGCAAACACTTCATGGGCAAAATCCCCGCGGTTGGTAAACTCGAAAACCCTGATACCACCTTTGTAACATGCTTTTACAACATTCCTGACCACAAGGGGATCCGAATGATAAAACACGGGAACCACCCCTGTGTTTCGTATCCTTAGAATAACCTCAATGCGTTCATATGCAGCCATAATATAATTTAATATTCAGTGTCGAACAATCGTTTGTTTTTGTTAAATTAATTTTCTCCTGCCAGAAAACAAAAGTATATAATATCATGAACAATACAATACGTTCGTTTGCATACTTATACATATTCTGGAAAATGACTGAAAACGAAATTAGCAATGATTCGGATATTTGCAGACCATGAATACAGATAAAACAACAATAGAAAAACATCATCAGGAAACATGATTATAAATATCACACAAACGTTTGAGTTGTTCTGAACAATTTTATATCTTTGGGATCCTGTGAACCGAAAAAAAAATCCTATTTTCCATTTCTCCAAGCCGGTCACTATCAAAGATCTGGCAGGGATACATGATATTACGCTTTCCACGGTTTCGCAAGCTTTGCGTGACAAGGAAAGAGTGAGGGAAAGAATGAGGAAAGAGGTGAAGGATCTGGCCCGTAAACTGAATTACCAATCTAATACAGTGGCTGCCGGTTTACGGAAAGGAAAAAGTAATACCCTAGGGGTAATAGTCCCGTGGGTGAACCGGGATTTCTTTTCAGATGTTATTCTTACCACAGTAGACCGGCACAGCCGGGAAATGGGAAAATATTGTGCGGAGTTGTTTCTGAAAAAATGGATCGGAGAGAAAACTTCTCCCAGCAAGATTAGCTCATCCGAACTGCTGATCAGGGAATCAACGCAAAAAAATTCCAAATAATAAAAACCTGTAAAAATTTATTGATTATGGCAACACATTACGAACTCAGATATGCAACACATCCCGGCGATGCTGTCGCATATGATACCCAAAGATTACGGAAAGAATACCTGGTGGATAACATAATGGAATCCAATGAAGTCAGAATGGTTTATTCTTTTTACGACCGTTTTATTGTCGGAGGTGCTGTACCGATAAATCAGGATCTTCTGCTTGAAACCATTGATCCCCTCAAAGCAGATTATTTTCTTGAACGCCGTGAATTAGGGATTATTAACGTGGGGGGTCCCGGGATTATCAGAGCTGACGGTACGGAATATGAACTGGGTTACAAAGATGCCCTATATGTAGGAAAAGGCATCAAAGAGGTACTCTTTATCAGCAAGGATACTGCAAAACCAGCTCATTTTTATTTTAACTCAGCCAATGCCCACAAATCCTATCCCGTAAAACGTATTACGTTGGCAGATGCCGAAGTAGTTAAACTGGGATCACTAGAAACATCCAATGAACGTCAAATAAACAAACTCCTGGTGAACAGTGTCGTGGATACCTGTCAACTACAAATGGGCATGACTGAGCTGCAAACGGGCAGTGTGTGGAACACCATGCCAGCCCATGTTCACAGTCGCAGAATGGAAGCCTACTTCTATTTTGAGGTTCCGGAGGGACAGGCTGTTTGCCACTTTTTGGGCGAGCCTGAGGAGACAAGGCATATCTGGCTGCAAAACGAACAGGCAGTGATCTCACCCCCATGGTCGATACATGCCGCTGCAGGAACTTCCAACTATATATTTATCTGGGGTATGGCCGGGGAGAACCTGGATTATGGAGATATGGACATTGCTGAACCTACTGAGTTAAAATAATAAAACTCCTAATAAACAAAATTCGTCATGGGACTTGAACTATTTGATCTTACAGGAAAAACAGCCCTGATTACCGGAGGTACCCACGGGTTGGGAATGGCTATAGCTACAGCACTGGCAGAAGCCGGAGCTACTTTGGTGATAAATGGACATACTCCCGCACGCCTTGAAAAAGCCAAAGAAGAATATGCAGCAAAAGGAATAATGGTGCATACGTATCTCTTTGATGTTACCAAAGAAGAACAGGTGATCAAAAACCTCGCCCTGATCGAAAAAGAGGTCGCACCCATAGATATACTGGTCAATAACGCTGCTATTATTAAAAGGACACCCATGTTGGAAATGGAAGTCGAGGATTTCAGAGAAGTACTCACCGTTGACTTGGTCGGTCCTTTTATTATGGCCAAACATGTGGTGAAGGGCATGATCAGTAGAAATTCTGGAGGCAAGATCATCAACATGTGTTCTATGATGAGCGAGGTTTCCAGAAACACGGTCAGCGCCTATGCTGCTGCCAAAGGAGGACTTAAGATGCTGACCAAAGAGATGGCTGATGAATGGGCCCGGTACAATATCCAGGCTAATGCCATCGGTCCAGGATATTTTGCCACGGAACAAACAGCACCGATACGCATAGGAGGACACCCTTTTAATGACTTTATCATTAAAAGAACTCCGGCACGACGCTGGGGAAAACCTGAAGAACTTGCCGGCGCAGCCATTTTCCTGGCATCTAAAGCCTCCGATTTCGTCAACGGACATGTCCTTTATGTAGACGGAGGAATACTGGCAACACTGGGAAGCCATGCAGGAGAAGAATAGAAATATTAAAGAAATTTCTTTATTATTATACCGAACCCAAAACTTTCACCGAAAGTTTTGATCTCTCCTTAAAGAAAAAGTATAAGCAGAACTTAGGACCCGTCCTCCTGTAAGCAGGCAGGACAAGAGTCCTTCGTGGAGCAAAGCTTCAGGGAATTCTTCTTATAAATATTTAAATACGTATTTAAATACATATAGAAATATTGGCTTCTGCAGGATTCACCCGGCGTAGGAGATAAAATATTAAAAAATTTTAAATATGTCAGGGTATCAGAATATTGTATATATTTTGTTTGTAAATTTGTATGGGTGTTGTAACTAAAACTGTAAGAAGATGAAACACATTTGGATATTCTTTATGGCACTTTTTATGATGGTTTCCTGCGGAGGAAACAAGGAAGCCGTCATTACCATTGAGAACCCTGTTGCGCTGGATCGTCCCGATGAGCCCGTAACCATAGAAAGAACACACCTGGATTCTCTGGTGTCGGGTGTTCCCGAAGGAAAAGTTCCTCTGGTGAAAAATATGCAGGGAGATGTGATCCCCTCACAGGCTGACGATCTCAATAAAGACGGGCAGTGGGATGAACTTTTTCTTTTGGTGAATCTTAAGCCCAATGAATCGAAACAGCTGAAGGTCTCGTTTGTGTCACCGGAAGCTTTGCCAAAGTTTATACAGAGAGCCAATGTCCGTTTTGCCAATTATCCGAAACATAAGGAACTGGATTATGCCAAACGTCTGCGATCGACCGATTCTCCCAGCACACAGCATGCCTTTCAGATGGAAGGTCCTGCCTGGGAGAACGATAAGGTGGGGTTTCGGAACTATTACGATGCACGCAATGGGATGGATATCTTTGGAAAACGTGTTTCGAGAATGGTACTCGACAGTGTCGGATTGGTACCGCATTCCTATCACGTGCTGAAGGACTGGGGCATGGATATCCTGAAAGTTGGAAATTCACTGGGTGCAGGCGCCATCGCCCTGATGGTTGAAGATTCGGTGTACCGTGTTGATTTGCCGAAGGAAGGAACCTACGAAAGGGTGTCCGACGGACCGCTGCGTGCCGTTATAAAACTGGGATATTACGGATGGAAAGCAGGGGGTAACGTCTATGATATCGTTGATGAAATAAGCATTTGGGGAGGGACCAATTTCTACAGGAGCAACATCACGGTAAAAGGACTTACCGGCCATGAGAGCCTGATTACCGGGATTGTCCATCATTGTGACTCCCTGATCATTGACGAACCCAACGATAAGTATGTTTTCTTTGCTACCCACTGCAACCAGGCCTACGAAGGGGAAAAACTGGGGATGGCCATCCTTGTCAAATCCGATGATTTTATTACTACTATCAATGCTCCGGAAACAGGAAATGGTATCGTAAATACCTATATGGTAGATCTTAAGCTTCATGAAGACAACCCTACTTTCTATTGTTTCTATTCTGGCTGGGAAAAACAGGATCCCCGCTTTGCAGATGTGGATTTCTTTAAAAACGTCATTGCCGACGACGCCAACCGGATGGCTAATCCGGTGGTTGTGAAATAATACACTTGTTTATCAGAGTGGGGCAGGAGCGCAAAATTTTGTGCTCCTGTCTTATTTATGCATCACGTTTGATATCTTTCAGTTCTACCTCTGCCAGCCGGCGTTCAACTTCCTTTTTCTCTGCCAGATAATGTTTTTCATCCCATTGAAAAACTCGTCTGAATTTTTCCAATACTGCCGGGTAATATGCTCTTACCGTGTCTGTTTCAAAAAGTAAACGACTGCTGCGTCTTTCCAGAAAATCCAGCGGTTTAAAAACCATTTCTTTCTCAAGGCAGAAATTAAGTTCCGCCAGCATAAGATTTTCTTTCGTATCTCCTGTCTTTTCCTGAACCGCTGTCTCCAGAATATCCCTGGCTGACATCCCGTATTTGAACACCATCTGAAAAACATCCTCTTTCTTATAACCTGCCTGTTGAAATTGAAGGTACAGCTTTTCAGCAAATGTTTTCACTTCATCCAGAGAACCAACAGAGGAGTCTGTCAGAGGGATATTCCGGCTTACCGATTTTTTTTTGATATGCTGCCGGAATTCTTTCCCGGCTTTTTTAACGATCATATCCACTGTTTTCTCAGCCATTCTACGGTATCCGGTCAGCTTTCCCCCGGCCATAGAGATCAGCCCTGCAGGAGAAACAAAGATTTCGTCCTTACGTGATATTTCTGAAGCGGATTTCCCTTCCTGGTAAATCAGTGGACGCAGTCCGGCCCAGGCTGCCACGATGTCTTCTTTTTCCAGCTTAAAATCCGGAAAAAGATCCCGGAATGCATGCAACAAATACTCTACATCTTCATTTTCGACGGGGATATTTTCCTTATTGGCCGTGTACGGAGTATCTGTTGTTCCAATATAGGAAACCCCATTCCGGGGGATCATAAAGATCATCCGTCCGTCGGGAATCTCAAAATAAAGCGGATTATGCAATGGAAGTTTCTTCCTGTCAAAAACCAGGTGTACCCCTTTGGTGATCAGCAGGTGTTTTCCTGAAAGAGAATGATCTGCTTTGCGCAGGTCATCCACCCAGATCCCCGTGGCATTCACAACAAACTTCCCCGCAATATCAAACTCATCCCCATGAACATGGTCGCGGCATCTGAGTCCGTTGATTTTCCCTTTGTCATCATACAGGAATGCCTTACTTTCGACATAATTCAGGCATATCGCTCCCTGTTTTACGGCTGTTTTTATCACTTCCACAGTTAACCGGGCATCGTCGGTCATATATTCGGCATAGTATCCACTTCCTTTCAGGTTCTTCGCAGGCAGAAGCGGTTCGACAGCAAGTGTCTGCTGTTTGTTCAACATTTTCCTGCGGTCGTCACCTTTAACCCCTGCCAGAAAATCGTACATCCACAATCCCAGAGAGATCATCCATTTGGGAGTTGAAAGACCTTTATAGACCGGCAGCATCATTTTTTCCGGGACCACCAGATGAGGCGCCAACCTGTGTACAATGGCTCTTTCTCTGCCAGTTTCAGCTACCACATGTATCTGTAACTGTTTCAGATAACGCAGTCCGCCATGGATCAGTTTGGTGGAACGGCTGCTGGTACCCGAGGCAAAGTCTTTTTTTTCGATAAGAGCTGTTTTTAATCCCCGTGCAGCAGCATCCAGGGCAATGCCTGCTCCCGTGATACCCCCACCTATTACAATAATATCAAAGGTTTCGGATTTAAGTTGCTGAAGAAAAGAAACTCTCTGCTGATAAGAAAATATTGTTTTATTCATTTTTTACAGGTTTATTCCTCGTTAAGCCATCCCTGGGTACGGCTAACCGCCTTTTTCCATCCGTTATAGAGTCTACTTCTTTCTTCAGATGATATAACCGGTTTAAATATTCTGTCAATCTTACGCTTACCTGGTATATCATCCTGTTTCCACAGGCCACTTTGTATCCCTGCCATGTAAGCAGCCCCAAGGGCTGTAGATTCGGTCACGGCAGGTCTTTCCACCAGGGTTCCCAAAATATCAGCCTGGAATTGCATCAGATAGTTGTTCATGGCAGCTCCTCCGTCTACTTTCAGGGTATGTATCTCCAGGCCCGAATCTTTCTGCATGGTCTCCAGAAGGTCTTTCGACTGGTAAGCCATTGACTGGAGTGTTGCTTTAATAAGATGAGCCTTCCCGGTATCCCTCGTCAGTCCGAATATAGCACCCCGTGCATACATATCCCAATAGGGGGCTCCCAGGCCCGAGAAGGCCGGAACCACGTACACATCATTGTTGGCAACTTTGCCGGCAAAATATTCCGAATCCTCGGTAGCATCCAGAATTCTCAAACCGTCGCGCAGCCACTGTATCGCTGCGCCGGCAATAAACACGCTTCCTTCAAAGGCATAATACACTTTCCTGCCTATTCCCCAGGCAATGGTCGTCAGCAAACCGGATGATGATTCCCTGAGCTCTTCGCCGGTGTTCATCAACATAAAGCACCCCGTACCATACGTGTTTTTCACATCTCCGGGATTAAAACAAGCCTGACCGAACAAGGCAGCCTGCTGATCACCCAGTACCCCTCCTATGGGGACAGACGTTCCATCCATGTTAAATTCCCCAAAATGCCAGGAAGAAGGATACACGGAGGGTAACATATTTTCCGGAATATCCAGCCGGCACAACAGATGATGATCCCACTCCATTGTGCGAATATTGTACAACATGGTGCGTGAAGCATTGGAATAGTCCGTAGCATGTACTTTTCCACCTGTCATTTTCCAGATCAACCACGTGTCTATCGTACCCATCACCAGATCACCCTTTTCTGCTTTTTCCCTGGCTCCTGCAACATTCCTCAGGATCCAGGCTACCTTGGTTGCTGAGAAGTAAGAATCAATGACCAGCCCGGTATTTTCCCTGACGTATTTCTCCAGACCTTCCTCTTTCATCTCCTCACAAATGGGGACTGTTCGTTTATCCTGCCAGACAATTGCATTCATGACAGGCTGGCCTGTATACCGGTCCCATATCACCGTTGTTTCACGTTGATTGGTGATCCCGATGGAGACAATATCCCTGGGACTTATATGATTTCGGTTCATTACTTCCGTTAGTACCCCATGCTGAGTGTTCCAGATTTCTTCGGGATCATGTTCCACCCAGCCAGGCCGGGGAAAGATTTGAGAAAATTCCTTCTGGGCTATGTCCACGACCTCTCCGTTTTCCGAAAAAAGAACAGCACGTGAGCTGGTAGTACCCTGATCAAGCGCAATAATATATTTCATATCGTAACTTGTTTTTTTGTTAAAAATAACCGAATAAATTAATATAAAGGCTTTAAGCAATGAAAAAAACCAGAACCAAACAGATACCGATCCGTTGAAAACAGGTTAATAGGTTGATAAAAAAGTGTTCCATATACCCCTCCGATCAGGGGGCCCACAACCGGAATCCAGAAATAAGCCCCGTCGGAAGAACCTTTACCGGATATAGGCAGGACAAAATGGGCCGGTCGCGGGCCAAAGTCCCTGGCCGGGTTGATGGTAAAACCCGTTGTACCTCCCAAGGAGAAACTGATGGCCGAAATGTAAACTCCGATGACGAGAGAATTCAGTCCACTTGAAAAATTGTATATTCCCAGAAAAGACAATCCAAACAAGAGCATAAAAGTTCCGATCACCTCACTAGCCAAGTTATTGGGAAAAGATCGTGCAGGGACGGTGCTGAAAATTCCCAGTTTGGAGGAAGAGTCTTCTGTCTTTTTCCAGTGCGGATAGTATTGTATCCATACAAGATAACAGCTCCGCTGAAAGCTCCTGCCACCTGGGACAGAATATAACCGGGAACTATTGCCCACGGAAACTTTCCCGCCATGGCAAATCCCAGCGTAACCGCCGGATTGATATGTGCCCCGCTGATCTTTACTACAGCAAACACCGCAAAGGATACTTCCAAAACCCACGCAACGCATAAAGTTATCCAATCTGTATTTTCTGCTTTGGAGTTCTTTAACAGTATCCTGTCAACCACTCCCGACCCGAAAATTATAAGAATCATGATCCCGATAAATTCAGCTGCATATTCTGTCATAGCTTTTAGTTTTTTCAAAAATGAGAGAAAAAAAAGAGAATTAAGGAAAGATTTGAGAATATTTCCATAAATGTATATTTTCGTACCTTTGACCAAATTTTGTATAGTGTAGTTAATGTTACCCTAAAACTCATGTATGATATGATGGAGCGAAAAACTATAGAGTCAGTAGAAAACGAAGAATTACGGGAAGAAAATACCGAACAGATTGATAAGGAAAGAAAGGATGTGGCAAAGACAAAAGCAGAAGATGTTAAGCCGGATGAAGAAGAAAAAACGCAGAAATTAGGGGAGACACACGATATACAGGATCTAAAAGTAGAGACAAAAACCAATTCTGAGACCGGAAAAGACGAAAATAAGGAAGATTTGGAATCCTTTAAAGAAGATACCGCTTCAGTAAAAACCTCTGAACATCATCAGGAGGCAGAAGAAGAAAACGTAATGAAAGAGGTAGATTACTCAGAATTTGGGATAAGTGAACTGCTCAATCGGCTGGAACTACTCATTGATGAAAGGCCAGTACAGGAGATCCGGCATGATGTGGATAGTATTAAAGTCAATTTCTACAAAAAATATCACCAGGAGATCGAAGAAAAGAAAAAACGTTTCATTGAAGAAGGAGGCGACCCTCTTGACTTTAAGCCGGGTCCCGATGAGCGGGAGAGACACATGAAATATCTCCTGAAAAAATACAGAGATAAAAAAGCCCAATTCAACAAAGAACTGGAGAACGAGAAAAAAAGAAACCTTGAAGAGAAATACAGGATCATTAATGATATCAAGGATCTGGTCAATCGTAAGGAATCCATCAACAAGACTTTTCAGGAGTTCAGGGAACTCCAGGAACGTTGGAGGAATATCGGCCTGGTGCCACAGCAACATGTTAAAGATCTATGGGAAACATATCATTACCATGTTGAAAAATTTTATGATTACATCAAAATTAACAAAGAACTCCGTGACCTTGACCTGAAAAAAAACCTGGAAAAGAAAATATTGCTATGTGAACAGGCAGAGAACCTTCTTCTTGAACCTGATATCATCAACGCCTTTAAAACCTTACAGAAATATCATGAACAGTGGCGTGAGACTGGACCTGTACCCAAAGAAAATAAAGCGGAATTGTGGGAACGCTTCAGGGAAGCCACACGCAAGATAAATAAAAAATACCAGGCGTACTTTCAGGAAATCAAAGAGATACAGAAAAAGAACCTGGAACAGAAAACCTCCCTTGCAGCAAGAGCGGAAGAAATAGCTGATATGGATATTCATTCCCACCGGGAATGGGATGAAAAATCCAAAGAAATACAGGAATTGCAAAAGATATGGAAGACCATTGGCTTCGCCCCCAGGAAACAAAATAACGCTATCTACGAATCTTTTAGAAAAGCCTGTGACCGTTTTTTTAACCGGAAAAGGGAATATTATGCCGAGAACAAAGAAGTTCAAATGAATAATCTCCAGATGAAGACTGATCTGTGTATTCAGGCCGAAGCCCTTAAAGACAGCACCGAATGGCAAAAGACTACAGAAGACCTGATCGAACTGCAGAAAAAATGGAAGGAAATCGGACCGGTTCCAAAAAAGTATTCTGACCAGATATGGAAAAGATTCAGGGCTGCCTGTGACATGTTCTTTGAAAACAAAGCAAAATATTTTGCGGACAGGGAGAAAAATTATCAGAAAAATCTGAAACTGAAAGAAGAGCTGATTGAAGAGATCAGAAATTTTAAAATGACTGATGACCCGGATGCCGACTTTACCAGGATGAAGGAATTTCAGCGTCGATGGTCCGAAATAGGATATGTCCCTATCAATAAAAAAGAGGAAATCGCCAATACATACAGAGAAGCGATTAATCAGTTATTCAACAACCTGAATATTAACGATTATAAGAAAAACCTGTTGAAATACAAGGCCAAGATTGATGCTTTGGCAAATACTACCAAAGGAAATATCAAGCTCCAGAAAGATCGGGAGAAATTTATCAACCGTATTAAACAACTGGAAAACGACATCTCGGTTTGGGAAAATAATATAGGTTTCTTTACGCAAACCAAGAATGCCGAGTCACTTATAAAAGATATCATCGCCAAGATCGAGAATGCAAAAGCCAGTATTAAGCTACTGGAAGATAAGATAAGACTCATTGATGAAATGGATAATGAATAAATATCAACTCAAAATACTTTTGTTTTGAACACTACAAAATATATTTTTGTTACGGGAGGAGTTACTTCTTCCCTTGGAAAAGGCATTATATCTGCCTCTCTGGCCAAATTGCTTCAGGCACGAGGATATACTGTTACCATTCAGAAACTGGATCCTTATATTAACGTTGATCCTGGAACCCTGAATCCTTATGAACATGGAGAGTGTTACGTCACCAATGATGGAGCCGAAACCGATCTCGACCTGGGACACTATGAACGATTTCTGAATACGCCTACTTCCCAAGAGAACAATGTAACTACCGGAAGAATTTATCAGTCAGTTATAGAAAAGGAACGCAGAGGGGATTATCTTGGAAAAACTGTCCAGGTAATTCCTCATATTACTGATGAAATAAAAAACAGCATTCGCCTGGTGGGCAAGAAATACAATTACAATATAGTTATCACTGAGATAGGAGGTACTGTGGGGGACATTGAGTCACTACCTTATATTGAATCAGTAAGGCAACTGAAATGGGACCTGGGACCTTCCAATTGTTTGGTAATCCACCTTACTCTGGTTCCTTATCTTCCTACCTCTGGAGAGTTAAAGACCAAACCTACCCAACACTCTGTAAAAATGTTGCAGGAGGCCGGTATCCAGCCTGATGTTCTGGTGTTGCGTACACAGAAAAAACTCTCTGATGACATCCGTAACAAGGTAGCGCTCTTTTGCAATGTGCAGATATCCAGTGTTATAGAATCAATAGATGCCTCCACTATTTATGAAGTGCCTTTGCTGATGCAGGATGAGAAGCTGGATGAAACCGTCCTGCATAAACTGAACCTGCCGGCCAATCAGAAACCGGATCTGGGACCCTGGAAAGAGTTTCTCAAAAGACTTAAATCACCCAAAGAGACCGTCAGGATTGGATTGGTCGGTAAATATGTCGAACTGCATGACGCTTATAAGTCTATTTCCGAATCATTTACCCATGCCGGAGCAGCCAATGAATGCAAAGTAGAACTTGAGTATATTCACTCTGAACAGATTAATGAAAAAAATACCGTCGAAAAACTGGGCTATCTCGACGGGATGCTGGTTGCACCGGGTTTTGGCAGCCGGGGTATAGAAGGAAAGATCATCACAGCCAAATATGCACGGGAACATAATATACCTTTTCTGGGTATCTGCCTGGGTATGCAATGTGCCGTCGTTGAATTTGCCCGGAATGTTCTGGGTTTTGCGAAAGCCAACTCCACAGAAATGAACCGGCGTACTCCCTATCCTGTCATTGATCTGATGGAAGAACAAAAAGGGATCACGGCCAAGGGAGGAACTATGAGACTAGGAGCCTATCCCTGCCGGATTGATAAAAACAGCCGTATCTACCAAGCTTACAAGACAGAGCTTGTCAATGAAAGACACCGGCACAGATATGAGTTTAACAATAAATACCTTAAAGACTTTGAGGCGGCTGGTATGAAAGCCGTAGGGATCAATCCCGACACCAACCTTGTAGAGATTATGGAAATACCTGAACACAGATGGTTTGTCGGGGTCCAGTTCCATCCGGAATACAGGAGTACGGTATTACAACCCCATCCGGTGTTTGTGGATTTTATCAAGGCGGCCATGGGACTGGCCCGGAAAAAACAAAAGACAATAAAACAAAAAGAAATCAAAGAAACTGAAAAAAATTTAAATTGAGCAATTTAATATGGACAGAAACACCGTTGTTGGATTACTACTGATAGGATTATTATTTGTCATTTTTAGCTATTATAACTCCAATCAAAGAAATAAAGCTTACGAACAAGAGCTTCATACAGCCGATTCACTATATCAGGTCCGGAAATACCAGCAGGCCAGGACATCATACCTGAAAGCTTTGGTTTACAAACCATCCGAGATCTATCCCCGGCGTAAGGTTATGCAGATCGATTCGTTACTTCAGGCAGAGCGTCCGGATACCCTGAAAAATAAAAATGCTTCAGATGCCTTGCAGAAAAACCTTGCCACTACTGAAAAGGAAAGACTTACCGACACAACTGCTGTGGTATCCAAACAGGGTGAAATCCTCCCGACAGAAAAACAGAAATTTATAACGATTGAAAACGACCTGCTTAAAATCCGCCTGTCCACACTGGGAGGGATGGTTTATTCGGCTGAACTTAAAAAATTTAAAACCTGGGATGGAAAGCCTGTTGTATTATTCCATGGAGACTCTACCGAATTCGGGTTTCGTTTCTTTACGAATGATAACCAGCTGATAGATACCAAAAGACTCTTTTTCACACCGGTAACAGACACCGGAAATATTGTGGTAACTGACAGCAGTTATACGGCAATTCTCCGTCTGAAAGTGGGGGAAAATGAATACATGGATTACCGTTACACCATATTCCGCAACGAATATATGATCTATTTTGATGTGGATATGCACAGTATGGACAATCTGATTGCCCGAAACCTGACGGATATCTCCCTGAAATGGAAGATATATATGCCCCAGCAGGAAAAAGGCAGAACCAATGAAGATTTTTATTCAACAATTAAGTTTAAATATTATCAGGATGTTGTGGACGGTTTGCCGATGCGAAGTAAAAAACCGGAATTATCCAAAGACATAACCACCAAACTTATCTGGGTGGCTTTTAAAGACCAGTTTTTCTCATCAGTGATAATATCCGACTCTTTGCCGTTTCTGAACGGAACCATAAAATCCCTGAAGATGCCGGATGAATCTCCTTATTTCAGGGAATGCGAAACCGAACTGAGTGTTCCATACCAGCCAAAGAAAGAACTTAGCTATCACATGAGAATGTATTTTGGCCCCAACCATTTCAAGACACTGAAAAAATACGGCATGGACCTGCAAGATTTGGTTTTCCTGGGTAGAAATATTATCAGGTGGATCAACCAGTTTGTGATCATCCCTATTTTTAACTGGCTGAACCTGTATATATCCAATTATGGGATCATTATTCTGCTGCTTACGTTGATCATCAAAACAGCACTCTTCCCGCTTACCTACAAGTCTTATGTCTCCCAGGCTAAGATGAAAGTACTGAAGCCTTATATGGATGAGATCAATGCCAAATATCCGAAAAAAGAGGACGCCATGAAAAAGCAACAGGCTACCATGGCCCTTTACAAACGTGCCGGCATCAAACCGATGGGAGGGTGCCTGCCCATGATACTCCAGTTACCGATCCTGTATGCTATGTTCCGTTTCTTCCCGACATCCATAGAACTGAGGCAGCAAAGCTTCCTGTGGGCTCACGATCTTTCTACCTACGATTCCATCTTGCAGTTGCCTTTTGTCATACCCATGTATGGAGATCATGTCAGTCTGTTTACCATTCTAATGACCGCCTCCACCATCATTACCATGAAAATCAACAGTCCGTCCGGTAGCTCGAGTCAGATGCCTGGAATGAAAGGAATGATGTATATTATGCCGATTACTTTTATGTTGTTTCTGAATAACTTTTCGGCAGCGCTGAACTATTACTATTTCCTGGCCAACCTGATCACCTTCGGACAGAACATGCTTGCCAAATCTTTTATAAAAGAAGAAGAGATTCTGAAAAAATTGAAAGAGAACAAGAACGTTCCGGTGAAAAAGTCCAAATGGCAACAGCGCATGGAAGAAGCAGCTAAAGCAAGAGGGTATCGTCCTCCTAAAAAGAGAAGATAATTTATGACTTATTTAATTTTTTTTGTAAGAGAGATAAAACTTATACTTTTTGTGTATTGAAAAAGATAATAACAAAATTTTAATTTTCAAATAGTGAGTATTCTGGTAAATAAAGATTCAAGAGTCCTGGTACAGGGATTTACAGGCAGTGAAGGCACCTTTCATGCCCGGCAAATGATCGAATATGGCACGCAGGTGGTCGGGGGGGTAACCCCGGGCAAGGGAGGACAGAAACATCTCAATCGGCCTGTTTTCAACACGGTAAGAGAAGCTGTTGAGGAAACTGCCGCTGATGTGTCCATCATTTTTGTGCCACCGCCGTTTGCTGCCGACGCTATCATGGAAGCTGCTGACGCCGGAATAAAAGTTTCCGTTGCCATTACCGAAGGGATACCTACGCAGGATATGGTGAAGGTAAAAGAATATTTGAAAGATCGTGAAACCCGCCTGATAGGCCCTAATTGTCCGGGGATCATCACTGCCGAAGAAACCAAGATCGGCATCATGCCCGGCTTTATCTTCAGGAAAGGACCGGTGGGAGTTGTCTCCCGTTCCGGGACACTTACCTATGAGGCTGTAGACCAGATTACCAAGGCCGGCCTCGGACAGACCACAGCCATCGGTATCGGTGGAGATCCGATCATAGGGACATCTACCCTGGATGCCATCAAACTGTTTATGGAAGACCCGGATACTGAAGGAATAATTATGATCGGAGAGATCGGTGGAAGCATGGAAACGGATGCTGCCTATTGGGTGAAGGAACATGGAACCAAACCGGTGGTTGGATTTATCGCAGGACAAACAGCTCCCAAAGGAAGAAGAATGGGACATGCCGGAGCCATCATCGGTGGAAAAGCAGATACCGCCGCCGCCAAGATGAAGATCATGTCCGAATGCGGCATCCATGTGGTAGAATCCCCCGCTCATATCGGCGAAACCATAGCCAAACTGCTGAAATAAAAGGTATATCATAATTGTGCAGCCGTGGGAGCACTGGAAGAAGCCGTCAAAATACTGAAACAGTCATCGCATACCACCGCTTTTACCGGTGCGGGTATTTCTGTAGAAAGCGGCATACCTCCTTTCAGAGGCGAAAACGGATTGTGGAGCAAGTACGACCCCATCGTTCTGGATATCGGGTATTTCCATGCTCATCCTGTAAAAGCATGGAAGGTGATCCGGGAAATTTTTTACGATTTTTTCGGAAAAGCAAAACCGAACCCCGCGCATTTTGCACTGGCAGAAATGGAAAAACGAGGCCTGCTGGAAGCTGTCATCACACAAAATATTGATAACCTACATCAGGAAGCCGGCAGTAAGAAGGTCTATGAGTACCACGGGAATTCACAACGGCTACTCTGTCCGAAATGCAGAACCGTTTATCATCCCAAAGAGGTTGATCTGGCACACCTGCCGCCCCGTTGCAAAAACGACGGTGAAGTGCTGAAACCGGATTTTGTTTTCTTCGGCGAAGCGATACCTACGCGGGCAGCCGTCAAAGCGGAAGAAGAAGCACGCACCGCAGATGTTTTTCTTCTGATCGGCACAACCGGAGAAATCATGCCGGCCTCCCTGATCCCGCAAATGGCCAAACAAAACGGGGCCAGGATCATTGAGATAAACCCCGATATTTCTGCATTTACTCATTCCATCACGGATGTGTATATCCGTGGCAAGGCCGCGGAGGTAATGCCGGCGATCGCCGGTAAACTAGCCGGAAAATCTTAATGACGTAAACATCTTTTCTCAGATTCTCAATATCCTTGCGCAGAAAGGAGAAAAAAGATTGGTAAACCCAGTTTGCGCAGTAGAGATTTCGAAAAAATTTTCTATTGTGCACAGGCCCTAGGCCGTACTGGGTAAATCTCGACTTAGGAATTCACTGTTTTGGTGAAAAGCAAAAACAGATGAAATCCTTTGTCGTTCCGCAATAGAAAGCATTTTTGGTTTTCTATTGCGGAATTTTGGATAAATTTTATTTAGCAACCCTCCCGGATCGTTGATTTACCATAACCCCTGTCTCCCGAAAGGGTTTAGGTGGTACTTGAAAATCCACGGTATAAATTTCCATATTCGAAAATACTTGTTTATTTTGCCTGCTCAATCAAAAACGTATTACCATGGATTTATTAAAAGGAAAAACAGCAATTGTTACCGGAGCTGCCCGGGGTATAGGGCATGCCATTGCCATCCGTTTTGCACAGGAAGGGGCCAACATAGCCATCACCGACCTGGCAGTGGATGACAATGCCAGAGAGACGGTAAAAACCATTGAATCCTATGGTGTCAAAGCCAAAGCCTATGCTTCTGATGCCAGCGACTATTCACAAACGAATCAGGTGGTCAAAGCCATTGCAGAAGATTTTGGAAAAATAGATATCTTGGTGAACAATGCGGGGATCACCCGCGACACCTTGCTGATGCGAATGACCGAAGAACAGTGGGATCTGGTGATAAAAATCAACCTGAAGTCCGTATTCAACTTTACCAAGACTGTACAGCCTTATATGCTGAAACAACGCAGCGGCACGATTATCAGCATGAGCTCGGTGGTAGGAGTTAGCGGGAATGCCGGACAGGCCAATTATTCCGCTTCCAAAGCCGGTATCATCGGCTTTACAAAATCGGTGGCCAAGGAAGTGGGCTCAAGAGGCATCCGTTGCAATGCTATAGCCCCCGGATTTATAGATACGGAAATGACCAGAAAACTTCCTGAAGATGTGCGGAAGGCCTGGACCCAACAGATCCCCCTGCGACGGGCCGGTCTGCCGGAAGATGTGGCCAATACGGCCCTGTTCCTCGCTTCCGATCTGTCTTCGTATGTCAGCGGGCAGGTCATTAACGTTTGTGGCGGCTTGAATACTTGAACCATTTAGCTGCTTCACCTTTTTAGTTCATGAAATCCGTACCTTTTATATTACGGATTTTTTTCTCTTGTTTTTATTTTTTGTATCTTTTTCAATTCATAAAAAAACAAAATTTTTCAATATTCAGCCTGTTATTATGTAGCAAGTTCATTTAATCGCTTATGCTAAAATAGGCTGGAGAATTTATGATTGTTTAGGAAAACAATCTATTTTTGAAAAACAATTAACCGGCTCAGCTGTATATTGAGATGGATGGTTCGACAAAAGAAGATATAGAAAAAAACTTCTCTCCATGCAGGTCACAGTGGAAGATGCCCCGCATCTTGCCGGGAGAAGATTTGTGGAATGCATTCTGCCGTCCTACCGGACAGAAGTCCGGCACTATTGCTATTGCGGAGAAGGAAACCGGATATGCATAAAACGAAATAACAGGTGAAAAGAATTGCATTTTTTATATCAATATGTGGCATTTTCCTGATGATGCTGACCAGCTGTTACAGCACAAAGGAAATTACCATACAGGTATTGCATCCACCTGATAAGATCGTCTTCAATACGCCGGAAAATCTGGTGCTGATCAACCGGATGTTACGTGATCCCTCCCTGAAGGACACCTTGCACTTCAATGATCTTAAGATACCCTCAAAAATGTATCATGACCTCGAGTGGAAAGCTCTTTATGGATTTGCAGACGTTGCCTACGGTTCTCCCTGGGTGAAGAATGTGTTTTTTGATTCAGTCTTTGTGGACTCGGTTTCCATAAAAAGCAAACCCATGATAATTTCCTTTTCCGAGAGGGAAAATATGTTTAAAAAAGATCAAGCTAGGGTAGGGGTGGATCTGGCAAAAATAATTTTTTCAGATTCAATATATCGCTCACGCGAATTTGTGTATGGTGACAACCCGGATGATGTAGAAGGGGCATGGCTCACAGTTATCAACGTAGATCTCTTTGTAAAAGCCGATTGGTTTATCTACGAAGATAACAAACCCTTCCCGATTGATACCACAAACCATACGAATGTTCTGAATCTGAACGGCGTAGGACGCTCTTACCACGAAGCCTTTGCCAACCTTCCTAATATCAGGGAAGCCATTGCCGATCTGGCATACCAGGCCGGACAACACCATGCCTACCATATCTTTCCTATCTGGGATGAAGTATCGCGTATTTACTTTACTAATACCATGGATCAGAAAATGAAGGAGGCGGAAGATCTGGCGCAAAAAAACCAATGGATAAATGCCGCTGCAATATGGCGGGATATAACCCTTTCCAAAAATAAGAAAAAAGCCGCCTATGCAGCCTTTAATATGGCCCTGGCAAGTGAAATCAGCGATAAGCTGGACCTGACTGAATCATGGTTGAAACGATCCCTTGAATTGCATGACAGCCCTATCACACGGAATTACTTGGAAATTATACGTGAAAGGCTGAAAGATTATAAAAAAATGAATCTGAAGACTTCGGAATAACCGGATTTGACAGGAAGTTGCTATTTTTGCCACCTTATTAATTCCGTTTCACCATGTACAACACTATTTTTTATATTATTCTGGCTGTTCTTGTTTTCGATTTCCTGTTAGAACGCTTTCTGGAATATCTGAATACCAAAGCTTGGAGCCCGGAGCTTCCGGAAGTCTTGAAAGGTATCTATGATGAAACCAAATACCACCGATCACAACAATATTACAAGGCTAACCTTAAACTGGGTATTTTCTCTTCCACCTTATCGTTTTTACTGATCCTGATGATGCTTTTCTTCGGCGGCTTTGCCTGGGTGGATCAGTTAGCCCGCCATTTCGGAGAGAATGAGATCATCGTGTCTCTGGTTTTTTTCGGTTTACTGGGGCTGGCATTCGATCTGATCATGACCCCTTTCTCCCTTTATGACACCTTCGTCATAGAAGAGAAATTCGGGTTCAACAAAACGACCTTAAAAACCTTTGTCTCCGATAAGCTCAAAGGCTGGTTACTGATCGCCCTTATCGGGGGAGGACTGCTGGCTCTGATAATCTGGTTTTACCAACTCACCGGAAATTTATTCTGGATATGGGCTTGGATCCTGGCTGCTGTTTTCATGATCTTCCTCTCCATGTTTTATTCCTCGCTCATCGTCCCCTTGTTCAACAAGCAGACACCGCTGAAAGAAGGAGAACTAAAAAAGGCTATCTCCGATCTCTGCCATCGTGCCGGTTTTACGTTGAACAATGTCTATGTGATCGATGGTTCCAAACGTTCCACTAAAGCTAATGCTTATTTCAGCGGACTGGGAAAGAAAAAAAGGGTTGTCCTTTACGACACACTCATCAACGACCTTGAAACGGATGAGATCGTAGCTGTCCTGGCCCATGAAATCGGTCACTACAAGAAAAAACATACACTCACCGGCATCATGCTTTCTGTCCTGCAGACCGGATTGACTTTCTGGCTTTTTTCCCTTTTTGTGGGCAGTCCGCAGCTTTCACAGGCCCTGGGAGCAGAACAGTCTTCCTTTCATTTGGGCCTTATCGCTTTCGGGATCATTTTCTCACCCGTGTCCACCATCCTGGGACTGGGTTCAGCCATTTTGTCGCGCCGCCATGAGTTTCAGGCAGATGCCTTTGCCGCCGCCCACAGTGATGCCCGGAAACTGGGATCGGCACTGATTAAACTATCCGTTAATAATCTCAGCAATCTTACACCTCATCCCTTGTACGTCTTTTTCCACTATTCTCACCCGCCATTGCTGGAACGACTCAGGGCACTGGGCATCAACAAGCTTCCTGACCACCCGGAGGAAAAGTATAAAAATTCAACTAGTAAGTGTAACGATTAAAGATCAAAGATAAGTAAGCAAGCTCGCTTATCTTTGAAATGATAAAATTTTATCGTTCTGTTTGTCTATTTACGCAGTTAATTATATTTTTGTCATCCGTTTTACGCCTCCTTAGCTCAGTTGGTAGAGCGGCTCACTCGTAATGAGCAGGTCGTCGGTTCAAGTCCGATGGGAGGCTCCGGTGAGTTCGAAGGGTGGTTTTCTATACATGAAAGATAATAACTTTGAACTGATACCTTGAACGACGAACTGACTTTGCGGGAGTAGCTCAGTGGTAGAGCATCAGCTTCCCAAGCTGAGGGTCGCGGGTTCGATCCCCGTTTCCCGCTCAATTATAACGGATCACAGAGCTTTTGTTGATCCTTTCTTTGATTACACCAAGATGTTTTCGGTATATATTTTGTGGTCAGAGAAGTTACAAATCTATTACATCGGGCAGACCTCTGATCTTGACAAGAGGCTGCAGCGTCATAACCGGGGGTATGAGAAATTCACCAGAAAAGGTATTCCATGGATGTTGGTATGGTCGACAAAGAAAAGCAGCAGGCGGGAAGCAGTGCAATTGGAAAGAAAGCTGAAAAATTATTCTGTAAAAAGGCTTCGCATCTTTATGGACAAATACGATAAAGGACAAGCTGGGGTCGCGGGCCGCTGACGATCCCTGACTGTAAATGTCAGGGATGTCAGGGTGCCGACACCCATAGGGTCGTCGGCATTCGATCCCCGTTTCCCGCTCAATTATAACGGATCACAGAGCTTTTGTTGATCCTTTCTTTGATTACACCAAGATGTTTTCGGTATATATTTTGTGGTCAGAGAAGTTACAAATCTATTAC
>DRPN01000003.1 GCA_011374625.1 Bacteroidota bacterium
CTTCAACTTTTTTGACTTTCTTCCGCCTTCTGCCTTATTACTGATATATTTTGCATTCTTTTTCCCCTCTCAGCACCTGCAAGGCA
Organism: Bacteroidota bacterium; assembly: GCA_011374625.1. Lineage (GTDB taxonomy): Bacteria > Bacteroidota > Bacteroidia > Bacteroidales > VadinHA17 > DRPN01. The sequence continues at coordinate 87 of DRPN01000003.1, forward strand.
TTCATTGCCAAGGCCTTCATCTCATCTTCTCCAGGCAAGATCACCACCCTGGCGATATGGGCGACCATCAATTTTATATAATTTACAATTCTTTCATTATAAGCCAGACCTCCTGTGATAAGAATAGCATCCACTTCTCCTTTCAAAACCACGCTAGCAGCGCCTATCTCTTTGCTCACTTGGTAAGCCAAGGCATCAAGCAAAAAAGCAGCTTTTGTATCTCCATCTTCTGCCATCAGGTTGATTTTATAAACATCATTGGTTCCAAGATAAGATACCAGCCCTCCTTTCCCGGTAATCATTTTTTTCACATCATTCAATGTATATTCTCCACTGAAACAAAGTCTTGCCAGATCTCCTACCGGTAAAGTACCAGACCTCTCCGGTGAAAAAGGACCATCACCGTCCAGTCCCTGATTCACATCTATCACGCGACCTTTTCTATGTGCACCGACGGTGATCCCTCCTCCCAGATGAGCGACGATCAGGTTAAGGTCTTCATATTCCCTGCCTATTTGTTGGGCATAAATACGCGAGACAGCTTTATGGTTCAAGGCATGAAAAATAGATTTCCTCGCAAACAAGGAATGACCTGCCACCCGGGCCAGATCCTGCAATTCGTCCACCACTACGGGATCGGCTATAAAAGCACGGGCATGAGGAAGAGATTGGGCAATATCATCGGCGATCAGTCCTCCCAAATTACTGGCATGTTCACCCATGACCCCCTTGAAAAGATCCCTTTTCATAGCCTCATTCACTTCATATACACCTGATTCCACAGGCTTAATCATTCCTCCCCGGCCAATTACTCCTGTTATTTCATCTATCTTCTCACGGGATTTTGCAAGCTTCTCCAGGATGATATTTTTACGGAATTCATACTGGTCGGTTATATGATCAAATTGAGACAGTTCCTCCGCTGAATGGCGAATGGTTTCCACCAGTCTGGATTTTGTCTCACGGTACACAGCAATCTTGGTTGAAGTAGAACCAGGATTAATTACTAAGATTCTATGTACCTGCATTATCCAGACCTTATTAACTCTTTGTTGATATTAATGTACCCAGAGCAATAGAATATAGTTTTGTCTCGGTGCTATCGCCCCGTGAAGACAGGATCACAGGCACCCTGGCGCCTGCGACAATAGCAGCCGTATTCCCTCCCATAAGTTTTGTATGACATTTATAAAAAACATTCCCCGATTCAATGTTTGGAAACAACAGGCAATCCACATCACCAGACACAGGGGAATCTATTTTCTTGATGGCAGCGCTCTTTTTATCCAGAGCCACATCCAAAGCCAGCGGTCCATCAACAATGGCTCCTTTTATCTGTCCCCTCTCAGCCATTTTTGACAGCAGTGCTGCATCCACACACGCCTCCATTCCCGGCAGCACTTGTTCAGTCGCAGCAATGAGTGCAACTTTGGGATTTTTATTCCCCAGCATATGGGCAGCAAGGATTAAATGTTTCAGAATAATTTTTTTTTCTTTCAGATCAGGGTTGGGAATAATAGCCACATCTCCTACGATCAACAACTTATGATAACTTACCGGCTCGAGTACGGCTACGTGTGTAAGCAACGAACCCTGTGCCAGAATTCCTTTTTCTTTATTCAGAATAGCCCGCATGTACTGATCCGTACTGACAGAACCTTTCATGATCAAATCCCCTTTTCCATCCCGGACCATGGATACTGCCTGAAGGGCAGAAGAAAAAGGGTCCTTTTCATGAATAATCTCAAAAGAAGAAAGGGCACATCCTTCTTTATTACTTATTTGCTGTATCTCGTTTTTATCGCCTATGAGTATTGCATCTACAAAGCCTTTCTCCACAGCAAGAGAAACAGCCCCAATAGTATGAGAATCCATGGCATGGGCTACCACCAGCCTTTTTCGCGGCATTCCGGAAAGGCTGTTCATCATATCGTCAAGGGTTTGGATCATAATTCATAATATCACTACTTTTTATTTTTGATGATATCCATGGTATCCCAGGCAATGACCAGCTCCTCATTGGTAGGTATTACCAGTATCCTTACCGGTGACTCCGGAACGCTTATGTCCCCGGATTCTCCAAGAATGGTTTTTTCATTGCTTTTTGGGTCTATGTTAATGCCGATAAACTCCAAGTCTTCACAGGATTTCTGTCGGACCAAAACATCATTCTCTCCTATTCCCCCTGTAAAAACCAGAATATCGAGACCCCCCATGACTGCAGCATAAGCTCCTATATATTTCCTGATACGGTAACAATACATATCCAACGCCAGACGGGCCCGTTCATTTCCTTCCTGAGCAGCTTTTGCAATATCCCGCATGTCGGAAGACACTCCCGTCACTCCCAGCATACCACTGAATTTGTTGATCAGGGTGTTGGCAGCATGAAGGCTTAATTCTTCCTTTTGCATGATATATGTAAGCACACCCAGGTCCATATCACCCGTACGGGTACCCATGATCAATCCTTCCACCGGTGTAAGCCCCATAGAAGTATCTATTGATTTCGCGTTTTTGATGGCAGCCATTGAGGCTCCGTTTCCCAAATGACAGGTAATGATCTTTTTATCCTTAGATTGACATCCTAAAAACTGGCAGGCACGTTTGAACACATAGCGATGACTTGTTCCGTGAAAACCATACCGGCGAATGCCATACTTCAAATATAACGAATAAGGAATGGCATATGTATAAGCATAGGGCGGCATAGTCTGATGAAAAGCTGTATCGAAAACGCCTACCTGCGGCACATCAGGTAACAGATCCTGCATAGCAAAGATCCCCTTCAGATTGGCCGGGTTGTGCAAAGGAGCCAAATCTGCCACTTCCTGTATCTTAGCAATAACTTCTTTGGTTATCAAGACACTACTTTTAAACTTTTCACCCCCATGAACCACACGATGTCCAACAGCATTAATTTCATCCAAACTCTTCAAGGAGCCGTGCTTATCACTCGTTAAAACACCCAGAACATATTCAATACCTTGTTGGTGGTCATATATTTCTCCTTCCAGCATCACCTCGTCACCATCATCACGCTGGTTTTTCAGAAACGAACCATGGAGCCCGATCTTTTCCACAATCCCTTTAGCCAGGACATCCTCACGCTCCATATCAATAAGCTGGTACTTAATAGATGAACTTCCGCTGTTCAGAACAATAATCTTCATACAAATATTTTTATAATTATTTACAATTTCTAACTCTCTTTTATAAATATGTCCCTTTATTGGGTTTTGGGTATAACTATCTCAGGACAAGTAATGGTTTCACCCACGATCCGATTATTCTCATAAACGTAAAATCCCTGGCCATTTCGTCTTCCGAAATACCCAAGGCGATAAAGTTTTTTTATGATGGGACTGGGTTTGAATTTCCTTTCTCCAAATTCCTGATAAAGATTATTCATCCATTTGATCACCTTATCCAGTCCGATACGATCAGCCATTTCCAATGGGCCCAACTGAAGTCCGAAGCCCAGTTTCATTGTTGTATCTATATTAGTGGCGGAAGCCACCCCTTCCATCAAGGTTTCGCAGGCTTCATTGATCAACACCACGATCAACCGGGTACTAACGTTTCCGGGAGACTCCACCAGCGGGATCACCCGCATACCTATGGTACGGGCAAATTTTTCCACAAACTCTACTGACTGTTGGTTTGTGTACATCCCTCTTACTACTTCTATAATACTCCCGCTGGCAATCGAAGGCAGAAAATGCAAACCCACGGCTCTTTCCGGACGTTTCAGTACCGATGCCAATTCAGAGATCACCAACGTGGAAGTATTGGATGCAATTACCGTCTCTTCCCTGACGACAGATTCTATTTTCCGGAATACCTCTTTTCTGATATCAAGACTTGTTCCCGGCCTCCGACTGTTGATGGTTTCAATCACAATATCACACTCCCCTATCTCATTATAATCCGTAGAGCCATGGATACGTGACAGGATTGCCCTTTTCTCGCTTTCTGTCAACCCCCATTTATCTATGATATTGTCGAGTTTTTGATTAAGTTCAATAAATACTTCCGACACACGGACCTCTGACAAATCGATAAAAACCACATTAAAGCCGTTGGCAGCTACCAGATGGGCAATATCCTGTCCCATGTTTCCACAGCCTATCAACCCGACTTTTTGCAATCTCCCTTTCTTCTTTATCTGTGTATGTAACGCATACTTTTCAATAGGTTCAACATTCATTTTTTAAATTTTTTTCAATTAAATATTCATTCCGGCCGCCTGGTTAACGGTAATAGCACCCAGGTTTACAATATCCTCAACGCTGCATCCCCTTGAGAGATCGTTAATTGGTGCTGCCATGCCCTGAAGCACAGGGCCAATTGCTTCGGCATGGGCCAACCGTTGTACCAGTTTATAGCTGATATTTCCTGAATTCAGGTCTGGAAAAACCAACACATTGGCATTGCCTGCAATTGTACTCTCGGGAGCTTTTTTCCGGCCCACGGCAGGCACAATCGCTGCATCTGCCTGTAACTCTCCGTCAATATCCAGTGACGGATCAATTTCCCGGGCTTTCAGTAAGGCCTGCAATACTTTATCCACCTCTTCATGCTGTGCACTGCCTTTGGTTGAGAAACTCAGCATGGCAACGCGGGGGGTAAAGCCTCCGATAGCACGGGCCGTACGTGCCGAAGTCACTGCTATTTCAGCCAGTTGGGTAGCATCAGGGGCAGGATTTACAGCACAATCGGCAAAGACAAGAATCCCGTCTTCTCCATACTCCTTATCGGGCAGGATCATAAAAAAAGCTCCGGAAACTACACTGATACCTGGCATGGTTCGTACAAACTGAAAAGCAGGCCTTAAAACGTTCCCTGTAGGATTATTGGCGCCGGCCACCTCTCCGTCAGCATCGCCGGCCTTAATCATCACCGGTCCCAGATATAAAGGATCTTCTATCAGACGGGCAGCTTCTTCTGCCGTAAGCCCCTTATGTGCACGGAGCTTCACCATCAGATCAATGTATTCCTGTTTTTTGGGATGATCTTTGGGATCCACAATCAGACATTCGTCAATATGTTGAAGGCCAATAGCTTCGGCATGTGTGCGAATTTGTTCCGGATCACCAATCAGGATCACTTCGGCAAGCTTTTCGGCTGCCATATGATCTCCTGCACGCAATGTACGTTCTTCATAAGCTTCCGGCAATACAATTTTCTTATGAGCCTTTCTGGCCTTTTTTTTGATTGATTCTATAAATTCCATTGTTTATCAGTTAGTTATCTAAATTTTATTTTGGTTATAAAATTAATCAAATTTCATACCTTTTCAAAGATTTTCAAATGACTATTATCATAAGGTTTTGCTGTTATACAACAAATCAGAAAAAAATATATTCGACAAGGAAGGATGAAAACAGTTTTGTTTGGCATATTTGATTTATTTTTGTTCCCTTTTCAATACCTGTTTCGCATGGATTCATTTTATGAGAAACTTGCCGGAATAATAAAAGGTGACATTTTCTGGGACGAAGTCACCAAGATGTTGTATGCCACAGATGCTTCCGAATACCGCGAATTGCCTTTGGCTGTCTCCAGACCTAAAGATAAGGAAGATATCAGCACGATTCTTGCTTTTGCCAGGGAAAAAAACATTCCCGTAATCCCTCGTGCAGCAGGCACATCACTGGCAGGGCAGGTTGTAGGAAAAGGCTTGGTCATAGATGTTTCAAAATATCTTACCCACATTATTGAGTTAAATACAAAAGAACACTGGGTACGCGTGGAGCCGGGAGTGATCCCGGACGAACTGAACCAGTTTCTGCAATCTTACGGTTTGTTTTTTGGTCCGGAAACATCCACTTCCAACCGTTGCATGTTTGCAGGAATGCTGGGAAACAATTCATGCGGATCTCATTCTATTCTTTACGGCAGTACGCGAGATCACACCCTTGAAGTTGAAGCCATCCTGAGCGATGGCAGTGAAGTAATCTTTGGTCCCCTGGATAAGGAAGCTTTTCTGGCCAAAACACAGCAAAATGATTTAGAAGGGAAGATCTATAAGAAGTTATATGAGATTCTTTCTGACAAGGAAATACAAGAAGAGATACGCAGGGAGTTTCCGCACCCTGATATTCATCGCCGCAACACTGGTTATGCTCTTGATTTGTTACTGGAAACCGATCCATTCACAGGCAACGGCATTCCTTTCAATCTGGCAAAGCTTCTGGCAGGCTCGGAAGGCACACTGGCCGTTACCACTGCCATCAAGTTCAATCTGGTCCCGTTACCTCCTCCTGAAAAAGGGCTTGTTTGTGTTCATCTTAAAGAGATATCGGATGCCTTTAAAGCCAATTTGATCGCCTTGAGACATCATCCCGGTGCTGTGGAGCTGATAGACAAAATCGTTTTGGAACTGACCAAAGATAACATCGAACAAAAGAAAAATCGTTTTTTTATCGAAGGTGATCCCGGGGCTTTGCTGCTGGTAGAATTTGCCCGGGATACGCGCGAAGAGATAACCACTATCGCCAACCAACTGGAAAAAGACATGCGCCAAGCCGGTTACGGTTATGCTTTTCCCGTGTTGTATGGCAATGATGTAGTTAAAGTCTGGAACCTGAGAAAAGCAGGTCTTGGCGTCCTGGCCAATATGAAAGGAGATTCCAGACCTGTCTCTGTGATGGAAGATACGGCTGTACGTGTAGAAGATTTGCCCGCATATATGGAAGATGTAGACAAACTCTTGAAAAAATACGACAAATCATGTGTTTACTATGCCCACATTGGATCGGGGGAATTGCATTTGAGACCTATTCTTAACCTGCGTGATCCGGAGGATGTAAAGCTTTTTCGCACCCTCGGAGAAGAAATGGCAAGACTGGTAAAGAAATACCGGGGATCGCTCAGCGGTGAACATGGTGACGGCAGGTTACGCGGAGAGTTCATCCCCTTGATGGTTGGGGAAAATATTTACCGGATTTTTAAAGAAATAAAGAACACTTTCGACCCCTATGGCATCCTGAATCCTGGAAAAATCACCGACACTCCTCCTATGAACAGGTTCCTGCGTATGGATCCGAAGATACCAGTGAAAGAGATCAAAACCTATTTTGATTTTTCGTCAACGGGAGGCTATCAGAGAGCTGCAGAAAAATGCAACGGCTCTGGAGACTGTCGTAAAACTGAAAAATCCGGAGGAGTCATGTGCCCAAGCTACATGGCTACCCATGATGAAGATAAAACCCCGCGTGCCAGAGCTAATATGTTACGGGAAGTGATCACTAAAACAAAGAAAGATGATCCGCTTGATGATCCGCGCTTATACAACATCATGGATCTCTGTCTTTCTTGCAAAGGATGTAAGTCGGAGTGCCCTTCCAGTGTGGATATCACCCGTTTGAAGGCCGAGTTCCTGCAACATTATTACGATGTCCACGGCATACCTCTGCGTACCCGTCTCATTGCATGGTACAACACCATCCAGAAGGCAGGCATGTTGTTCCCGGCTGTTTACAACTTCTTCATGAAGAACCGTTTCTTTTCAGACATCATTAAAAGGATTATCGGTTTTGCCACAGAAAGATCCATGCCTTTGCTTGCTCCACACACCCTCCGTCATTGGGTCAGAAAGCATCTCTCAGAACACCAACCGACACAACCGCAGGGGAAAGTATTTCTCTTTATTGACGAGTTCACAAATTTTCAGGATGTGGATACCGGAAAGAAAGCCATTTTATTGTTAACCCGTTTGGGATACAGGGTGGAAACACCTTCTCATGCCGAAAGCGGACGAACTTTCCTTTCCAAAGGACTAATAAAAAAAGCCCGCCGGATTGCTGTCAGGAACGTCGAAATATTCAAAGATATTATTACGGAAGATACTCCGTTGGTAGGTATCGAACCTTCCGCCATTCTTAGCTTTCGGGACGAGTATCCGGATCTGGTTTGTGACCGTTTGAAAAAAGATGCACAAAACCTGGCCCGCCATACTCTTATGACGGATGAGTTTCTTGCACGGGAGATTTCTTCCGGTAAAATTCGGAAAGAATGGTTCACAAAGGAAAAGAAACATATCAAACTTCATGGACACTGTCATCAGAAAGCGCTCAGCTCGACTGATTATACCCTGCAAATACTCTCTTTTCCTGAAAATTACACGGTAGAAGAAATTCCTTCCGGATGTTGCGGGATGGCAGGTTCTTTCGGTTTCGAAAAAGAACATTATTCCTTATCCATGAAAATAGGCGAAATGGTACTTTTCCCCGCTGTCCGTGAAACAAATGGTGAAGTTCTTATTGCCGCCCCAGGCACGAGTTGCAGGCAGCAGATCAAGGAAGGTACAGAAAGGAGTGCATTGCATCCTATTGATATTCTATATAATGCCTTGGAAAAAGAGGAATAAGATAAACAATATCAAGCGAACAGGGTAAAATCATCAGCATCCAGATGCACGGGAAACTTTTCACGGAATCGCTGTAGTTCATTGAGATCTATTGAACATGTTAAAACTCCTTCTCTTCCCGTTTCAAGAGAAGCAAGTATCTCGCCTTTGGGCGAAATGACGGCTGAATCTCCGGAATAAGAAATATTTCTTCCATCTTTTCCGGTTCTGTTTACCCCGGCCACATACATCTGGTTTTCAATAGCACGGGCTTTCAACAGGATATTCCATACGTTTCGCCTGCTTGCTGGCCAATTGGCCACGAAAATTAAAAGATCGGCATCGTTCCGGCTTCGGATCCATACCGGAAAACGCAAATCATAACAAATAAAAGGTTTAATACGAAAATTCCGGAAAGGGATTACAATACGCTGATTTCCCGGTGTATAATGCAAATGCTCCTCTCCCATTCGGAAAAGATGCCGTTTATCATAAACATATTCTCTCCCATCAGGAAAAACATACAAAAGTCTGTTAAAGTATTTTCCGTTATCGCGCACGATATAACTTCCGGCAATACAAGCTCCTGTCCTGCCAGCCATGGTATGCAGCCAGACATATGCAGGTCCTTCCGGTTCCTCAAACCAAGTCTCCGGGTCCATGGTGAAGCCAGTGGAAAACATCTCAGGAAGAATTATCAGGTCGGTATGTCCTGTCAAAGGATGAATGACCCGGTTCAAGCGCCTGAAGTTGTCATCTGGTTGCTGCCATGTAATATCAAACTGTACCAGAGAAACAGTTAATGTGCTCATAGATGCCGGTTAAAAATAAAAAGGCGTTTGCCCATACAAACACCTTTTTGCCGGATTTTTAATATCATTATTTTCCACCCTTCCTTTCAGCATAATACTGATCCAGAATATGTGTCATCAAAGGTTGATAAAAATGCCAGTAAAAATAACGTTTTTTCTGAAGAAACGGGACTCCTATTTTCTGACAAAACTTTTCATAACCGGAAAAATATGCTGATCTCATATAAATCGGATTATTGGCAAAATTTCCGGCAAAATAAAAATGCGGGTATTCAGTGCTGCTCTCCAGCACAGCCGGAAATTGATTGGGAATAGAATTACTGGTAAGAATGGAATCCCCCATATCATTCACATGGATCTTAAAGAATGAAACCACCTTGTTGTTACCAGGATCAACCACCTCAAACCAGGAAGGAAAAGCAACTTTATAAGGCAGACCGAATTTTTTCTGACCGTATTCTGTGGTATAAATATATGGTACTTCAAAATCCAAATCCTTTTTATCTTCAAGAACAACAACACTGTTGTTAAAGCTAACAAAAACAATCCCCCCATGTTTAAAAGTCCATGGTTTATGATACTGTTTCCGGTAAATATCCATGATCCATTTGGGAAGTTCGGGGTTTTTAATGGAATCCAGTGAAGAAAAATATTTTCCCAGCCACTCAGTCCATTTAAGATCAAACAAATTTTCGGTTTTCGTTCTTTCAAGTAAATCGGTTGGATAAGCCAATATGTCATATTCCCCAATGAACAGTTTTTTCCTGTTCTTCATTTCTTTAAGGAATAAATAATCATTGTTATTGGTTCCCCCATAAATTTTTCTCGATCTCCGTGTTCTGTTGTTTCCTTTATACCAGTCGTTAAAATAAACTCCATAAGTATCTGTAAAGTAGGCCATATCAAAAGAATCAGCCAACTCAATAACTTTGGACAGACGTATTCTCTTTATTTCATACTGCTTACTACGCTGGGGTTTTAGCGGGAAAAAACCGAAATAGTCTTTAATGTAATTATATCTTTTTTTATCCGGTTTTACATATTTCTCATGTGTCAGAATCCAATTAAACGAACGATGATTTTCCCTTAAAAAAGTCGGGACTGTTTTGTCTAAAATAAGGATATTCAATTCTTTTTTAGGCTGGAATACCCATTTGAACAACAAATATCCTGGCACAAGAGACAAAATTACCAAGATGATGAAGAAAGTCTTTATTGGTTTATTCATAAGAACCTGAGCTTTTTAGATTAACTAACAGATATCTTACCCACAAAAATACAAACATAAAAGTATTAAAATAATTTAAGATAAAAAATTTTACCTGAAATCTTTTTTGAACCTACTTTCTGAGATATGTTGTCAATATATCTGTCATAATTATTTATTAGGTGCATTAAGTAAATATTTCGTAAGGACTATCCTAGTTCACTGAGTATCTTGACAACATCGAGGCTCTTGATCTCAACTTTCCTGCCATCCATTTGAATGATCTTGTCATGCTTAAATTCATTAATAGTGCGTATAAAACTCTCTTTAGTTGTCCCGGCCAATTCGGCAAGCTCATGACGGGTAAGCGGGAACTCAAAAGAATAAGAATGAAAAATTTCTTCGGAAAAATATAACAGTACATCGGCAATCCTACCTGGCAGTTGTTTATGCGTTTGACTATTGAGGCGTGTAAAGATATACAGGGAATCCCTGCTGAGTATTCTAATCAGGTCAAGAGCAAAACGGCCGTTGGACAAAACAAGATGGTTAAATGTTCCAAAGTCGATGATCAGCACCATGGTGTCAACGATAGCTGTGCCGGAATACTGATATTCACTCTCTGCATAAATGTTATCCAACCCGACAAACTGATTGCCTGAAATAATCTTCAGGGTCACCGAACGGTTTGTTCCATTCTCTTTATATATTTTTACAAGCCCTGAAACCACATACATCACATGTGATGTGCGCGTATGTTGCCTGAATAAGGTATCTTTATTATGATATTGAACCAAACTGCTGTTTTGTATCACAGCATCCCGTTCCTCTTCTGAAAAATTTTTGAATACCCAGGATTTATCCAGAATTCCCTGTATATCATTTTTTGGATCTGTATTTTCCATGACTTTATTTTCACGGCTAAAAATAAATAAAAATTTTTAACAGATGATATAAATTACTAAAAAACGGTAATCTATATCATCATAATTATTAACAATATTCCGGAAAAACTCTGTAAATTGCAGAAAAATAAGTTTCAGAAAATCGGGAGGAGTACGAGGGTGTCAGACAAGAAGATACTGATTGTAGATGATTCTTCCACCAATGTTGTTTTGTTAAATGCAGTATTGGCACAACATGGGTATGAAGTGATCTCGGCATTGAATGCACGTGAAGCATACAAGCTTGTTGACAAGCAAAAACCGGATCTGATCCTACTGGATTTGTTAATGCCCGAAATAAGCGGTTTTGATTTTCTTGAAAAAATAAAAAAAGATCAATCTTTGAAAGATGTTCCCGTTGTCATTGTTTCGGCTATTGGCACGAAAGAAAATATCCGGCAGACAAAGAAAATGGGCGCCGTACACTTCATATCCAAGCCCGTCAACGTGGATGAAGTACTGAATACTGTGAGCCGGTTGCTTTCCTAAAAGAAATTTCCTGAATTTCATTTCCCTTTCATTGTTTTGATTTCCATTCAAATTTTTAATCATAAAGTTTTGTATGGAATATTTATTAACGATAAATTAACATTGTCTTTATTTCTTTTTATTATTTTTACATTTGCTTTGCAAAAAATAACAAAGGGCATGCACACTTTATATCTTTTTATTGTAACCATACTCGTTATTCTTGCAATTTCCGACCTTGTTGTAGGTGTCAGCAATGATGCTGTCAACTTTCTCAATTCAGCACTGGGGGCCAAAACAGCCCCCTTTCATATTATTTTACTTGTTGCTGCTCTGGGCGTATTGATCGGAGCTACTTTTTCCAGTGGAATGATGGAAGTGGCCCGGAAAGGGATTTTCCATCCTGAACATTTTTACTTTAACGAGATCATGCTGCTTTTTTTGGCTGTGATGCTCACCGATGTCATCATGCTGGACTTTTTCAATACATATGGACTTCCAACATCAACGACCGTATCTATCGTATTTGAACTACTGGGCGCCGCCGTAGCTATTTCTATCATCAAAATCACGAGAAATCCGGATGCTCCGCATGATCTGGGCACCTATATCAATTCGGGAAAAGCCCTGGCAATTATTTCCGGTATACTGATTTCTGTGGTTGTTGCTTTCCTGGTGGGAGCTTTCATACAATGGCTGGTCAGACTGGTCTTTACATTTAATTATGAACGCACCTTTAAATATTTTGGGGCTTTGTGGGGAGGTTTTTCCTTCACAGCTATTATCTATTTTATTTTGATAAAAGGAGCTAAAGGCTCATCCATTATCACACCTGACACACTGGTATGGATCAAAAGCCATACCATGCTGATCCTGGGTCTAAGCTTTATCGGATGGACTGTCTTACTTCAGGTTGTACTCTCATTGTTTAGGATTAATATACTCAAGTTCATTGTGCTTGTGGGCACATTTGGCTTAGCCATGGCTTTTGCCGGGAACGACCTGGTCAACTTTATCGGAGTGCCTTTGGCAGGTGTGGCATCCTTTCAGGAGTTTATCCGTTCAGGTGCCACCGATCCATCTGGTTTTGCCATGACTGCCTTGGCTGGCCCTGTAAAAACGCCTACATTCTATCTTCTGCTTGCAGGCCTTATTATGGTTCTTACTATGGCTTTTTCCAAGAAAGCCCGTACCGTAACGGCTACCACTATTGATCTGAGCCGCCAGGAAGAAGGCCAGGAAAGATTTGAATCTTCTGTGCTGGCACGGGCTATTGTAAGGCAAACTGTAGGACTATCCAAGGCCATCAAGTTTGTCATACCGGAAAATGTCCGTGTTACTATAAATAAACGGTTCGACCGTACCGAATACAACAAGCTGAAAAAGGAAAAAGGAGTAGCTTTTGATATGGTTCGGGCATCGGTAAACCTGGTAGTAGCCAGCATCCTGATCGCCATAGGAACATCCCTGAAACTGCCTCTCTCAACCACCTATGTCACGTTTATGGTCGCGATGGGGACATCCCTCGCCGACAGAGCCTGGGGAAGAGAAAGTGCCGTATATCGTGTCACAGGTGTAATCGTCGTCATCACAGGTTGGTTTATGACTGCCATGATCGCCTTTACCATTTCTTTTATCATTGCCTATATTATCTTTTATGGTAAAATTTACGGGATACTTGCTTTTCTGGCCCTGGACACTTATCTTATCATTAAAAACAGATTTATTCATTCCAAGAGAGAAGAAGAAAAACAGAAAAAGGAAGAAATCATCAGTGATACCCATGAAATAAATGGATCGGAAGTTTTTAACAAATGTAAAACCGAGACCCTGTCCATTCTGGAAGAATCCTCCAATCTTTTTTACAATACACTGATCTATTTCAGCAAGGAAAACAGAAAAAAACTGAAAAATATTCAGAAAAAAATCTATAATTTGAACAAGAAGGTCAAGGAATTGAAAGATAATGTCTACTTTACCATACGTAATCTTGAAGAAAATTCAATTGAAACAGGCCATTACTATGTCCAATCACTTGATTATTTAAGAGAAACCGCACATTGTCTGACTTACATCAACAACCCCATATTCAAGCATATCGATAACAACCATCCTCTTTTTCCCCGGGAACAAATGGAAGGAATGCTTAAAATCAATGACAAGATTTTCACTTTATTTAAACATGTTAAAGAAGCTATTCAAAAAGATGAGTTTGATAATATAGATTTAATTCTGGAAATTCAGAAAGAAATACTGAGCGATATCAAAAGCCTGCAGAAGAAACATGTTAAAATGATCAAAAAGCACGGGAATATCAAAACACGTCCCAGTATTCTACTGTTTAATATTCTCGGTGAATCCAAGAACCTGGTATTATATCTCGTAAATATCTTGAAGGCGCAACGTGACTTTGTGATTTATCAAAAGGAAAATCATCTCCTCTCTTAATTTTCACTCTCCCATAATAGTTATCACGATCCTGCGGCTTCCGCCATGGCGTCGGAATTCACACAAATAGACTCCCTGCCACGTTCCAAGGTTCAATCTATGGTTGGTAATGGGGATAGATACGGAAGAACCAATGATGGCTGACTTCAAATGAGCAGGCATATCGTCACTTCCTTCCAGGGTATGCATAAACCGAGGATAGTCCTCAGGCACCAGGTCATTCATAAACGTTTCAAAATCACGACGCACAGTAGGATCCGCATTTTCATTCAAAGTAAGACCGGCTGAGGTATGCTGAATAAAAATATGCATAACCCCCTCGGATGGCAATGTTCCGGCCTTTTCAAGAATCAGTGAAGTAATCAGATGATATCCTTTCGGAAAAGGAGGCAGGCTGAATTGTATCTGTCGAACCATAATATTTAATTTTCGCATTAAAAATACCTGTTTTCACAATGAAAACGAAAAAAAACAGTTTATTTTGAGAACCGGAAAACAATTTTAAATGTCTGCACACATAAGGTTAATATGGTTTTCTCTGCTCTGGTTATTTCCGGTGATAGGATTCTCCCAAGGAAAAACCGGTGTTAGCGGGGTGGTGCTGGACAAGGAAGGACATCCCATTCCCAACGTACACGTTCATATAAAAAATAATCGTGAAGGAACCATAACGGGTAAAAACGGCAGGTTTTTTCTTCCCTCGCCTTCAGGAGATACAGTGTCTATTGTTTTTTCTTCTGTAGGATTTAAACCGGTAATCCGAAAAATATTCATTCAACCGCAGGAGACACTTAAATTGTCTATTATATTATATTCTTCTGTAAACCCGATAAAGGAAGTGGAAATACAAACCACGCGACATGAAGAGGGAACTATGCGAAAGGTTAACATTAAAGATCTGCATACCTTGCCTACCCCTACCGGTAGTGTCGAGTCACTCATCAAAACTCTGCCGGGGGTAAGTTCACAGAATGAACTGAGTTCCCAATACTCGGTCAGGGGAGGGAATTTTGACGAGAACCTGGTCTATATCAATGATATTGAAATCTACCGGCCTTTCCTGGTCCGTTCAGGTCAACAGGAAGGACTCAGCATTATCAACCCCGATCTGGTAGAAAATGTAAGCTTTTCTGCCGGCGGTTTTGCCCCCCGTTATGGTGACAGGATGTCTTCGGTGCTGGATATTTCCTACCGGACACCTGTATCATTCAAAGGCACTGTTTCAGCAAGCCTGCTGGGCGCCACAGCCCACGTGGAAGGAATCAGCAAGGACTGTAAATTCACATACCTTGCAGGAGTCCGTTACAAATCTAACAGTTACCTGCTGAATACCCTGGAGACCGAAGGAGAATACAGCCCCCGGTTCGAAGACATGCAGACCCTGCTTACTTATAAGATCAACGAGAAAGTATCTTTGGAGGGTCTGGGTAATATTTCCCTGAACAGGTATCGTTTTATCCCGGCCAGCAGGAAGACTTCGTTCGGAACCGTGCAGGACGCCATAGCTCTTTATGTCTATTACGAAGGTCAGGAAAAAGATGCTTTTGACACTTATCTGGGAGCCTTTACGGTAAATTATTATCCCTTCCCTAAGATGCGGATGAAATGGATCGCAACTGCCTTTTCCACGCTGGAGGTAGAAAATTATGATATCCACGGATATTATTCCTTGAACGCTCTTGACAAACAACTGGGCTCGGAAACGTTCGGAGACAGCATTATGAACATCGGTATCGGTAGTTTTCTGAACCATGCCCGCAACCGACTGCGCGGAAACATCTATTCCCTGAAATACCTGGGTTTATATAATCCCAGACATCACTATCTGCAATGGGGCATTACAGTAAAAGCAGAGCAATTTATCGACCGGCTCAGGGAATGGACTCTCCGGGATTCAGCAGGTTACTCCTTACCGTACGACGGGAAAACGGTGAATCTTTTTCATTCCACCGTTGCGTCAAATCAGATGAACCCTTGGCGTTTAACAGGTTTTATAGAAGATCAGCGTACCTGGCATATTGACAGCGTTGTCTTACAGCTCCAGGGGGGAGTGAGGTTCAACTACTGGAGTTTCAGCCGGCAGTTGGTAGCTTCTCCCCGATTGTTGTTTACCTGTCGTCCAACACGTCGTTCCGTCTGGGCGTACCATCTGGCGGCAGGAATGTATGATCAGCCCCCTTTATATAAGGAAGCCCGCCATCCGGACGGCAGTATCAATCCCGATATCAAAGCCCAGCGTTCCTGGCATATTGTTGCCGGCACCGACTACCGGTTCAGGGCATGGAACAGGCCTTTCCTGTGGACGGCGGAAGTTTATTACAAGGGCATGTACAACCTGATTCCCTATTTCCTGGAAAATGTCAGGATCGACTATGTCGGCGAAAATATTGCACAGGGATCAGCCTATGGATTGGATCTTAAAATAAACGGTGAGTTCGTCAAAGGGGTGGACTCTTGGGCCAGTCTTTCCTTTATGCATGCCTGCGAAGATGTCACCGGAGATTCCTTTACTGATCATGATGGACATATTCACTTTCCAGGTTGTTATCCCCGGCCTACCGACCAATTGATTAACTTCGGTTTCTCTTTTCAGGATTATTTTCCCAACAATCCTTCTTTCCGGATGCACCTGGCCCTGTTTTATTCTACCGGATTGCCTGTGCGGCCTCCCAATACGGATCGTTACGACCTGTTCTTCCGGATGCCGGCTTACCAACGTGTAGATCTCGGCTTTTCAAAAGATTTTGTAAAAACAAAAACGGGAGAGAATGAAACACTCAGCAAGCACATCCGGTCCATGCGCATCGGTCTGGATATCTTCAACCTCTTCGGCAACAACAACGTCAGTTCCTACATGTGGGTTAACACAGTCAATAACCTATCCCATGAAACCGGATGGTATGCCGTTCCCAACTATCTGACAGGCAGAAGAGTTAATATTAAGTTCGTGATCGGATTTTAATTTCACAAATCTCTAAATATACGTAGGATCCTCGCATGTTTGCCAAACAAAGATATGGACCGTAAGCCGTTAATATTGTATGACGGGTGGTTGGACCGTCGTGAAGCCCCCTGGCAATTCTGAAGGAGCAATTATCGAAATATTTCTTACAAATCAAATCATAAAAAATGATCTGAAATTTTCCTTCAAAAAATTTATTTATGCTACTTTTACTTCTTCTTATAAGATACGAAATTTCATAAATATAATATTTCAAACAGAAAAAGAAAATATCATGACAACACAGGATTACATCAATCTGGAGGACAAGTACGGAGCACATAACTATCATCCGCTTCCTGTAGTACTGGACCGTGGTGAAGGCGTTTATGTTTGGGATGTGGAAGGAAAACGTTATTTTGATTTCCTTTCGGCTTATTCGGCCGTAAATCAGGGACATTGTCACCCGAAAATCGTCGGAGCTTTGACCGAACAAGCCCAAAAACTCACACTTACTTCCCGTGCTTTTTACAACAGCGCCCTCGGTGATTATGAAAAATACATTACAGAATATTTCGGATATGATAAAGTCCTGCCGATGAACAGTGGCGCCGAAGGGGATGAGACAGCTCTGAAACTTTGCCGTAAATGGGCATACAAGGTAAAAGGTATTCCGGAGAACCAGGCAAAGATTATCGCCTGTGAAGGGAACTTCCACGGTCGCACCATCACCATCATTTCCATGTCTACCGACCCGGATGCACGGAATGACTTTGGGCCATATACTCCCGGTTTTATAATCATCCCGTATAACGATCTGGAGGCTCTGGAAAAAGAACTGGTTTCTGATCCCAACATTGCGGGGTTTCTGGTGGAACCTATACAGGGAGAAGCAGGTGTTTTTTTACCGGATGAAGGTTACCTGAAAAAAGCCTATGAACTCTGTAAAAAACACAATGTGCTTTTCATCGCCGACGAGGTTCAAACCGGTCTTGCCCGTACAGGCAAACTGCTGGCTTCGGACCACGAAGGAGTCCGTCCCGACATCCTGATCCTGGGCAAAGCTCTCTCGGGCGGCGTTTATCCTATCTCTGCCGTACTGGCCGATGATGAGATCATGCTGACCATCCTGCCCGGCGAACATGGCTCCACGTTCGGAGGAAATCCTCTGGCAGCCAAGGTTGCTGTAGCTGCCCTTGAGGTGATTAAAAACGAAAACCTCGCAGAGAATGCCGGCCGGTTGGGAAAGATTTTCCGGGAAGAGATGAACAGCCTCAAGTCTGACATGATTGAACAGGTACGGGGGAAAGGTTTGCTGAACGCTGTGGTGGTAAGGCCCAAAAGTGGCAAAACCGCCTGGGATGTATGCCTCACAATGAAAGACAACGGCCTGATTGCCAAACCCACCCATGACCATATCATCCGCTTCGCCCCACCGCTGGTGATTACCGAGGAACAGTTGTACGAAGCCATTAGGATCATTAAGAAGTCTTTTGCAGATTTTGAATGAACGTGTTAGTTCATGGTTCATAGTTTATGATTACGGAAGATTGAACCTGATTTTCAAACCGCAGGGTTTTTGGGTCACGGTTATTATTTGAAATTTTGAGCGCAAAGCTTAATCATTTGTATCATTAATAACATTTTTTATGATGATTAAACCACGGCATTTTATACTTACAGCCCTGTTGCTTTGTACCGCGGTACTCCCCGGCAGCAGTCCGGCCTGGAAACCGGAATCAAAAGAAGTTACTTCCGCTGATTACGATAAGTATGAATACAGGATCCCCATGCGTGACGGAGTACATTTATTCACCTCAGTATATATCCCCAAAGACCACAGTCATAAGTACCCTGTCCTTTTAATCCGTACACCATATTCGGTAAGACCTTACGGCAAGGAAAAGAAAAGACGACTCGGTCCTTCCGGGCTGTTCATGCAGGAAAAATATATTTTCGTTTATCAGGATGTCCGGGGCCGCTTCATGTCGGAAGGTACGTTTGTCAATATGCGGCCTATGCATAACCATAAGAAGAATCCAAAGGCCGTGGATGAGAGCACAGACACGTGGGACACGGTGG
This sequence comes from Bacteroidota bacterium, assembly GCA_011374625.1. Lineage (GTDB taxonomy): Bacteria > Bacteroidota > Bacteroidia > Bacteroidales > VadinHA17 > DRPN01. The sequence continues at coordinate 19,342 of DRPN01000003.1, forward strand.
ACTGGCTGGTAAAAAATATCAAGGAATGTAACGGTAATGTGGGAATATGGGGTATCTCCTATCCCGGCTTTTATTCTTCCTGTGCTGCAGTGGATGCCCATCCGGCCGTCAAGGCCATCTCTCCCCAGGCACCTATTGCCGACTGGTTTTGGGACGATTTTCATCACCACGGTGCATTTTTTCTGCCACATGCATTTAATTTTCTGGCTGTTTTCGGACAACCTCGTCCCAAACCCACAACAAAATGGGGCAAACGCTTTAGCCATGGGACCCCGGACGGCTATAAGTTTTTCATGGATCTGGGACCACTGTCTAATGTGAACAAGAAATATTATCATGGGAACATACATTTCTGGGATGAGATCACGAATCATCCCAATTACGATTATTTCTGGCAGGAACGAAACCTCTTGCCTCATCTTAAGAAAATAAGGCCTGCTATCTTAGTGGTAGGTGGATGGTATGACGCTGAAGACCTGTACGGCACCTTTGCTACCTATCAGGCCATGGAAAAAAACAGTCCCGGCGGGAACATTCGTATTGTTATCGGTCCATGGCGCCACAGTGGCTGGGCCAGCAGTAGCGGAAACCACCTGGGTTATATATGGTTCACCACCGACCCGACTCCTTCCGAATATTACCGGAATAACATTGAGTTCCCTTTCTTTCAGTATTATCTGAAAGGCAAAGGGAGAGCCCGTCCGGCGGAGGCCACCATGTACATCACCGGCAGCAACGAATGGAAAACGTTTGATACCTGGCCGCCGCAGAATACGGTCAGCAGCACTTTGTTCTTCGCACCGGATCACCAACTCTCTTTCTCCGAACCTTCCACTACGAGTTATGATGAATTTATCAGTGACCCTGCCAAGGCTGTGCCTTATACCGAGCTGATTACTACCGGCATGTCTGCTCAATATATGACTGACGACCAACGTTTTGCCGGTCGACGGCCTGATGTGTTAGTATATCAAACCCCTCCGCTGGAACAAGATATAACTTTCGCAGGTAAACTCATGGCAGATCTTTATGTATCTACCACCGGTACCGCTGCCGACTGGATCGTCAAGCTGATTGATGTTTATCCGGATGATTTTCCTGATTTTGAAGGAAACCCTCCCACGATTCACATGGGCGGATACCAACAGATGGTGCGGAGCGAGGTATTCCGTGGCCGTTTCCGCAACAGTTACGAACATCCGGAGCCTTTTGTCCCCAACAAGGTTACCTTTTTAAAATTTCCTTTACAGGATGTCCTACACACTTTCAAAAAAGGCCATCGCATCATGGTACAGGTACAGAGTACCTGGTTTCCGCTTGTGGATCTCAATCCGCAAAAATATGTAGACAATATATACCTGGATGCAAAACCGGAAGATTTTATCAAAGCCACACACCGCATTTATACAGGAAAAGAACATGCTTCGAGGATTGAGTTTAGAGTGTTGAAATAAGCATTTGTCCAGCCACCTTCGTCAAGGGAGGTCTTCGCTGGAAGAAAGATGCAGAACACAAGACTCAGTAGAATCCGGAATCACGAAAACTACATATCTTAAAAAACTGTGGTTCCTAAACAATGCTGCCAATATCCGAAGGATCCTGGCAGCATTGTTATCCTCTTATTCTTCTCTCAGTCTTTTATTCTCTCCTCTTCCAGATCTTCTGAATCTCTTCCAGTGTTTTTCCTTTGGTTTCCGGGACAAGTTTCCAGACAAACCAGGCAGCAAGAACCCCCATCAAGCCGTATATCCAGTAAGAAAACCCATGATGAAAAATCCTGATCAGCATACTGTTATCGTTCATGACCGGAAAAGTCCAGGATATAATCAGGTTAGCCACCCACTGAGCTGCCACGGCAATAGACATAGCACCGCGGATACTATTCGGGAAAATTTCCGAAAGTAACACCCAGGTAACCGGCCCCCATGACATGGCAAAAAAAGCCACATAGGAAAGCATGAAAACCAGGGCTCCCAGACCCATTTTCTGAAAATAGAAGGTGAATCCCAAGGCAAACATAGAAACAGCCATACCCAGTGCTCCGATTATTTGTAAGGGCTTTCTGCCAAAACGGTCTACCGTAAGGATTGCCAATACGGTAAACAACAGATTGATAGCACCGACAATGATCGTCTGGAGCAAAGCCGTATCCGTTCCCGATCCCATATTCCGGAAGATCTCGGGAGCATAGTAGAGGACCACATTGATCCCAACAAATTGCTGAAACACCGAAAGCATGATGCCGATAAAAATCACCATCCCACCAAAAGAAAGCCACGGTACCGACTTCTCTTTCAGGGTATCCCGTATTTCTGCCAACACCATTCCTGCATGAACGTGTCCAACTACTTTCTTTAGTACGGATTCCGCTTTATGTTCTTCGCCGGACAGCACCAGATAACGGGGAGTTTCCGGAACAAAGAAAAGCAGCACCAGAAAAAAGGTTGCGGGGATGGTTTCCGAAGCAAACATCCAACGCCATCCGGTAAGTTTCAGCCAGGTGTCATCACCATGATGTGTATAGGCAATATAATAATTCACAAAATAAACAACCAGCATACCAAAGATGATGGCAAACTGGTTCCAGGACACCAGACGACCACGCATATTTGCCGGAGCGATTTCGGCGATGTACATAGGTGACAACATAGAGGCAAGCCCCACTCCTATTCCTCCGATGATCCGGTAAATGATAAATGAAACTACCGGCTGTACCATAAAAATATTCATCTTCTCCGGGATTGCCGAACCAACGGCCGACAGAGTGAACAGCAGGGCTGCCAGCATCAGACCCTTTTTTCTTCCAAGTTTTCTGCTGACAAAACCGCCGATACTGCCCCCGATAATACATCCGACCAAAGCCGAAGACACCACAAACCCTTTCAATGAGTTAGCAGTCTTTTCCGTGAGTGTCAGGGGGTTGTCAAAAAACCTCACAATGCCCACGATAGCCAGTAACACTACCAACGCGGTAATCAACAGCCCTTTCTTCCTCCCATACAGTTTCACAAGAATGGCTCCCACGGCATACATGATGATAGCAACGACTACCGCTACACTAATCCTGTATTGTAGAATCACTTTGGCTGCAACCTGTACATGGTCATTCAGCGAATCAATAAAAAATCCCTGCAAAGCCTTTACAGCGCCGGAGATAACGGCCGTATCGTATCCGAATAAAAGTCCCCCGAGGGTAGCTACCATAGTCACGGACATGATAAATGCCCGGTTTCCCTGATCTTGAGAATGTATCATATTCAGATATATTGATTGATTAATTGTTCAAACCATTCCTGTTTCCCGCTGGTCTTTGCAGGCTCCCCATACCTGGCCGCTAAATCATGTAGTTTTTCCATTGTCATATTTCCGGCTTCAAAGGCAGCTCCTTCACCCGTATCAAAAGAGGCATATCTTTCCTTTCTTTTCGAGAGATACGGTGATTCCGTCAACACACGGTCCGCCACCTCCAGTGCCCGTGCAAAGACATCCATAGCAGCAATATGGGCAATAAAAATATCTTCCAAGTCGGTTGAGTTCCTGCGTGTTTTAGCGTCAAAGTTAACACCGCCTGTGGTGAAACCGCCTGCTTCGAGGATCACCAGCATGGCTTCGACGGTCTCATACAGGTTAATAACAAACTGATCGGTATCCCAGCCATTCTGATAATCACCACGGTTGGCATCAATGCTTCCGAGCAGTCCGGCATCGGCAGCTGCCTGTAATTCATGCTGAAAAGTATGGCCGGCCAGGGTGGCATGGTTCACCTCTATGTTTAACTTAAAGTCCTTATCCAACCCGTAATGACGGAGGAAACCAATGACCGTCTCAGCATCATAATCATATTGGTGTTTGGTGGGTTCCATTGGCTTGGGTTCGATCAGGAAAGTGCCTGTAAACCCATTTTTCCGGGCATAATCCCGGGCCATGGACAGAAAACAGGCCAGGTGTTCTTTTTCCCGTTTCATATCGGTATTTAGTAAGGAAAGATATCCTTCCCTGCCACCCCAGAATACATAGTTTTCTCCTCCCAGGGTGATGGTGGCATCCAAGGCATTTTTTACCTGCGCTCCCGCACGGGCAACCACACCAAAATCAGGGTTGGTGGCAGCACCGTTCATGTACCGCGGATGAGAGAAAAGGTTGGAGGTGCCCCACAACAGCTTGATGCCTGAAAGCCGTTGTTTCTCTTTGGCATAATCTACCATATGAGCTATTCTTTTTTCAGATTCGGCCAGTGTATTTCCCTCTTCCACCAGGTCAAAATCATGAAAACAATAGTAGGGTACGCCAAGTTTTGTAAAAAACTCAAAGGCAGCATCCATCTTGGCACGTGCCCTATCCATAGGAGTATTATAGGTATTCCACGGAAACTCTTTGGTTCCCATACCGAATGGATCATTTCCCGTATTACAGAAAGTATGCCAGTAAGCTACAGCAAAACGAAAATGATCTTTCATTTTTTTGCCACGGACAACCTTGTTTTCATCATACCATTTAAAAGCCAAAGGATTATCCGATTCTTTCCCTTCAAAAGGGATTTTCCCAATTCCGGGAAAATATTCTTTTTGACCGATTAAAATAGACATATTCAGAATTTTTAAATAAAACAATTAAGTTATATAATTAATTAAATAAAATAATCATTCTTTATGAAATCCAGTCTTTGTCTAACATAGTCTTAATTTTCCTAAACAAAAAAGGACTCATTTTCCCTCTGGTTTCTTCTTTACTACTATCTTGGCAATAAGAAAGCAATAGGTCTCGAAAGAGGTGGAAAAACAACAAATAATAGAACGCACAATATACTATTTAAATGCAATAAATTAGTAAATATGTGATAGTATCTTTTCCAGATAATTCTTCCATCGACCGTATGCTTCATCATACCTGGATTCCAGACTGGCTTCCGGCTCTATGGCTTTGATCTTAGTCAGGGACTGGAAACATTCCTGAGTATTATTATAAAAACCACTGCCCAATCCTGCAGCCAGGGCAGCACCGCGCGACCCGTCGGTATCAAACAGTTCGATAGGTATATGGGCACTGTTAGCCACGGCTTCTACAAACAACGGGCTTAGAAACATATTTGCATTCCCGGCCCGGATCACACCTGGTGTGATTCCCGTTTCATGCATAATTTCCAAGCCATAACGGAATGCAAAAGCGATGCCTTCCTGAGCGGCCCGTAACATATGTGTATGCCGGTGAGTGTTGAACTGCAGTCCTGAAAAAAGGGCTCCCGGATTCCGGTTGTTCAGTATCCTTTCAGATCCATTGCCAAAAGGCAGTACAATCAGTCCTTCTGCTCCTATAGGAACAGAGGACGCTTCTTTGTTCATTTCTGGATAGCTCATACCTACGGTAATGTTTTGGCGCATCCAGGCATTGAGAATCCCGGTACCATTAATGCACAAAAGTACGCCATATCTGTTCTCCGGAGGTTTGTGGTTTACATGTATAAAAGTATTCACCCTGGACAAAAGATCGTATTTCCGCTGGTCGCTCACACCATATACCACCCCGGAGGTACCCGCCGTCGCTGCCACCTCACCAGGATCCAGCACATTCAGAGAAAAAGCATTGTTAGGCTGATCACCGGCCCGGTAAGCAATTACCGTTCTCGGAGAAAGACCCAGTTCACAGGCAGCTTCCTCAGTCAGTATTCCTTGTTCTCCAAAAACCGGAACAATCACAGGAAAGAGCTTCAGGTCAAAGCCAAAATAATCCGTAATGAGTGAAGAGATTTCATTTTCCTTAAAATCCCAGAAAATCCCTTCTGACAAGCCTGTAACGGTTGTAGTTACCTCACCGGTCATCTTCATGGCGATATAATCTCCGGGCAGAAGGAATTTCCATATTTTTTCATAAATCTCCGGTTCATTCTTTTTCACCCACGCCAGTTTGGAGGCTGTAAAATTACCTGGCGAGTTCAACAAATGATCCAGACTTTTCTCAGGTCCGATAGCCCGGAAAGCTTGCTCACCGATATCCACAGCCCGACTATCACACCATATGATTGAAGGGCGAAGTACCTTCTTGTTTTGGTCTATCAACACTAGTCCGTGCATCTGGTATGAGATACCGATGGCTTTGATATTCTCCGGCGATACTTGTGTTTTTTTCAGGACGTTTCGAGTCACTAAAACCAGATTATGCCACCACATTTCAGGATTCTGTTCTGCCCAACCCGGTTGCAGGGCATCTATGGGCATTTCCTGCTCAGGATAAGCAGAAGAAGCAAGTACTATGCCTTTTTCCCCATCCAGCAGTGTGGCTTTTACTGAAGAGCTACCGACATCGTATCCTAAGAAGAGCATAATGGTTCTGGGTTCTATGTTTAGACATCAATATTAGCATATTTAGCATGTTTTTCAATGAATTCACGGCGTGGGGGAACCTCATCGCCCATCAGCATAGAGAAGATACGGTCAGTTTCGGCTGCACTTTCTATGGTCACCTGCCGGAGTGTTCGTTTTTCCGGGTTCATAGTGGTCTCCCAAAGCTGTTCAGCATTCATCTCTCCCAAGCCTTTGTATCGCTGAACGGAAACACCGGCTTTCTCGCCTCCAAACTCCTCAATAGCCTGCATACGTTGCTGTTCTGTCCAACAATATTTAAAGTTTTTCCCTTTTTTCACCATGTAAAGTGGAGGTGTAGCAATATAGAGATATCCATTCTTTATCAATTCTTGCATATATCTGAAGAACAAGGTCATAATCAGCGTTGTGATATGACTTCCATCCACATCGGCATCGGTCATAATGATGATCTTATGATAACGCAATCCGGAGAGGTTCAGCGCCTTGCTATCTTCTTCTGTTCCAATGGACACACCCAGGGCAGTGAATATATTCTTGATCTCTTCGCTTTCATATATCTTGTGCATCATGGCTTTTTCGACGTTGAGAATTTTACCCCGCAGGGGCAGGATAGCCTGAAACTGCCGATCCCTGCCTTGTTTGGCAGTTCCGCCGGCCGAGTCACCCTCCACCAGGAAGACCTCTGTTCCTTCCGGATCCTTGCTGACACAGTCGGCCAGTTTTCCAGGCAATCCCGATCCGGAAAGAACATTCTTCCGTTGTACCAGTTCACGGGCTTTCCGGGCAGCATGGCGTGCTGTAGCTGCCAGAATTACTTTCTGCACAATGGTTTTAGCATCCTTCGGATTTTCTTCCAGGTAATTGGCCAAAGCACTGCTGACAGCCTGATCGACAGCACCCATTACCTCAGAGTTTCCCAACTTGGTCTTGGTCTGTCCTTCAAACTGGGGTTCCTGCACCTTGACTGAGACAATTGCCGTCAAGCCTTCCCGGAAATCATCGCCGGCAATGTCAAACTTCAGTTTAGCTGTCATGCCGGATTTTTCAGCATAGGATTTCAGTGTACGTGTCAATCCTCTTCTGAATCCGGAAAGATGTGCCCCTCCTTCTATCGTATTGATATTGTTGACATAGGAATGAATATTTTCAGAAAACGAAGTATTATATTGCATTGCTATTTCTATGGGAATTCCGTTTTTCTCGGTTTCAATAGAGATGGGTTTTTCTATCAGCGCTTCCCTTGTTGAATCGAGATAACGCACAAATTCCAAGAGTCCTTCTTCCGAATAAAACACATCCTGCCGGTATTTTCCCTGGTCTTCTTTACTTCCATTATCATTTCCATTTCCATTTTCAACAGTCTCGCGTTTATCGGTAAGTACCAGCCTAATTCCCTTATTCAGAAATGCCAGTTCCCTAAGCCGTGTAGCTAAGATTTCGTATTTGAATTCGGTAGTAATAAAGATAGAATCATCTGGTTTGAAAGTAATAATGGTTCCCGTTTTGGCAGTTTTACCCACTTCTTTGACTTTTCCGAGGGGTTTCCCTTTGCTGTAATCCTGCACCCAAATCTTTCCGTCGCGATGCACTTCGGCACGCAGATATCCCGATAAGGCATTTACACAGGAAACTCCCACACCGTGCAATCCTCCGGATACTTTATAGGTGTCCTTATTAAACTTACCACCGGCATGTAGCAAAGTCATAACCACTTCTAAGGCTGAACGCCCTTCTTTTTCATGAAAGTCAACCGGGATTCCACGTCCATCATCAGAAATGGTTGCTGAACCATCTTCATTAATAGTTACATTAATGTTTTTACAAAAACCAGCCAGGGCCTCGTCAATCGAATTATCCACTACCTCATATACAAGATGATGTAATCCTTTCTCGCTCACATCCCCAATATACATGGCCGGTCTTTTACGTACCGCTTCCAGTCCTTCCAGCACCTGAATATTCTCAGCAGAATAATCATTGTTGGTACTATTTTTTATCTCTTCGCTACTCATAACAATATGTAATTCTTTTCATTTTTTTATAATAATCCCCCTTTTCCGAAGTATCCCCCGTAATATCAACCAATTGTTATTTATGATTTTTCAGCTAACTGCTGTTAGTATTACAACTTCTTACCGGTAATTTTTCCGAACCTTTTATTATCACCTCACATAACTCTTTCTCAAACAATAAAATACCACTCATTTACAAATTCAACTTTTTGTTTATGCAAAAATAATAAATTTTAATGATAATCAGTTAATTAAACACATTTTTCCTGCTCTTTTTTCAACAAAAAATCAACAAAAAAGGGATCAAAAAGAGAGAATATGTTAATATGTTGACAATTTCATTAAATCAATTATGTCACAGTTACTTATAGTGAGTATGTAAATCCGCCCATGATAAAAAATCCCTGGGTAGGGTATTGATTCCAGTTTTGATATTTGATCCCGGCCAGATTATTAAACCGGAGAAAAAAAGAAAGTATCTTGCGATAACGATATTCAATCCCAAGATTGAGGTCGGGATATGCCTTAAGGGTAATGACATCAGGAACAGGATCAGGGGAGAGTACATAACGTTTGCCAATAAATATCATATCAGCCGTCACCAGGATCTTATCCATGAGATTATATCTTACGCCCAGAGATGCATTAACTCCTGGCATATGCCAGGGTTTGTATAGGTAAGACATAGAATAGTCCTTAAACTCAGCCCACAGACGCAAGGAAAGTTTTTTACCAGCTTGTGTAACAAACTCACCTGAGACCCTGGCAACCTGAACATCGTCATTCTGCACGTAAAACCGGTTTCCTACTCTGTTAGTATCATTAACAAAAAAGGGCATGTTATCCACCAGGGAATAAGAACCGTGAAGCTTATATTCCGTACCCGGGACAAATGAACCGGAAAGACCCACATAAAAATCCATTTTATGATCTGTGTTATGCACGTGTAAGCCAGGTTTGATATATGGATTGACCCCGACAATAGTTTGGTAATCATTTATTTTCATTCCACCGTCCACTCCCAGGTAAGCCATCAGGTATTCGGGGATGATCTTAAATTGAAACCGTATTTTAGGGTAAAGCCTGAAAATGGTATTTTCCTGAGTAGCATCCACGGTTCCTGTTATGGATGCCTTTATGCGCCATTCATCCGAAGACTGAAAATACCAGGGTTCAATGTTCGCAACGGTATTGAATTTTCCTACAGGATAAATATCCGCATTAAAATAATTCATATCCATATTCAACCCGACTGTTTTTCCATCAAACATTTTAAACAAGTTTGCATTTAGTTTCACGCCATGTTGGTAGTGACTGTATTTATCAGAAAAATAATCGTATCGCAGCCGGAAATCGAAATTCAAGTGTGTGGAATCAGTGTGGGTAGAATAATAGTGCACATCGGCTCCCGGATTAAGGAATACCTGCCGTATATTATCTTTCGACAATGCGGTGTCCAGCAGAGGGTTGTAACCGTAATACAGAACTTTGTCCCTTTTCAGGAACAGGGTTCCGTCAATGGTCGAAGAACGATACATTTTTTTTCCGTAGAACATCATTTTCATATCCTCATAATTCCCATCCACTTTTTTCCCGTTGGCAAGTTTAACCTTTCCTAAAGATGAAAGGCTGCCCAGATAAAAGCCACAGGCATGATCGAGGGATCGCAAGCTGGATATACTGATCTCAGCCAGTGGTGTAATATAATTACCTATGCCCAATTTCAGGTAATTTTTGTAAAGTCTCGGGATAGACTCCCCTTCCATGCGAGCCGGTTTGATAGGCTTGAAATGATAAGGAATCATCATAGGTTTCGGATCAATCTCATATTTTATTACCGGGTGGTACTTAGTTGTATCTTTCGTGACAGGATAAATATTTATTTTCCAAGCATCTGATAAAACAGGCTCATAGGGTCTTACCACCTTCACTTCTTTCCGGATTTCTTCCTTTTGGGCACTGGTTGTTAAAGAGATCAAGAGAAAAAATCCAATAAAGATATAAAGCAACCGATATGTAAGATTATTCCTCATTATTATCCGGCTTTTAACATCATTTTAACAAACAAACAAGCACTATCGCCCACCGGTTTTGTCTTGATAGTGTCCGGTGGAATCTCCGGAGAATCGCCAGGGGCATTCATCAGTTGTTCAAACTGTTTAATATCTTTGAGTTTTTCTTTGGCCTCCGTCAATATACCATCATCGGTTTTCTTGTAATATTCCAGCAAACTCTGGAGGGTATATTTTGCCTGCAGAATATCTTCCTTGTCAAGACTGATATCAGACAACAATAAGAACGCTTTCGCCATCCAATAAGGATGAGGTGTGCTCATATTAATGAACTTCATGATTACTTTCTCTGCCTCGTCTTTCCTACCCATGTTATATAACAACTCAGCCAGCCGGTATTTGGATTCGGCTCCTTCGAGGCTGGAGACTTCGACGGCCACTTTTTGAAAAGCTTCCATGGCTTTTTCATTATCCCCCAAAGCCTGATATGCTTTTGCCATCTTAAACCAAGCTTCGCGAGCTGTTTCCTCTGTCAGGTTATCCATTTTTACGATTTCTTTAGCTACAGTAATTACCACCCGATAATTATTCAAGGCCCAGGAACAGCGCAATTGTCCCAGGCGTGCTATCAATATATTTTTTTCCCGTTCGGCCACCTTTTCCAACAAAACATAGTCTTCCAGGGCCGAAGAATAATCTTTTTTTTCATAGTACAATGCTGAAGAAGCCATTAAGGCCGCTTCCGTAAAAAGGTTTCGGGGTTGACGGATTACATAACCGTAATGCTTTAATGCTTCATCCGTTTCTCCTTTCTTGCGAAGGCATTCAGCCAGATAGAAATGGGCATTTATTCTGAAAACACCATCCGGAAATCTTCTTATGTACCGGTTCAGTAGATCCTCTGCTTTGTCACAATCCCCTTTCATATAGATATTTTCCCCGGAGATATACATCAAAGAATCCTCTTCTGTCCGGCTTACATTGGCAAAACCACCCAGTTCACGTGCATAGGCAAGATAAGCCTCCACATCATTCATATCCACATAGACATTTTTGAGACCTGTAAGGGCATCCCTGGCTTCTGAAGTGCCGGGGTATTTTTCAATCAGTTGCTTATAATTTTTGATCGCCTCTTTATAGTTATTCAGGTTATAATAGATTAATCCTATTTGCAAATAGGCTTTGGGAACATATAGGCTGGATTGATGCGAGTAGATAATCTCCTGAAGATCCTTCATGGCCCTCTTTGAATCATTTATTTCCAGATATGCCATACCTCTTTCATAGAGGGCATTGTCCAGGTAGTTTGAATCCGGGAATTTCTGAATCAGCGTTGACAGGTCTTTAATCTTTGCCTGCTGGTTTTTCAGCAATCCATAAGCAAATCCCCTTTGATAAAGTGCATAATCAGCATTGCTTTTGCCACTCTTATAAGCTTTGGTGTAGAAAGCGATGGCCTGTTTGAAATTCCGTTTGATAAAAGCACAATCCCCCAGGCGATTATACGTGTCAGCAATCAATGCCGGTTTATCTTGGTTTGTAAAGGACAGATATTTTCGGAACCATTGGGAAGCAAGATCATATTTTTTCTCATTAAAATAGACATATCCGGTACTATAATGAGCGACGGGATATTCGGGTTGGGAAACAGCCGAGGTGCTGTAAATAAATTTCATATAAGCATCCAGCGCATTCCGTAAATCCTTCATCCGGTAATAAGACTCTCCCATCCAGTACCAGGCTCTGGCACGCAATACCTGATTATAGATTCCATATTTAAGAGATTTGTTAAGCAAAATGACGGCGTTATCCGGGTCGCCCGACCGTAGTAATTCCAAGGCACGGTAAAAAGCCACTTTCTGATAAGCCTTTTTTATTTCGTCATTTTTATCCTTTATCTGATCGAGTGATTCAAGAGCCAGCTTATAATTTTTGGTATTCAGATAAGCCAGTACAAGATAATGATAAGCCTCATTGATTCTTTTGGAATATGGATAGATCTCAATATATGTTTTCAGGGCCCTGATAGCTTCGTTGAAGGGTGAATAAGAAAGTTCAAAGGTTAGTTTTGCATAGTTAAACAGAGCATCTTCCTTGATCTTCGGATCAAAATTCATTCCTGCCGCAGAGGAGAAAGCAAAACCTGCCTTTTTTTTGTCTCCCAGATGTAAAAAACAATCTGCTAAAAGATAGTAAGTGTTCTGTGCCAGTTTGTCTTTTTTCCCGGTTACATAAGTTAAATGTTGTACAGCCAGATCATATTGCTCCGTTTTATAATAACAATAGCCAAGTTCATAGTGTTCCTCTCGATTCAGCGGTTTTTTTTCCACATATTTTTCCAGATACGGCAATGCTTTGTCATATTCTTTTTTCTTAAACCAGGCATCTCCGACATACCATGTAATCTCTGCCTGTCGCGAGGGAGTTGCATGTTCCAGTATTCCGGGCGCATAGTCAATAATCTTATCATATTTTTTCTGGAGGTACAGAATCTGAACAATATAGTAAGGAACAATCGAAGAAAAATTTTCATCTTCGGTAAGCCTCCGGAATTCTTTCAATGCTGTCTGATAGTTTCCCTCAACGTAAGCGATATGTGCATAATAATAAATGGCAGGAGAAGAATAATCACTCCGTATATCCTTGATCTCATAAAACGCCAGTTTGGCTTTATCGTAATCCTTGCGCATAAAATAGGAATAGCCCAGCTTGAAATAATATTCGGATGTTTCCTGCTCATTCAGGGAAGCAACATCCACCCTGTTGAAATATTCTATGGCTTTCCTGTAGCTTTTATTCTGATACTGAAAAAGGGCCATTTCAAAAACAGCTTTTTTCACCAGGGAGCTTTCCGGATGATTACTGATGAACGCAAACAAACGGTATTCGGCATCATTATTAAACAAAAACAAAGCACATTTGGCTGCATAATATTCGGCTTGTACCGTCAGGAGGTCCTTGTTCTCTTTATTTTTTGAAATAAAATCGTCAAAAAGCTTCTGCGCTGCAGTATATTTTTGTTTCCCGTATAAGTCTTCCGCCCGGCGATATTGACTTTCTTCCGTTGAAAAATAATGCGGTTTCTGTGAAAAGACGGCAACTACCGTGACAAAAAGAAATACGGTAAGCAAACTTGCATGTAAGACTCGATATCGCATAACTATATTTTTCAGCGGCTAAATTTAACTATTCTAACGGTTATTGAGGCGTATTAGTATAGGTTTTAATTAACAGTCTTCTGTTAATTTCCACATAAAAGGCCATGTCACTGCCATACAAAATGGTATTTTGCTTTTGAAGAAACATTGATTTTAAACCTGCCGGAGGCCTGTTGGCCTCCGGCAGGAGGAATAATTTTGCGATAGCTTATATATAAACTTATTCATACAGACTAATTATATTTGTATGAAAAAATTTATGTAGGTTTGAACTCCAACCAGAATATACCAGGGAACAAATGGAAGAAAAATCATTAATAGAATTCCGGCATTGCAATCTTTTCCAAAAGGATCATCTGGCTCTTAAGAATGTTACATTCAGTATATTTCCCGGTGAGTTTGTTTATCTTATCGGAAAGGTAGGAAGCGGCAAAACAACCCTTATCAAAACCATAAATGCACAGATACCTCTCAAAGAAGGATTTGCACGTGTCGGAGATTTTTATCTGAAAACCTTAAAAAAAAAGGAGATTCCTGTTCTGCGTAGGAATTTAGGGATCGTTTTTCAGGATTTTCAGTTGCTTACCGACCGTAATGTGAATAACAACCTGGCCTTTGTTCTTAAAGCCACGGGATGGAGGGATAAGAAAAAAATCGAAGAGCGTATCCATGAGGTTTTACAAATGGTAAATATGGAATACAAGGGATATAAGATGCCCTATCAGCTATCCGGGGGAGAACAGCAGCGTGTGGTAATAGCCAGGGCTTTGCTGAACCATCCAAGGATCATTCTGGCAGACGAACCTACCGGGAATCTGGATCCGGATACTTCCTACGGGATCCTGAACCTTTTGCTGGATATCAGCAAAACAGGCTGTACGGTCCTTTTTGCCACCCATAACTACAACTTGCTGAAGAAGTACCACGCCCGCACCCTGAAATGTGAAGATATGTCCCTCACTGAAGTCAACAAAGAGGAAGAAATTGACTTCGATACCATTATTAACACATGATTCACCTGCTTATGTTTTTATACCCTAGAACATGGTGATAAAAACTTACGGAACTAAAGAACAATAAAAAAAATTATTTATAACTTTACCTGCAATATAATTAACCATTAAAAACGTACGATTATGGCTTTAATAATCACAGATGAATGTATCGCTTGCGGTGCATGTATAACCGAATGCCCTAATGATGCTATCAGTGAGGGCGAACCCTATGTTATCAATCCGGATTTATGTACAGAATGTGTGGGTTTTTATGATGAACCCCAGTGTCAGTCCGTTTGTCCGGTAGATTGTATTATTCCAAACCCTGATCATCAGGAAAGCAAAGAAGAATTACTGGAAAAGAAAAAACGTATTCATGGGGAATAAAAAAAGAGGCCGGCGGCCTCTTTTTTTCAGATAACAGCTTTATTTTTTTCTGCATATTTGTTCACCGGAAGTCTGTATAAAGGGATTTTTACCCTGTTATATTCCTCAATCATTTCATTCAGCACTGCTTTTACAGGCTGAATTTTATTCGTCCGCCATGCATTGCTGCCTGCAAAGACAAATCCGTTTTTCAATTTCCCTTTGGCAGCATTTACAAGTGCCTGGGATATACAATAGGGAGC
>DRPN01000089.1 GCA_011374625.1 Bacteroidota bacterium
AAGTCCCCTTTCTGGTACATCATGTCTGCCTGTATGGTTTTATCAGGAGTAACATAGAACTCCATGGGACGGGTGTTTTCCTTGTCAAAGCGGTATTTCCAGGTTCCGTTGAAATAGACGGCATTGATCAAAAACATGATGGTCATGGGATCGATGTCGTCAATAATCTCCGGTATTTTATGGTGGGTTTTATCATCCACCCATCCGTTGATGATGTTTATGCTTGCAGGATTGGAAAAATCAAGACCTTTTACTTCGGCATCGTAATAATTCCGGTTGATATCCAGGAAAGCATCTTCAACATGGAAGGTGTTCCTGTACCAGATTGAGTTGGCGATTTCCATGGTTATCCGGGGATCAACAGTCGTCAAGGCCTCCCGCAAGTCGTACATGGACTGATTTATATCTGCAGAGGACAACTCATCGGTATGAAGTACATCTTCGAAAGCTTTTTTTGTATCCCCGCCCGCCCCGTTATAGGTCATGGATAAAGCCATTTCAATGCTTAACGGAGAGATCATCAGGTTTTTATCAGGATCCTCATCCTTCAGAATTTCCTGAAAGATTTCAAAACCAAACCGGTTGCCGGCAGAGATCACTTTCATTGATTTTTCAGTTACTGCAATGGGTTTGGGGTCTGTGTTAACTGACACCGGTTTCTTCTCGCAGGAAAAACTCAAAAGGAGGATTAAGCCCAATGAGAATAAAAGACTTGTTTTCATAATATAACTATTTTTCCTGCTTGTTTTTTTCATATAAAAAATCTAAAATAACTTGAACAAATACAATGCCAAATAATTTCTTTTTCATCGTTAGATTACCATTGTGTATTTCCTTTATAGTTTAATTATAGACAGTTACGGTTCTAAAAGAAAAATCCTTGGGACGGCGGAGAAAAGTATCCCGGGGATCTTACGCAACCATTCGGCAGGTACATTCATCAAAATGTTAGGTTCTTTGGAAAAATTTTTGGATTTGCTTTCCGGTCATATTTTTTTTTAGTATTAATTTTTGCAATTTGCGGAATTAACACTGAAGATTCGTGAGCGGGGATTTTAAGAACGTCATTCGGGAAAGCATCAAAGGTAATCGTTCTGCGCAGAAATTTCTTTATGAGACTCTGTCAGGGAAGATGTATGGTCTATGTATAAGATATGCCCGGGATGAAACAGAAGCCAGGGATATTCTGCAGGATGGGTTTGTCAAGGTTTTTCAGAATCTTGAACAGTTCCGTTTTCAGGGGTCTTTTGAGGGATGGGTTCGCAGGATTATGGTAAACACGGCTTTAGAGCGATTCAGAAAAGAAGACCGTTTGACCGCTTCCATTGAAGATGTTGATTTTCAGGATCCCCCGGGGTCTGAAAATATTCTGTCGGAGTTGTCTGCACAGGATTTGTTGCAAATGATCAGGGAACTTTCCCCGCAATACCGGGTGGTGTTCAACCTCTTTGCCATCGAAGGTTATTCACATAAGGAAATCAGTCAGATGCTCAACATATCGGAAGGCACTTCCAAATCAAATTTATCCAGAGCCCGTAATATTTTACAGGAAAGGATTAAACGACTGAATAAAACTGGTTGATTAGTCAGGATGGAAGAAAAAGGAAAATATATTGATGAGATTTTCAGGGAAAGATTAGGTGATCTTAATGTTACCCCGCCAACTGACGCCTGGAGTGAAATAGAAGACAGAGTTCATCAGAGGAAGATGTTTTTATTCACAGTGCCCAGGCTCGTTGCTGCATCCCTTCTGCTTTTTGTTCTTACCGGCTCTTTATGGTTGATTTTCCTGAGGGAACCTTCCGATAACGGTCTGGCTGATCAACCGGTTTTTTCAATCCGACAACAACATAATAAAAAAGAACATTCCGTTTCTGAGAGTAATAAAACGGAATATGTGGCAGAACCCGTCAGGAAACATTCCGGGAAGACGGGAAATGAGGACGGAAATATAATTTCTAAGACATATATTATATCAAAAGCATCCGCCAGAAAAGGAGAAACAACACCTTTACATGAAGTTTCGCATGTTACGTCTGTGCCTGCCAAGAATAGTAACATAAACCAAGAAAAAGTTTCTGTGTTTGATAACATGATGCAAATGGCTTTCCTGTCTCCTAAAAATGCTTTCATATTGTATGGACAAAAGAATATTTCAATATCCTTGGATGATAACCTGATGGATCAGTATTTTCAGACAGAGTCGTTGCCTGTATCTCCTGTGCTTAGAAATCAACCTGAGAAAAAAAGAACCTGGGGCATCGGTGGAGATTTCGGACCGGTATATGCCTACCGGCATCTGACAGAAGGAAATCCTTTGCTTGTGTCTTATTTGAATGCTGAGGAAAACGGCATTATTTCATTTGCTGGAAATTTATCCTTTTTCTATGAAGGGAACAAGAGATTATCCGTACAAAGCGGCATAGGATACTATCGTCTGGGGCAGAAAGTAAATGATGTGGTAGCTTTCAGAATGAAAAAAAGCGGTAGGCTGGCTATCCTGGAATCCAAAGGGAATAATTTTATCAATGTATCCGAAGGAAAACTAGGATATAGCGGAACCCCTGTCTTTGTTGCAAATCGGAAAAGTCCCGGTGGGAATGACCAAGTGGATTTTTTGCTTTCCCGTCTGGGAGCGGATCTGTATGAACCGGTAGATGTCCAATTGAAACAGGAACTGGAATTTGTGGAAATTCCTTTGCTAATGAGGTATAAGATGATCGATAGAATCGTGGATCTGAATATTATTGGAGGTTTGGGAACGAACTTTCTGGTAAAGGGACAAACTTCCGTTATTTCAGAGCAGGGGTCTACACTCATCGGAGATATGTACGAACTACAAAAGATAAATTTTAACGGAACACTGGGATTGGGATTGTCTTATAGGGTATCAAATGCTTTTCGATTCCGTTTGGAACCAATGCTGAAATATTATCTGAATCCTATATACAAGAGTCCGGATGTTTTGACACATCCTTATTCCATCGGGATATACAGCGGTATGAGCTTTTACTTTTAATCACCCTATATTAACCTAACCTTTTCTTAAAGCAGGGGACTTCTCCTCTGCTTTTTTTTTAACGAAAAAACTAAATACAGAGATTAAACCTCTTTTCAGATTGTAAAAATTAAATTATTTTTAACATTTTATCCGTTTATAAAAAGTGAATATACGGTCGTGAGGAAAGAGGGGAAAAAAATGGTATCCAGAAGGATTACCGGGCAAGATCATGCTTTTATAAAAATATATGGAGCACGTGTTCACAATCTGAAAAACATAGATGTTTCCATTCCACGGAATAAACTGGTGGTTATCACTGGATTGAGTGGTTCAGGTAAATCTTCGTTGGCATTTGATACTCTTCATGCCGAGGGGCAAAGGCGGTATCTGGAAACGTTCTCGGCTTATGCCCGTCATTACCTGGGCCAGATGGAACGACCTGACGTGGATAAGATCACCGGTCTTTCACCGGTTATTGCCATTGAGCAGAAAACAACCGGAAAAAATCCCAGATCCACGGTTGGTACAATTACAGAGATCTGGGATTTTCTCCGATTGTTATATGCCCGTATTGGTACGGCTTATTCTTACAAAACAGGGGAAAAAATGATCCGGTATACGGATGATCAGATCTTAAGTTTGATAAGACGTTCTTTCAAGGGAAAGCAGGTGATGATCCTGGCTCCATTGGTGAGGGGCAGGAAAGGTCACTACCGGGAATTGTTCCTGCAGATGATGCGAAGGGGGTTTTTGTATATGAGGATTGACGGGGAGTTGATAGAGTTGATGCCGGATATGAAGCTGGATCGTTACAAGACACATAATATTGAGTTGGTCGTTGACAAAATGATGATAAAGGATGTGGATGAGAGAAGACTAGGCCGGTCGGTAGCTTCAGCCATGAAATATGGGGATGGGGTGATCCGGGTATGGGATACGGAAAGAGATGAATTGCGTTATTTCAGTAGGAAACTGATGTGTCCGACAACGGGAATATCTTATAACGAACCAGCTCCACATACGTTTTCTTTTAATTCTCCACAGGGTGCCTGTCCGGTGTGTAACGGACTGGGAACAGTGCCTGAGGCTGACGTGAGCAAGATTATCCGAGATACTAATAAAAGCATAAGGAATGGTGCCATTGAACCATTAGGGCCTTATAAAAGTTCTTTGATTTTCTGGCAGCTGGAAGCTATTGCCCAGAAATATTCATTATCTCTTGACACTCCTGTGAAAGATATTCCCAAAGAGGCCATGGATGTGATCCTGTATGGCTCGGAAGAGTCTTTCCGGCTGGTAAATACAAGTCTGGGAATATCGACTAATTATTTTCTCAGTTTTGATGGGATTATCAATTTTATTTTGGGCATGAACGGGGAGGAGAATGCCCAGGGGAGAAAGAAATCGAGGGTAAGAAATTTTGTTAAATACATTACTTGTCCGGAATGCAAAGGGTCGAGGTTAAAAAAGGAAGCGTTGTACTTCCGTATTCATGGTAAAAATATCGCTGAATTGGCATCTATGGATATATCTTCATTGTATCAATGGATAAATGAGCTTCCGGCGTATCTGGGTGAGAGGGAGCAAAAGATTTCCGCGGAGATATTAAAAGAGATACGGGCACGTTTGAAATTTCTATTGGATGTAGGAGTAGATTACCTGTCTCTGAACCGAAGCGCCCGTACGCTCTCAGGTGGAGAAAGCCAGCGAATACGATTGGCTACCCAGATAGGATCCAAGCTGGTTAATGTATTGTATATATTGGATGAACCGAGCATAGGCCTGCACCAGCGTGACAATCTCCGGTTGATACATTCCCTGCAGCAACTAAGGGATGCAGGTAACTCTGTGATCGTGGTAGAGCATGACCGTGAGATGATCATGTCGGCAGATCATGTATTGGATATGGGCCCTTTGGCTGGCAGGAAAGGCGGAGAGGTGGTTGCCCAGGGAACACCATCGGAAGTGGCACGATCAAATGGACTTACAGGGATGTACCTGCGACGGGAAAAAGAAATCCCTGTGCCGCAGGAAAGAAGAGCTGTCGGAGAAAAAATGATTCGTATTACAGGAGCACGCGGCAATAATCTTAAAAACATAGATGTCTTCTTTCCCCTTGGGGTGCTGATATGTATTACGGGAGTCTCTGGATCGGGAAAATCCACCCTGTTGCATATGACTTTGCAACGGATTATCAAGAAGCGTTTGTATCGGACCCTTGAGGATCCGCTGCCCTATGAAAGGATAACAGGACTGGAACATGTTGATAAGGTGATTGAAGTTGATCAGTCTCCGTTGGGGAGAACGCCCCGATCAAATCCTGCTACTTATACTGGCGTATTTTCCGATATACGAAATTTGTTTGCACAGACGCCGGAGGCTAAAATAAGGGGCTATAAACCCGGCAGGTTTTCATTCAACGTAAAAGGAGGGAGGTGTGAGGCCTGCCAGGGCGCCGGCGTGAAAACCATTGAAATGAATTTTCTTCCTGATGTATATGTGCATTGTGATGTATGTAACGGGAAACGATATAACCGGGAAACATTGCAGGTGAAATACAAAGGAAAAAACATCCATGATGTGCTGAATATGACAATCAATGAGGCAGTAAAATTTTTTGAAAACATCCCTTCTATTTACCAGAAGCTAAAGATTTTGCAGGATGTCGGACTGGGGTATGTTTTTCTGGGACAGCCTTCCACAACTCTCTCCGGTGGGGAATCACAGCGGGTGAAACTAGCGGCAGAACTGGCTCGGAAAAGTACGGGAAAAACCTTGTACATATTGGATGAGCCTACTACGGGACTTCATTTTGCGGATGTGAAGATGCTGCTGGATGTGCTTCAATCTTTGGTGGAAAGGGGAAATACAGTTATTGTAATAGAACATAACATGGATGTGATCAAAACAGCAGATTATATTATAGACTTAGGACCGGGAGGTGGTATACAGGGGGGGGAGGTGGTGGTTACGGGAACGCCTGAAGAAGTAGCCCGTAGCAGAAAAGGTTTTACTTCCCGTTTTCTTGAAGCAGAGTTAAAATTGGTTTAATTAAATTTTTAACTATTTTTGTTAGTTGACAGTGTTTTATGATAAATTTAATCGGATCCTATGACAAGCGGAGAAGAAAGAATCAAAGAAGCTTTTGAGGAAAAATCATGGCAGGAGATAAAAGTATCGGATTCCTGGCAGGTGTTCAAGATACTATCTGAGTTTGTGGAAGGGTTTGAAAAGTTGAGCCGCATCGGGCCTTGTGTTTCCATTTTTGGATCGGCCCGCACACAACCCGATAATAAATATTTTCATCTGGCTGAGGATATTGCCTTCCGGTTGACACAAAGAGGTTATGGTGTTATCACCGGCGGAGGTCCGGGCATTATGGAGGCTGCCAACATGGGTGCCAAGAAAGGTCACGGGAAATCGGTAGGTATCAATATTGCTTTGCCTTTTGAACAGGAATCCAACATTTTTATTGATCCTGACAAACTGATCACTTTTGACTATTTCTTTGTCCGCAAGGTGATGTTCATGAAATATGCCCAGGGGTTTATCGTTTTACCCGGCGGTTTCGGCACCTTCGATGAACTGTTTGAAGCCATCACACTGATCCAGACAGGGAAAATAGCAAGGTTTCCCATCATTCTGGTTAGCAGGGAGTATTGGGAAGGGCTGGTAGATTGGATACGGAATGTGATGTTGGAAAAAGAACATAATATCAACGAAAAAGACCTTGATTTGTTTACAATAGTGGATACAGCTGAAAATGCTGTCAAAGAGATTGATCATTTTTATTCAAGATACATGTTAAAACCCAATTTTTAATATTACTTCGATGTGGAAAAATATTTATTTTATTTCTTTGGCCGGAATGCTGATCCTTTCCACTATAATTGTATCTGCTCAGGATATTTCCGTGTCTTTGTTGTTGCCCGAACAGGCTCAGGCAGGCGATACAATACCTGTAAAGGTGGTTATTCACAAAGGTACACATTCTGATTTTGCACGTTTTAAACAAAAGATTCCTCCGGGATTTGAAGTTGAACCTGGACAGTTGGCCAATTCGGATTTTACTTTCAAGGACAGAGAAGTAAATTTTATCTGGCTAAAACTTCCTCCGCAGGAAGATATTATCCTTGAGTATACCTTGATCCCGGATTTTCGCCTGCATGGTATTTTCCGTATCTCAGGTTTGTTTTCTTATGTCAACAATGGAGAGAGGGAAGAAGTTGCCGTTCCTGAAAAATCTATTACCATATTGACTTCTCCGGAGGTGTCTGCACAAGGTACTGCTGCTGAGACTCCCATGGGAAATCAGCAGATTATAAGTTCCGGACTTGTAGTTTACCGTCAGCAGCCGGAAAAAGCCAAAGATGGCAGCGGATGGATTGTCCGGATATTGGTGAAACGGGGTTTTGTGAAAAAACTGGCCCGCGTGGAAGAAACGATACCCTCCGGATATATAGCCGAAAACATCGAT
Organism: Bacteroidota bacterium; assembly: GCA_011374625.1. Classification (GTDB taxonomy): domain Bacteria; phylum Bacteroidota; class Bacteroidia; order Bacteroidales; family VadinHA17; genus DRPN01. Next base: position 7,479 of record DRPN01000089.1, read on the forward strand.
GGAAAAGGATCAATATTTTCCTATCGTAGCGGCAAACTGAAATTTATCTGGATGACTATGCCGGAGGATACCATATTGGTGGTTGCTTATAAACTGGTCCCGATGGATAAAAATGTGCCGGAACCCCCGCTTGTGACGGGAACATTTTCCTATATGTTGAATGACCGGCCTGTTTCAAAAATAATTATCCCGGTGCAGGAAAAGATACCGCTGCATGCTTCAGGGAAAGAATATGCCTCTCTGCTGGCTAAACTGGACAAGACTACAGAATCGCAAATGACGGCTGAGACTTCTGCAAAACCTCTTCAAAAAAGCAATACGGAAGGATCAACACAAACTGCAACCGTATTGACAACCCCTCCTTCTTCCTCCGTATCACAGGAGAAAAAGCCTGCCGGGAATCGTGAGGAAACAAAAATTGTTTCTGAAAATAAACCGGGTCAACCTATGGAAATCGTGCAACATCCAGCCTCTGCAGCAGAAGGAATCTATTTCAGGGTGCAGGTATTGGCCACCAGAAATCCGGTGCAGATTGAAAGATATATCAGAAAACATCATATTCCGGGGAAAATATATCGGGAAGAAGTAAACGGCTTATTCAAATATACAACCGGAATATTTGCTTTGTATAAAGACGCCCGTGCCTTTGTCCGGCATATGAAAGAGACCACCGACATAGATTCGGCTTTTGTGACGGCTTATGATAACGGAAAAAGGATTTCCGTACGTGAGGCACTGGACCGTACGGGACAGAAATGGTTTAAATAATTAGGTCGATAAAGTCAAAATTAAAGAATAGCATATGAAATTACGGATCAAATGAAGCGCCGGCTTTTATATTTGTCTGTTTTGTTTCTTTTCTTATCCGTTGTACACCCTTCCCTATACGGCCAGGAGAACTATTATGACAGCCTCTTAACGGAAACGATAAAAGGAGAAAATTCGGAGTATAAGCCTTTTGTCGGGATTGGCATGGGGGCATTTTCTTTTCTGGGAGATGTGCAAAACAATTACTGGCATTTCTTTACCAACAACCCGGGATGGCGGATCACGATGTCTTCTTTTCTGGATAAACATCATTTTTATAAAATTGATTTTAACATTCTGAAAGGAAGCTTAAGCGGTAACCAGGGAACCTCCGGCGATCATTTGAACTTTTATACCGATATTTCTTCTTTCGGGGTGTCGGTATCCTGCAATTTATCTCATTTATACCGAAAATCATCCTCTGTTTTTCCTTATATTTCTGTGGGAGTGGAAACTTTCTTTTTTAATACTAAAGGCGATATGAAAGGATCTGATGAAAATCATTATATTTATAATGAAGATGGAACCATTCGTAATCATGTCGGGGAGATTATAACACCGGATTATCAGTTTGAAACGGACCTGAGGGGCTTGGATCTTTATGGTCGTGGCAACTACCCGGAATATGGTTTCGGCGTGCCTGTCGAGCTGGGTTTTGAAGCTTCTTTTTCCAGACGGGTTTCCTTACGGATGGGGACATCATTACATATTACTTCAACGGATCTCATTGATAATGTCGACAAACACAGTATGGGTGTGAGTATAAACCGAAGAAATGATTATTTTACTTTTTCTTTTATCACCTTGCACCTGGATCTGTTTTCCGGACCTGAATACAGGAATGTTAAGAAGATGCGTGCTGAGATGCCTGATAATGACATAATCTCGGGTGATACCGATAATGACCGGGTGTTGGACTTCAATGACCAATGTCCTTCCACACCGCCCGGAGTTCCGATTGACTCAACGGGATGTCCTCTTGACAGTGATCATGACGGGATTCCGGATTATCTTGACAGGGAAATCAATACACCGGAAGGATTGTTGGTCGATGAAGAAGGACGTCATGTTAACGATTCGTTATTGGTAAACCTGATAGACCACAAAAACGGGGCAATTCTTACGGATTTTGATTATTATCTACAAACAAGTATGGAGGCCTGTATTTCAGGAAAGAAAAAAGTTCCGCTTAAGTTCCGGGAGTTTGACCTCGACCATAATGGAGAGATCTCTTTTAACGAGTTATTGAATGCTATTGAGAAATACTTTGATTACCGTACTTTTCTGTCGCTCCAGGATATTTATGAACTGATGAATCATTATTTTTCACAATAATAATATCCTGAGTATGCAGGAAAAATATTTTGATCGATGATAAGCTCCGGGATCTAATATTTTTTGTACATCCGGTCTATATCCCTTTTGGTGTCGCGTCTTTTGATCTCTTCCCGACGGTCGTATTCTTTTTTCCCTCGGGCCAGAGCAACTTCAATTTTTGCCAAACCCCGGTCGTTAATAAAAAGCCGGATGACAACAATGGTGAAGCCACGCTCATTTACTTTCTTCTCAAGCCGTTTCAATTCCTGTCTTTTTAGCAACAATTTGCGGTCCCGGTCCGGTTCGTGATTAGTGTATGTCCCGTATTCATATTCAGCGATGTGCATGTTTTTCACCCACAGCTCATGATCACGGAAATAGCAATAGGCATCTGTCAGGCTTATCTTCCCATTGCGTATGGATTTGATCTCTGTTCCGGTAAGTTGGATCCCTGCAATAAATTTTTCGATAAACTCATACAGGAAAGAGGCTTTCTTGTTTCGTATCTCTATCTTTTTATTTATCATGAAGGCAAAAATACGGATATTACAAAGAAATTGTATCTTTAGGAAAAGAAATTGTGTAACAAAACTTGATCATCATGAGCTTCAGAAAGATTTTAAACATCATTGTTATTGCTGTTATTTTTGTTATTCTGGCAATATTTATTGCCCAGAACAACCAGGTTGTCTCTATTCGCTTCATGAAGTGGAATTATGACAGTCAGTCGGGACTTCTCGTTTTGTTTTCGTTTCTGGCCGGAGGGTTAGTGGCTCTGCTTATTTGTGTGATTTCAGCTTTGTTCAGAAAGAAGTCAGGGAAGCACGAAGGGGTAAAACCCGGGAAGCAAGACATGGAAGACTTGAAAGTTGTAATGGAAAAACACGAGACACAAACCCCGGAGCGCAGTGAACCGGAAGAAAATAAAAAAGAATGACTTCAGGGTGTTGTAATCTTTTGGTTATTACCGGGCCTACCGCTTCTGGTAAAACACGTCTGGGGGCTGTTCTCGCCAAAAAAATCAATGGTGAAATAATTAGTGGAGATTCACGCCAGGTATACCGGGATATGGATATCGGTACAGGTAAAGATCTCCGGGACTTCATAGTGGAAGGAGAGAAGGTCCCTTATCATCTGATAGACATACGGAATCCGGGAGAGAAATACAATGTCTTTGAATTTCAACAGGACTTTATCCGGGTATATGAAGATATTCGTGCCAGGGGAAAAATGCCGGTACTGGTGGGAGGATCCGGACTTTACATTGAAGCAGTATTGCGGGGGTATAAATTGATTAAAGTACCGATAGATCCGGCATTCCGTGCTACGCTGGAGGACAAAACCATGAAGGAGCTGGCCGACATGCTGGCTTCTTACAAAAAACTGCATAACATTACGGATCTGGATACACGTAAAAGGGTCATCCGGGCCCTGGAAATAGAACACTATTATGCATCCCATCCTGAAAAAGAACCCCATTTTCCAGAGTTAAACCCATTGATTTTCGGACTTCGTGTTGACCGGGAAACCCGGCGGACCAATATTTCTCAAAGATTATACCGCCGGCTCAAAGAAGGAATGATCGAAGAAGTGGAAACATTGCTTAATAAGGGAGTATCTTTTGATACCTTGATTTATTATGGTCTGGAGTACAAGTATATTGCTTTATATCTGAAAGGAGAGCTTTTTTACGATGAGATGGTCCGAAAACTGGAGACAGCTATCCATCAGTTTGCCAAAAGGCAAATGACCTGGTTTAGGGGTATGGAAAAAAGGGGAGTCCCTATTCTCTGGATTGACGGAAACCTGCCGCTGGAAAAGAAACTGACAATTATCCTGGAGAAGATGGAGGAGCGAGAGTAAGATGAAGAAGAAGAGAAGAAGAGAAGAAGAGATAAGAGACTAAGGGACAGATTGACAAAGAGATGCAGGGAATAAGCAGAAAGGGATTATACATATTTAAATACATATTTAATTATGTATTTAAATATGTATAAATAAACTCTTAATTTTCAATTTTTTCTTTCAGCCATCGGTCCAGCCATCCGAAAAACTCCCGTTGCCAGAGGATGGCGTTTTGGGGTTTGGTGACGAAATGGGTCTCGTCCGGAAATACGAGCAGGCGGGCCGGAATATTACGCAGGCGGGCTGCCCCGAAAGCTTCCAGTGCCTGGGTGTATGGGATACGGAAGTCTCTTTCTCCGGTAATGATCAGGATGGGAGTGTCCCAGTTCTGTACAGCCTTATGGGGAGAAGTGGCATAAGAACGTTGAGCGACCTTATTGTTCTTGTCCCAGTACGGTCCGCCCAGGTCGTGGTTGACGAAAAATATTTCTTCGGTGGAGGTGTACATACTTTCAAAGTCAAAGATTCCACAGTGGGCGATAAAGACTTTGAAGCGTTTATGATGATGGCCTGCCAACCAAAATATTGAAAAACCTCCGTAGCTGGCACCGACGGCGCCCAGCCTGTTTTCATTAATATAAGGTTCTTTTTTCAGGGTGTCAATAGCACTGAGGTAGTCTTTCATGTTTTGCCCTCCGTAATCGCCTGAAATCTCAGCATTCCAAGCCTGACCGAAAGTGGGTAAGCCCCGCCGGTTGGGAGCTACAATGATGTAATCATGGGCAGCCATGATCTGGAGGTTCCAGCGATAGCTCCAGAACTGACTGACCGCAATCTGCGGCCCTCCCTGGCAATAAAGCAAGGCAGGGTAGACCTTTGTGGAATCAAAATCTGGCGGATAAATGACCCACACCAGCTCTTTCTTGTTATCCGTGGTCCCGACCCATCGCTTTTTCACAGCACCCATACGGATTTTGTCATATATGTTTTTGTTGACAAAGGTAAGCTGTTTGTATTCACCGGTATTCGTATTGGTGATGAATATTTCAGGAGCCATGGACATGGACATCATTTCCCCGATGAGCTGGTTCCCGGATAAAGCAATGGTGGTAAAATCGTGTGCGCCTTTTGTAACCTGGTCAATTTTCCCTGAGGAAATATCCAAAACAAAGTATTGGTAAGTAGCGTGGATACCACTTATAAAGTATATCTTACTCCCGTCGGGTGTCCAGACCATACTGCCGACATTCTGATCGAAGTCTTTTGTCATGTCAACAGTCTTGCCGGATTCCAAATCATAGATCATCAGCCGGTTTTTATCAGTCTCATAACCGGGGGTGGCCATGCTCCGGTAAGCAATTTTCTTTCCGTCGGGAGAATAAACCGGGTATTTGTCATAGCCGGGATTATCCTTTGTAATATCGGTGGTTTTACAGGAAGAAAGGTTATATACATATATGTCGGAATTGGTACTTAGTGCATAGTCCCTGCCTTTCAGCTTTTTGCAGGTATAGGCCACGTTTTTTCCGTCAGGGCTCCAGGTGATCTCTGCATCGTCAAACAAAGGGGAGAGAGGAGAGTCATAAGGTTCTCCTTCCATAATGTCTTTATCGTCGCTGATCTGTCCGTTATTGTAATCAGCTACAAAGATATGGCTGTAGGCGCCGTCCTCCCAATGATCCCAGTGACGGTACATCAGATCATTGATGATGTATACATTTGCTTTGGGAAGATCAGGATAAAGGTCATGGGTGGTTTTGTCTATTTGGACATCATGGGTATACCAGATTTTATCTCCTGTTGGAGCGTAGGCAAAAGCCGATATGCCTCCTTTAACGGAGGTTATCTTATGGGGCATGGACCCATCTGTATTGCATTCCCAGAGTTGCATTTCTCCTCCTTCGTCTGACAGGTAACCAAGGCGCTGGGTTCCTGGCACCCAGCGTGCATGCATCTGATGTCCGGGACTTTTTGTGATCTGCTTAACCTCGCCTCCTGTCACAGGAAGAGTATAGACATGGGTAGTACTCTTGTTGGTGCTTGCATCATAACGGGTGATGCTGAACAGAATAGCCTTTCCATCGGGAGATACCTGCGGATCGGAGATCCGGCCGAACTTCCACATGATCTCCTCGGTAAGCTTGCCTCCTGAAACTTCTTCAGGGGTAAGTTTATTGGAAAAATCTGATTTTTCAACCTGATTATCCTTTTGCTCTTTGGTCTGGGTCTGATTGCAGGAAACAAGAGCAATGGCCCATAAAAGAGCGATAAAATATTTCATAATTATATATTGTGTTGATGTTTTTCTTTTATGTGGGATGTCTTCATCTCAGGCACAGTACATAACGCTTAGCGCATATCAATGCCTGTCGTTGACCATATAATCCACTCATTGCCCTGATCTCTAATCTCTTATCTCTTATGAAAGACCCTCCGCTCAGTGTTTACTTATTTTCTTCTTCCTGAAAAGCCTGAACGATCTTTTCTTTCAATTCGTCCAGCAACTCGGGATTATCAACCAGGAGTTTTCGTACGGTTTCCCGGCCTTGTCCAAGGCGGGTCTCTCCGTAACTGAACCAGGATCCGCTTTTCTGTATGATCCCTTTTTCCACGCCCAGGTCAATAATCTCACCGGTCAGGGAAATGCCTTCTCCATACATAATATCAAATTCGGCTTTCCGGAATGGTGGTGCCAGTTTGTTTTTTACCACTTTAACACGGGTTCTGTTTCCCCGGATATCGTCCCCTTCTTTTATCTGGCCTATACGTCGTATGTCCAGGCGTACGGAAGCATAGAATTTCAGAGCATTCCCGCCGGGGGTAGTTTCCGGGTTTCCGAACATTACGCCTATTTTTTCGCGTAACTGGTTGATAAACATACAACAGGTGTTGGTTTTATTGATATTGGCTGTAAGTTTACGCAGGGCCTGTGACATCAGGCGAGCCTGGAGGCCCATGCTGGAATCTCCCATTTCTCCTTCGATTTCGGCACGCGGAGTGAGGGCTGCTACCGAGTCAATCACGACAATGTCTATGGCTCCGGAGCGGATCAGATGGTCGGTTATCTCCAGGGCTTGTTCCCCGTTGTCGGGTTGGGAGATCAGCAGGTTCTCCGTGTCCACGCCCAGTTTTTCGGCATAAAAACGGTCAAACGCATGTTCTGCATCAATGAAAGCAGCGATCCCTCCGCTTTTCTGGGCACTGGCAATGGCGTGCAGGGCCAGGGTTGTTTTACCGGAGGACTCCGGTCCGAAGATCTCAACTACCCGCCCGCGGGGATATCCTCCTACCCCCAAGGCCATATCCAAGGCAATGGAACCCGACGAAATAGAGGGGACGTCAACAATGGCATGATCCCCCAGTTTCATAATGGTTCCCTTTCCAAAACCTTTTTCTATCTTATCTATCGTTAGTTGAAGGGCTTTCAGTTTTTCCTTACTGATGTTTGTTTCTTTGTTTTCTTTATCCATGATAAGCAATTGTTTTTAGTATATATCTTCCGAATTACAGGCTTAAAATATAAAAAATAGTGATACCGTGGAAGTGGCTGGTAATATTATTCTTCCATGTCTTTTAATATTTGTTTCGTATGTTCTTTGGTTCTGACCTTGGTGTAAACCTTCAGAATATTTCCGTTTTCGTCCAGGACAAAGGTAGTACGGTGTACACCCAGATATACTCTTCCGTAGTTTTTCTTCTCGCCCCACACGCCGTAATCATTCAGGATTTTTTTTTCAGGATCGGCAATGAGCGGAAAAGGCAGATTATATTTTCCGGCGAAATTCTGGTGTGATTTCAGGGTATCAGGACTGACACCCACGATAGCATATCCTTTTTCTATAAGTTCCTGATAATGATCTCTGAGATTGCACGCTTCGGCCGTACAGCCGGCCGTATTATCCTTCGGATAAAAATAAAGAATCAGTTTTTTCCCTTTGAAATCGGATAGTTTTATCGTATTACCACGTTGATTAGTTCCTTCGAATGGAGGAGCCGGATCTCCTTCTATTAAATGCGTCATGATGCATGTTTTCTTTGAGATTTTGCGTAAAATTACGAAGTTTACATGAATTTTAATGGAAAAAAGATTTGAACTTTTTATTGTGTTATGAATAATTTATTGTATAGAGTGGAAGTTTTTGATATTTAATGAATTATGATATACTGAATTGAATCTGATCAGGAGATTATGCGAAACAGTATTATTTTTATTGGTATTTTATCAGTGTTATGGCTGGCAGCCCCTGTTACATTTGCGCAGAGCAGGCGACAGGCTTCTCTGGAGAGGGAGTCACTGGAGTATTTTAACAAACAGGAGTACAGCAAAGCGCTGAAGAGTTACCGGCAACTGGTTGGTTCTTTTCCCAGAGACCCCTGGTATAATTATTATACCGGAGTTTGTCTTACTGAGCTTAAGCAGGAACCTTCTCAGGCCATATACCGTCTGAAGGTGGCTTCGCTGGGAAAAGATATTCCGGCCGATGTGTATTTCTATCTTGGGAAAGCCAGTTACCAGGCCGACCTTTACGGGGAAGCAATAGATTATTTTAATCGTTTCCGCAAACTGGCGGGTGCCTCTGAAAGCAAATCCTATCATGTGGATAAATGGATTACCCGGTGTCATATGTATATGAACAGCACGACAGATGTGCGGAAGACAGACAATCCTGCAGAGACACAGGGGAAAAATGACGATTATCAGGAAGTGGCCGGCAAAGCGTTGGAGTTTCAGCATAAAGCCGATTCGGTGCGGCTCCTGATTTATCAGAAGGAAAACCGGATGCGGTCGGCCACAGATAATGACAGGATCCGTATTCAACAAGACCTTACCCGGCTTAATGAGCAGGCTGAATCTTTTCAACAGAAAGCCGACGCCTACTTTGTTTTGGCAAGAGAATACGAGAAATCGGGGAATATGAACCCTTCTGTTACGGCCCGGAATTACCAGTCGAAGCCTGCGGCAACAAAGGTGCTTCCTCCCAATGTCCGCCTCTCCGGGGAAGGTCCTTCCCCTTTTCTTGAACTTACAGGGGATGACTTTTACCGGCAACCGGCATTCAGGAAGATTTTCTCACCGGAGGATGTCCGGACGTTGGATACTTATCATGCATTGAACCTTCAGGGAAATCAATATATGAAAGATGCCCTGCTGATTGAACGGGAGATCAGCCGCCAGCAGATGATCATCAATACCTCGACCAGTAATAAGATCAGGAAAAAAGCTCAACAAAAGATTGATAAACTGGAAGAACAGAAAATACAAAACAGGTTGAAAGCGGTTGGTTTTTTTCAGAAAGCCAACGATGGTGAATATGCCATGAATAAAAAATATATCGAATCTTTTGAGCGACATTCCTCCCTGGATAATGCCAGAAGAAAACAAGGAGAAATCTATAAAAATGAGGCGGCCGTAAGCTACAACAGAGCCCTGATCCTAAGAAAAAAAGCTGCTAATTTCCTGAATTATGGGAATAAGTATGCTTTGTTAATGGAATCCAATGCCTATGAGCTGGCTGCGCTGGATGATCAACGTAAAGCCATTGCAACGTATGCCGGGTTGATTACTGCCAGTGCTGAAACCGATCTGGTGCATGCCTCGGTGGCTTCTCCCACACCGAAACAGGTAACTGTTCCGAAGAAACATGTGAGCATACCGGCACCGGCCGAACAGCCACCGGGAAAAACAGCAAAGAAGGGGGTGCCTGTTCCTTCAGGTAACAGAAACTCCGTTGAACGGGTCGTAACAGCCAAGACCCCGGCCATGGTGGATGAAAAAGCACAGCGTGAAAAGATTCTGGGTGATTATGTTTTTGGGTTTGAAATGGCAGACCATACCGTTTATCCTGCGACAAAGGATATACCCACTGTTAATGCCATGCCTCCGGGTGTTAATTACCGGATCCAGGTAGGGGTTTTTAAGACCCCTCCGCCGGTTACCTATTTTAAGGGCATGTATCCTATGGTGGTGGAGAAAATACAAGGGAAAAACCTGGTTCGTTTTTATACCGGCTTGTTTCGTACCTATGGAGAGGCCTCCGCCGTTTTGCTGAAACTGCGCCACAAAGGGTTCAAAGATGCAATCATTGTGGGTTTTTATAATGGGAAAAGAGCCTCTGTCAGTCGACTACAATGGCTTGAAGATCAGGAACCCTATACCAACATCCATCCTGTCGCCGAAGCAAAAATAACGGAATCTGCAGCTTCCGTTAAGAAGATCGAAACGTTATCTCTGCACAAAGAGAAGGATGTGCTTTTCAGGGTTCAACTGGGGGTTTTCAGTGATCCTTTGCCGCAGGAGAAACTGAAAGAACTGGAGAAATTTGCAGAAAAAGGATATGTGGTGATCCGTTCAAGAAATAATCAGGGACTTTATGTTTATACTTTCGGAAATTTTACTACTTTTGATCAGGCGAAAACTTTCCGGAATAAACTGGCAGAGATGGGCGTTAGTGGATGTTTTGTTACAGCCTATAAAAAAGGGATAAGAATTCCGCTGAGTGAGATTAAGGGAATATAAATACCGGAAAAATGAATAAGGAACAATTAAAAAACCGGGAAAAGAATCCGGATATCAGAGGTGAAAAACCCGTATTGATTTTGTTGAATGATGATTTTCATACATTTGAATATGTGATCGAGTCTCTGGTGAAAATCTGTAAGCATTCTCCCGAACAGGCAGAGCAGTGTGCCCTGATCGCTCATTTTAAGGGGAAGTGTGAGATCAGCAAAGGGAAGGTTGAAAAATTAAAAATCCAGAGGAATGCTTTGACAGAATGCGGTCTGAAAACGATTATTGAATAAATTAATTAAAACCAAAGTAAGTGTCAATACCTGTTATTATTTTGTTGATCATTCTGGGGATATTTTTATTTCTTGTAGAATTTCTGCTAATCCCGGGGATTACCGTTGCAGGTATCGGAGGTGCGATATTGCTGATTGGCAGCATTATCCTGGGTTATAAGTATCACGGAACGACAGTCGGAAATTACATCTTGCTGGGAACCCTCCTTCTGTTTGTTCTGACGTTGGTATTTGTTCTCAAGGGAAAAACATGGCGACGACTTAGTCTGAAAACGGTAGTGGACGGGAAAGTGAATGTTATTGAAGAAAATGCGGGTGAAATCATACCGGGCGACGATGGAGTGACCATCAGCCGCATTAATCCGATGGGAAAGGTCAAGGTGAAAGGAAAAGTATATGAAGCCAAATCTCAGGGCGGATATATAGATCAGCATACAAAAGTGGAAATTATTAAGGTTATGTCAAATCATATTATTGTTAAACCAAAAAACTAAATATCATGGAAGGAATCGGATTGTATATTGTTATTATTGTAGGAGCTCTCATTCTGCTCTGGGTGTTTTTATATTTTATACCTCTGGGTTTATGGTTTCAGGCACTGGTATCAGGGGTGAGGATATCATTGTTGCAACTGATCATTATGAGATGGAGGAAAGTGCCTCCGGGAGTCATTGTCAGTGCGATGATCGAAGGACAGAAAGCAGGTCTGGTATTATTATCAAGGAATGAACTGGAAGCTCACTACCTGGCGGGAGGTCATGTGCCCAAAGTGGTGCATGCTTTGGTATCAGCCTCAAAAGCCAATATCGAACTTACCTTTAAGATGGCTACAGCCATTGACCTGGCAGGCAGGGATGTGTTTGAAGCCGTCCAGATGTCGGTGAACCCCAAGGTCATTGATACACCTCCGGTGACTGCCGTGGCCAAAGACGGGATACAGTTGGTGGCCAAAGCCAGGGTGACGGTCCGGGCCAATATCCAGCAGTTGGTGGGTGGTGCCGGCGAAGAAACGGTGCTGGCCCGTGTGGGTGAAGGCATTGTGTCCTCCATTGGCTCGTCCGAATCCCATAAAGCTGTGTTGGAAAATCCGGATACCATTTCGAAAACAGTGCTCGATAAAGGGTTGGATGCCGGGACGGCTTTTGAGATTCTTTCCATTGATATTGCCGATATAGACATTGGTAAAAATATAGGGGCCGTACTGCAAATGGATCAGGCCAACGCGGATAAGAATATTGCCCAGGCCAAAGCCGAAGAACGCCGGGCTATGGCCGTGGCCCTGGAACAGGAAATGAAAGCCAAGGCACAGGAAGCCCGGGCAAAGGTCATTGAAGCTGAAGTGCAGATACCCCTGGCTATGGCAGAAGCCTTCAAGAAAGGAAACCTGGGCGTGATGGATTATTATAAATTTAAAAATATTCAGGCCGATACTGCCATGAGAGATTCAATTGCCGGAGCATCCGGGAAAAGTGAGGGAAATAAAAAAATAAGATAATGTAAATCACCTTTTTGGAGAGAGATAACTCATGAAAGGTTTCAAATTTTCTTAACTATTTTTCTTATTATTGCATTAAGATTACCATATGATTATCAAAAGAAGACCTCATGAAATATCTGGTAAGGGTATTGACAATCATTTTCCTGGCAATTTCCCTGGCGGGATGTTCTTCTTCTTCAAAAGCTATTAAACAACGCAATAAAAGGAAGAAGCAGATAATGATCAATACCACCCATTTGGGGAAAAACAAATACTTTTTTTCCCCGAAGTATCAACGCAAGCTTTCCAGGAAGAAAAGGAAAAAATAATCAGAGAGCTGACATGAGGTCAGCTCTTGTTTTTTCAAAAAGCAGATCCAGTTCTTTTTTTAATCTTTTTAAACGGGCGGCAGAGATGCCCAGGAATGAAAGCACAGACATGTCTGAAGCCAGTTCACGGCACATGACGATCTCTTTTTCCAGCAATTGTTTTTTTTCGTTCCGGGTAAGGGTGTGCAGGCACGTGACAGGATAGAGACCAGCCAGGTCGATACGCTCACGCAGGCTTCCCTTTGCGGGATAGTCCCACGAAATCAGGCGTAGACCCGAACAGCTTCCGAAACTGATGGCGTCTGCCGTAAAACGTGTATTAGTAACCAACCATCCTTCCATAGCAAAGGTTTCCCCGGGATGTTGTTGGTGAAGCTCTTTCCGGATATCCTCAAAACGTGACCGAATATACATGGGAACTTTGACATCGCTTTTGGTTCCCTGATCATGGTGAAACTTACATTCTACCAGAATCTTTTTGTGATCTTTGACAGCAACCACATCCACCTCGTGCTGAACACATCTTCCCTTTACGAGGACACCGGTTTCCACCCGATAGCCCTGATGGGCCAGCAGCGCCCCGACGAATCTTTCAAAAGGATAACCGGTGGGTCCCAGATCCATGATAGCCTGTTTCAGTCGGTAGCGGGTCGTGGCATGGGATGCTCTCTTTCTCAACAAGTCGTAAGCTATACGATAAATCTTTTTAGTGGAGATACCGTCGTAAAGAATATTTCGTACTTCTTTCAGAATGACACGGATATCTTCTTCCCCGGCACCGGAACGCTCCAGGGAACGCCTGAGCTGGTCGGGATTGTACTTTACTTTTTCACCCGACTGCTTCAGAATATATATATCCGGAGTAGTTTGTGCCGAATTTGCCATAGGTTATTCTTAAATTTTTTGACATTGATCGAAGTCGAAATATATGATATTTTGACCGTTTATTCTGAAAAACATATTCTCTGTTTTCAAAAAGATCACTAATTTAATTTTAACAGATTAAAAAAAGAGTTCATTTTCAACTATCAAAAGGAAACGGAATGAATAAAAATCGATAATAATCTTTCCCCAATTTAGCAGAAATTCATCTAATCCCCAACCAACCGAACCTTAATAGTACATTCCTCATTTTTTACGGTCCAGGCGGGTATTCTTAATTCAATGCGTTTTAAATTCCTGATTATTTTATCTATTTCCAGGGGTGGGGGATCCAGCGATATTAGACTAACATGAATATCATCAGGAGATAATATCTTCAAATGAAGTTGTTTTCCATCCTGTTTCAGAATGGCACCATTATCTGTTATATCAACATCGGCAACCGTCATCAGTCCCCACACGATATCTTTAGTGGAATCATTTATCACAATATGATCTTCGATCATTGCCGAATGGTCAGAATCTTTGATAAATGTACGGTTAGCAGAATAGACTTTCCCTTTAAATATTTCAGTCATATCAAAGGTAGCACCCGGTTTATTGCCCTTTTCAATACTGGTTAACGGAGCATAACCGTAGGCATTATGTCTTTCGTCATTGATAGTAATGGTACTGTGCCCTTTATTTGATTTTGTGAGCAATGTCCATCTTTCACATTCCTGGCAACCATCAGCCAGATTAAATCCGATTTTGTTTAATGCATAATAATTTTGATTCCCCGGATCAATGACCCATCGAACGCCATCCAATTCAAACACAAATGTGCCGGCATCCATATTTCCGTGGGTCACAGAAGCCGTCCCTCCTTTTGCTGCGAGATAGTATTGATTCTTATTATCTTCGTTCCTGAAAAATGCGACCGGGTTTCTTCCTTTTCCAAACCACCGGGTAGCGAGGGGTGTGTTTTTCTGCATTTTATATTCAGATAACCAGACGATACCGGGACCTGCAAACCGTCCTAAATCTTTCGGATTTTCAAGAAACTTCTTGATAAAATACTTTTTATCACCCGTCTTTGCTGCAAACCAGCTTAAAAGAACAGCACCAGGTCCGCTTAACCGGCCATCAGAATCACAGTAGTTGAAATATTCACCCGATGGAGCAACTGATTGAAGATAGAAGTCGGGACCCTTTTTGAACCCTTTGCTTTCATAGATCCCAAAATCCTGTCCCAGAGCAGAGCTCAACATCGAAGAGGCCAGAATGGTATAAGAAGTTCCGTAGATCCAGTAGGATGGTCCTTCTGGATAGACACCATCAGGAACATATTCCAGCAGGGAATTGGGCAAATTATCCAGTACGCGTTGAATTGTTTTGGCAGCTAGTTCAGGATTTTTATCGAAAGTCATCAGCGCCGCTGCTAACATTCCACCATGGCAAACCGCATTCCAATTGTTGTGGCTGGTTATCCACCACATTGGGTGTCCGTTTTTTTCTTTGTAGCTGGGCTTCAGACCTTTTTCAATCAGAGATGTTTTTGCCAGCTCAACCGTAGATGGGGGCAGCCATTCTCCCGTCCAATCGATGGCCAGCGCCACTGCAAACGACATCTCGGCAACATCCAAAAAATGCTGGGGATTCCAATTATCGAAGTGGCAAACCGATACTATTTCTTCATTGAGCCTCTTCAGGATTTTGGAATCTTTGTCTATCCGGTAAACCATGCCGAGAATTCCTGCTCTGTTCACCATTTCTGCTGAAACGGCAAGCATCCTGAATCCCTTCAGTTTCTTTACCAGAACGGGTTTTTCCATGATCTCTTCCGATGCCTTTATCAGGTATTGATAGTATTCTTTGAGTAATTCATCCTGTTGAAGTTTACGTTTCAGATGATGCTCCAGGGTAGGGGTCAATATTAATTTCGGAGAACTTTTCCGGAGCTTTTTCTTCAGGTATTTAACGGTTACAGGATTGGATAATTTTGGGAGGGGGGCATCCTGAGCTTCCAAGGTTTTGATGAATCCGGTTATCCATATAAGGAAAAAACCAATAGGAAGAATGAACCATTTTGAGTTTTTCATGATGATGAATGTTTTGTTCTTATTATTTCCGTTTATTCTTTCAGCCCGAAACTGTTGCACTTCTTGCTATCTCCCGGAACGGGGGCGATGGTTAGTACCGGCATCCGTTTACCGCTCCAGAGAATGGCTTCCTCATTCTTTTTAATATCCAGGGTAAATACGCCAGGCTTTTCTTCCTTCAGCTTAAAATCCCGGCTTCCGGTTACGTTGACACGGCCTTCCAGGCCCGGAATGATGTGGCATGGTTCCCCGGCAAGACTTTTAATCCGTACAAATTGCGTTTTTCTATCCTTCCGTGAGGCTGTGACCAGGAATGCTCCCTCCGTGCGTAGATCGTGAAATACGATATCACCCCATGCATCCGGTACGGCGGGGAATACCCGGATTGTTCCGTCCCAGCTCTGAATAAACATGTCGTGAATATTCTGGGCACCGGACAGAGGTGTTTCTATTACTGGCCAGTACTGACCTTCGTAGTAAAACGTATTTGCCTGGAGGTATTCTTTTAGT
Source organism: Bacteroidota bacterium (assembly GCA_011374625.1). GTDB lineage: Bacteria > Bacteroidota > Bacteroidia > Bacteroidales > VadinHA17 > DRPN01. The sequence goes on from DRPN01000089.1 coordinate 23,528, forward strand.
CCCTCAAGATACGTAAGGGCCTCATTACCTTTCCCAAAAGCCGAAAACATCGATGAGGCACCTGTTAAGGCATATCCATGTTTCACACCGAAACTCAGCCAGTGTTTCACCGATTTTATTGCTATTTCCTCCGCACCCGGTTGATCTTTGTTGACCAGATAAAGCGGATAGATCATTAGTAAATGGGAATAGTGACGATGTCGTTGAGCAAAAGGAACGCCATGCGCGATCATAAAACCATTCTCGTCGGTTGGATATTTCGTCAGGTTCCGGAGTACCTTTTTCCATTCCGGAAGAAGCGGATCATTGATGTTCAGCCGTTTACTGCTTTCGACCAGGGTTTTGCATCCCCAGCGAAGGAGCGCGAGATCAAAATTGGTGTCAGGTCCCTTTTTATACTTGTATTCAGGCGAAAAGGTTTTGGGTAGATGAAGCTTTCCTTCCCTGTCCGCCGTAAGGAAATAAAAATAATAGTTTACCGCACGTTTGAGCAAAGGAAACAGGTCGTTTCGCAGTGCCTGCTCATCCATCGTGTAACGGTAATGCAACCAGCAATTGTGAAGTGACCAGAGAAGCAGGCCCATCATTGGTGCATTTTCACCATCAGGTGCTTCCACGGTTCCTACACAGTATTGGCCGGTGGCGCCAGCAATCGATGCAGAATTATTGCGGTATTGTTCAGGTACCGTATTGATCAGGTTCTCTACATTGGAATAGAGGGTTCTTGTCAGGGAACTACCCAGTTCAAGACGGTTTGAAGCATTGGTGGGCCAGTAAGTAAGCTCAACATTCAGATCCCACCATGCACCGGGCCATGGCGTCGGCTGTAACCAGGGACCCTGGTTGTCGATGAGCATACCATCGGCACGGGTGGCTGATGCGAGCTTATACATTTGTATCCAGTAAAAAGATTCCCAATATTTGTCTGGAATCGATATAAAACTCTCCGGGTAGTAGGCATGCCACCATGCACGATGACTTGAGAGGAGGTTGTCTAACGAGACATCACGTACACTGTTTATTTCATCAACAGCTTTCTGCCGGGCACTAGTATCCGGAAATGAATGAGCCACGCTGACTGTCAATAAGCTATGATCTTCATCTTGCTGAATAGTCCAGGCAGTTGCTGTTTCCCCGCCGCATAACAAAGGCTGAATACAGATTTTCGTATTGCCATCTTCTTCGACTCTGGCCGGAGGATTATCTTTATATCCGGGCTGTTCCCTGCCTGATGCCTGCCGGGGACTGATCGCTTTCAGGGTTTTCCATTCCCAGTGACAGCCGCGCTCACCTTCCGAAGGTTCAAGGATAGCTAAGATGATATCGCATTTTGCATGAACGATTGATCGCCAGCGAATGCTGCCTTTTGTAGTCTTGATAACACCAGTGGCCTCGGCATCCCAAAGATGCAATCTCATTGTTCCCTTCTTGATCTTTCCTTTGGTCTTAAGCATGAAATAACCTATGGGCAAACGGCACGTATTATACATGCCTCCGCCAGGTCTGTGATCTTGAACATCCCCCCGACCGACATCCCATCTGACGGTATGGTCATCGGTCTGCCATATCATGGAGCCCATCATCCCGTTGCCTAAAAAAGGTGCTTCGTACCATTTTGTGGCCAAGCGTGTCCATACCAGGTCATGTTGGCTCAGAAAACTGCTCCAGTCGATGGAAGTTTTTATTTTCTCTTTTGAGTCGCAGCCCCATGTAAGCACTGCCATGATGATGGCTATGATCATCCAAACATGTTTCCTCTGTTTCATATAAAAATTTAATCTGATACAATCTTATATATATTAAAATTCCAGTTAAATTTTATGGTTCATCACAAAGATGCATACTTTTGAGCTGAAAAAACAAAAAGATGTCAACGAGTTTAATGTATCTGATCCGCTACTGTCGTATCCGCTTGCATCTTTACTCTATTCTTTTTGGGTTCTTCTTCTTTTTCCTGTTCCCCTTCTTTTGCTTTTTGTCTTTTTTTTTGGGGCGGGTTGATCTTTTTCCCATGATACACTCTTTATTAACAGCTCATTCAACTTATCAAAGGATTCTTTCCCGATGCGTTTTCTGATCTCTACAAATAAACTCGGATCAAATACGGGTTCTGTGGTGAATTCTTTTAGACCAATGAAGTATTGCATGCACGGGTTCTCCTGTATCTCTTCTATTTCTTTGCATTTCCAACTCTTTTTTTACCCCCTTTTTTATTAACATATTATTATGATTATCAGCAATCTGACCACTATTTCAGCAAACCCTATTTAAATGCTTTGCTATTTTAAAATTTTAATAAAATCTTAAACACAGGAGCAGGGTTGTCAGCCCATTCCGAAAATGCGTGAGGAACTTCTTCAATTGTTACGATCTTGCTAATAATAGAATCCAGCGGAAAAGATCCTTTTTTCAGATACTGTATAACTCCTTTAAAATCTTCCGGCAAAGCATTTCTGCTGCCTAGAATATCCAATTCTTTCTGAACCCATAATTTTGTAGCAAAAAGAATGTCTTCTTTGGCATAGCCAATGCAAACGACCCTTCCGGTAAAAGATACTTCTTTCATGGCCGCTTTATATGTCAAAGGATTTCCGGCTGCCTCTACTACTACATCAGGAGAAGCCCCATGAAGAAACTTGTGCAATGTTTCATGGAGATTATTTTTTATTGTATTGATCGTAATTTTTGCCCCCAGTTTCCGAGCCATTTTTAATTTGTTATCATCAATATCCACTGCAATAACTGTTGCCCCCCGGTGAGCAGCACCGGTAATAGCTCCGACACCAATCATACCACAGCCCATTACCATAACGGTATCCTGTGGGGTAACCCGGCCCCTGCCAACAGCATGGAATCCGACTGTCAAGGGCTCGATCAGAGCCAATTCCCTGTCAGGTAACTCCGGCACATCCAGTATCTTTTCCCATGGGACCGTAATATATTCGGCCATGGCTCCATCCCGTTGTACCCCGAAGGTCTGGTTATGTTCACAGGCATTGAACCTCTCCTGTTTACATGCGGCACAATGCCCGCAATGTGTATAGGGATCAACAGTCACTCTCCTGCCTGTCTGAATATGCTCCGGAACATCAGGACCTTTACTTTCAATCACTGCGGCAATCTCGTGCCCGGGGATTCTTGGATACGTTACCAACGGGTTTTTGCCCAGATATGTGCTCAGATCTGAACCGCAAAATCCCACATATAAAACTTTTAACAAAACTTCACCTGACCCGGGGACCGGTCTCTCTGTCTCTATCAGTTGGACTACCCCCGGCCTGATAACTTGAACAGCTTTCATAATATTAACATCAAAGAATTTTATAAGTTATAAACGTTACGTGCATTTTCTTCCCGTATCTGTTTTTGTTCATCAGGAGACAATGAGGCAATAAATCTATATATGATCTCTACCCACTGTTCATAACCACATGCAAGCAAACATACAGGCCAGTCTGATCCGAACATTAAACGTGAAGGCCCAAAACTATCCAGCACAATCTCAAAATAGGGCTTTAACTGATTTTCATTCCAATGATGGTGATCGGCTTCGGTAACCATCCCGGAGATTTTACAAAAAACGTTCTCACGACGTGCCAGTTCAGTGATATTTTCTTTCCAGGGGGATAATACATTTTCCCGTATCAGCGGTTTAGCTATATGGTCAAGAACAAATATCTGATTGAGGTGTTTATCAACAAACGTGATTGTCTGTGGCAGATGATGTTCATAGATCAAAATCTCATAGATCAGACTGAACCTTGGAAGCAGACAGATACCACGATTGAAATCTTTCCTTAACATATAATAAGGATCAGGTTCATCCTGCAGGACATGTCGGACTCCTTTCAGATTTTTATTCTCTGAATACCGTTCCAGGATCGCTTCTATTTCCGGATCTGCCAATGGGAACCATCCGACCACCCCACTAATAAAATCATTTTCTGAGGCTAAAGAAAGTAACCAGTTTGTTTCTTCCAACTTCTGCCTGGCCTGTACGGAGATAACGGCTGTAACATCAGTACGATCGATGTTTTTTTTTAGATCAGCGGGCATAAAATCCCGTCGGATTTTTTCCATTCCTTTACTGATCCAACCATATTCGTCAGCGTTATATTTCCAAAAATGTTGATGGGTATCTATAATCATAACTTACAGGTATGGATAATCCGGGTTAATAATGTGATTTTCTTTTAAGGCACCCCAGAACACTTCGGGCAAAGGTGTTCTAATCACTTTGACATTCCGTCGGATACGTTCCGGTTTGCTTGGATTTAAGGCAACAGCATTCACTTCCGGAGGTGAAAGAGCAAATTGCAGGCAGGCATCCCCGGGTTGAATATTAAAGTCCCTACATATTTGGAAAAATTTATCCCGCCAGGCCAACCGTTTCCTGTCTTCTTCTGAAGCCGGATCAATCTTTCTGTAGTCAAAGTAGTTTCCCCCTGTCAGGAACCCTGCATTAAAAACAGCTGAGTTGATAATTCCTATGCCCTCAAGGGAAAGCTGTTGCATAAAATCGAGTATTTCCCGGGGATGTGTATAGAGGGTCAGGCTATTGGCGAACATTACCCAATCAAACTGTACATGTTTATGCAATTCGTAGATAATATGCCAGTTTTTAGCACCGATGCCTACGGCTTTTACTTCTCCGCGGTCGCGTAATTCCGTTAACGCCCTGTACGCATCAATGATATCATTTATCCTTTTTGAACGGTCTTCCGAATTTTCAGAAGCTGCCAGATATTCATCAGGATCATGAACGGAAACCAAAGCAGGTTTATAGGTATCCCCCAGTAAGTTACATCCCTGTTTCCAACATTCAAGTATTCCATCGTAACTGATTTTCTGTACAGCATCATACTTTAAATTAACCCATGCTCCGGGTTCAAAAGTTGGCTCATCAGTAGTTAAGGGTACTCGATACCATCCTAATTTATTACTGATCAAAATACGGTCTGGTGATATTCTTAATTCTCTTAATCCTTTCCCGATAACTTCCAGTGCCAGACCGGCACCATATTTCCCTGCCGTGTCGATAACCACGGTACCCTTAATGGCAGCAAACCATTCCTTTATAATGGTTAATTTGGACTCCCATGGCAATTCTTTATACAGATTTCCAAGAAAACTGGTGCCATAAACAATAGGAGGAATTGTCAACCCTGTTCTTCCAAATAAGGATGTATCAGTTATTTTCTTCATAACTATATTTATTTATATTCTTTAATTGCCCATCCTGAGGAGGATAATATTCCTGCTGATCAAGTTCGTAAATACGCTCCATTAGTTGCCATTTTTCATCCGCAGAAGCATCTTCGGATGTATTCTGATACTTAGCAACATAAGCCTCCCATTCTTTTTGCCTTGGTTTTGAGGCCAGATCTGACATGGCTTTATCGTGATCAAAATCGGGAATAGTATCCATGATCATAAACAACCGGTTCCGGTGGATATAAATCTCCATATCCAGGATACCAACTTCCTTCATCCCCTGTGTAATCTCAGGCCATGCCTGTCCTTTTGCATGGATCTCTTTATATTTTCTGATGAGGGCCGGATCATTCTTGAGCGTAAGCGTCTTACAATATCGTTTGAATTTTCGCATAAGAATATAATTTTTTATAAATTAGAAAATATCAATTGTTTAGTATAAAAGATCTCCTGCGGGAATAATTTTCAGAACATAAGCATAATCACAGGGCTTTTTTTGTGGAAAAACAACACGCAGACCGGAAACCGTTTCATCCCAGTGTATTTTTTCAGACGAACCAAGCATGGAAACCGACCGGATTCCTTTTTTGCTCACCGGATGTGTCGAGGTTAAGGATTTTATAGTAAATGTACCTGATTCAGGCCATCCAAGACAAATCGCATATAATATATTATTCTTAACGGTGAATCGTACGCCATCAGGATCTATAGAATATTTTCCGTTTTTAACTTTTTTTACTGACCCTTCCCCATAATTACGCCAGGGAACGGTACCATAAATAGCCTCACCATTAATATGTAACCATTTACCTATTTCTTTCAGTCTCGTCACCTCTTCTTGCCTCAGTGTCCCATCCGGTTTTGGTCCCACACTTAAAAGTAAATTTCCATTTTTACTTACCACATCAGCCAATTCATCAATTAAATACCGGACAGGCCAGAAATCGCTGTCTTTAACGTAACACCATCCCTGTTTGGCTATTTTATCATCTGTCTGCCATTTTGAGGACAGACGTATGCTATCCAGACCCGATCTCTCAAAGTCTTCCACCGCCTCATCCGGTTCAAGAAATTTCCTCTTATAAGTAAGAACTACTTCTTTTCCATTTTCCATTGCCGAATTATAATAATGGGCCAACACATTATAAAACTGTTGTCTGAAGTAGGGCTTATGAAACAGGCGTTCCGCATCTCCTATCCCTCCATCCACATAAATGTAATCCGGTTGATACTTGTCTATCAATTCAGTCAGGACGTTTTCCCACTGTTGTTCGTCTGCAAGTCTGGGCGGATCATTATCGCCTCTTCTATGGCCATAGAGACCCTCATATTTGGGATCCCAATTATCATATTCAGGCCGAAAGTAATAATATCTCCAATGTCTGCCATAATGAGTCGCCACCCCCGTTTTAAGTCCTTCTTTACGGGCTGCACTGGTAAATTCTTTTACAATATCCCGCTTTGGTCCCATTCTTACGGAATTATATTTTATATACTTCGAATCCCATAAAGCAAAACCATCATGATGAACAGCAGCCGATACCAGATATTTAGCTCCGGCCTCTTTGAATAGTTTAACCCATGCTTCAGGGTTCCATTTCCCGGCTTTAAACATAGGGATAAAGTCTTTATATCCGAATTGATCAAGAGGTCCCCAAGTCTTTACATGATGTTCATGAACATTTTCCCCGGTTTTTGTTCCTCTTCCTTTCTTGTCTAAGGGAAAATACATCCAATGGGGATACCATTCCGAAACATAAGCCGGAACCGAAAACGGGCCCCAATGAAAATAAATACCGAATTTGGCATCCTTATACCATTGGGGTACTTTATAATTTTTAAGAGACGCCGGCGTGGGCTCAAATTTTTTTCCATGATCAATAGAACCTGCTCCATCATTGCTGTTGTTCTTACAACTACCAAACACAATAACAGATACAAAAAGAACAAGAATAATTTTAACCGAAATATTTATTTTCATTTTTCAGATATTTTTAAGGGCATAATTTACGAAAAAACAAAGCTTTCATGGATAATATCATTGATCGAATAATTATCCCAAGTATTATGAATTGAAAAATTCAACCAGGCGAATAAAAATACATATTATTTTTAGAGGAAGGCAGCCTTCGGCTTATGCGCAATAGAGCCATTTACAATAACTCTATTGCGCAATTTGGGATTATTTATTCCAGGCTTCCCTGCAAACTTTCATCAGGACAGGATATTTATTGTCGGTATCACCATAATATTTTTTCAGCCGGAGCAATTCAACTTTTAAACTATTTCTTATGCGACAGTATTCGGGTTGTTCATAAACATTATTCATTTCTTCAAGGCCTCTTGAAAGATCATACATTTCCAAACAGGGATCGGTAGGAACCTCTTTAACACCGCCTGTTTATTCTTTAAATTCAATCCTGAAACCAACTACTTTTACCTGTGCTACAGGCAGTTTGGCAGGCTTACGAATTACCAGTGCATCTCTTCTTTGTCTCCATCGTATTCTGCTATTACTCCCCAGCATTTCAACAGACTTAAT
>DRPN01000132.1 GCA_011374625.1 Bacteroidota bacterium
CAGTGGACGGACAAGTCCTACAGTGGACGGACAAGTCCTCCCATATTTGTTCATTGGGAGATTTGTCCTTATAATCTCTTTATTTCCTGAGCGTAGCTTTTATCCTTTTTGTATGAAAAAGTAAATCAAATGCTCCGGTTACAGAGGGGATAACTATGTCGGATACAGCCAGGGTTTCTGTAGCAGCTCCTTCCGGTCCGGTAATGCATATTCCCAGCCGGGCTGCCTGCAACATTCCCTTATCGTTCAATCCGTTCCCAATAGCAACACAGTATTGGGAACCCAGTGCGTTTACGAAATTTTCTTTTTGACGTACCTGGTCTTCGGGTGTCAGTAAATGCAGATGACAGGGAAGAGTCCTGAACTGTGTGACAGCAGTGCCAAAAGTATCTGCCGTCAGAACATAAACATCAAGAAGAGTTGATAACGCCCGTATTCTTTCTTCCACTCCCGGTAACAACTGTCCGTCCAGCGCCAGGGTTCCGTTCAGGTCCAGCACAAGGTATTTCAGTTGCCATATCTCTTGCTTTCCGGGAATGCTTATCTCAATCATTTCTTTTTTTGTCAAAATATACGCAATTCTCTTAATAAAACAAGAACCTGCACGGGATACCAGCTAACTATAAACTATTTTCCTTACCTTTGCGGCCTCAATAAAAGAAGGAATATTATTAAAATGCAATCAATCAGGAACATAGCTATCATCGCCCATGTGGATCACGGGAAAACAACATTGGTAGACCGGATTATACAGGAATGTGAAGTCCTGGACAGCCGTAAGGAAATGGGGAATCTGATCCTCGACAGCAACGAACTGGAACGGGAACGCGGGATCACCATTGTTTCAAAAAATGTGTCGGTACGTTACAGAGACGTAAAAATAAATATTATAGATACACCTGGTCACTCTGATTTCGGTGGAGAAGTAGAACGGGTATTGCGTATGGCTGACGGTGTTTTACTGTTGGTGGATGCTTTTGAGGGGCCTATGCCCCAGACCCGTTTTGTACTGGGAAAGGCTGTGGAAATGGGGCTTAAACCCATCGTGGTGATCAATAAGATAGACAAACCCAATTGCCGCCCCGAAGAGGTGCAACAGGACATCTTCGAACTGATGTTCAGCCTGGATGCTACGGACGAACAACTGGACTTTGTAACCGTATTCGGCTCTTCCAAACAGGGCTGGATGACCCTCGACCTGCAGGATCATTCCGAAAACATACGCCCCTTGCTGGATACAATACTGGAAGTGATTCCTGAGGCTCCTTATCAGGAAGGACCTGTGCAGATGCAAATATCTGCCCTGGATTACTCCAACTTTGTAGGACGAATTGCCATAGGCCGTGTTTTCCGGGGCAAACTGGACAGCGGAAAAGAATACCTGTTGTGCAAGCGTGACGGTAGCATGAAACCCGTTAAGGTGAAAGAGCTTTATGTCTTTGAAGGCCTTGGCAGGGAAAAAGTAACTTCTGTGCGCAGCGGCGATGTATGCGCTATTGTCGGACTGGAAGGTTTCGACATCGGAGATACTCTGGCCGATCCACTTAAACCGGAAGCCTTGCCCCGCATAAAGGTGGACGAACCTACCATGAGTATGTTGTTTACCATCAATAATTCACCTTTTTTCGGACTGGAGGGGAAATTCGTTACCTCACGTCAGTTGCGGGAACGTTTGTTCAAGGAAACGGAAAAAAACCTGGCATTGCGTGTCGAAGAAGCGGGTTCGGAAGATAAATTCCTGGTGTATGGGAGGGGAATACTGCATCTTTCTATCCTGGCTGAGACCATGCGGCGCGAAGGGTATGAATTCCAGGTAGGAAAACCCCATGTGATCATTAAAGAAATAGACGGCAGTAAACACGAGCCGATGGAGATACTGGTGGTGGATGTACCTGAAGAATATTCGGGAAAAACTATTGACATGGTAACCCAGCGCAAAGGAGAGATGAATATCATGGAACACAAGGGGGATATGATCCATCTGGAATTCTCCATCCCTTCACGGGGTTTGATTGGTCTGAGGGGAAGTCTGATGACCGCCACTGCCGGAGAAGCTGTGATTTCCCATCGCTTTGAGAAATATGCTCCGTACCGGGGTGAGATAGAAACCCGTAATAACGGAGCTCTGGTATCCCTCGATACCGGCAAGGCCCTGGCATATGCCATTGACAAGCTGCAGGACAGAGGCCGTTTTTTTGTCGAACCCGGCGAAGATGTCTACAAGGGACAAGTAGTTGGAGAGCATACCCGCGACAAAGATATGGAAGTGAATGTGCTGAAAGGAAAGAAACTGACCAATATGCGGGCAGCAGGCTCGGATGCCGCTGTAAAGATTGCTCCTAAAACTAAATTTTCCCTCGAAGAAGCTATGGAATACATTAGAGACGACGAGTACCTGGAAATCACTCCCGGAAACTTGCGTATGAGAAAAATGCCCGGTTACGATAAAAACAAATCCTGACCTATTTCAGAATAAACTCTTTTTCTTCAATACCTTTCTGGAAAACCGTTTGAAAAACTTTCAGAAAGGAACTACGTGTTTCCCTTTTTCCGATAGATCCTGGAGAAGTATGCCTATCTTTATCTACGTAGTATCCTACGTAGATAGTATTTTGTATAAATCTGAAACTCAGATGATAATAATTTATCTAATAGTAAGTATCTCTAAAATTATATAAATTTGCAAAAAAAACCGGTCTGGATTCTTTCTGAATGCAAAATTCGGATTAATTTTGTTAAATAAATTTAAAATACAACAAACTATGAAGCGTTTCATCTTCCTGATAATCTATGTGTTGCTTTTTTCAACAGTTGCTGAGGCCAAAATATGGTTGCCTTCCATATTCTCGGACAATATGGTATTACAACAAAAATCGGAGGCAATGATCTGGGGTTGGACTACTTCTCCGAGTGAAAAGATTACAATCTCAGGTTCATGGAATAACGATCTTGTAACGATCAAGGCTTACCAAGGAGTATGGTCCGTTAAATTACCGACACCTGCTGCCGGAGGACCATTTGAGGTTACTATCATGGGGCATGACACGCTTTTGCTGCATAATGTGATGATTGGAGAGGTGTGGATTTGTTCCGGCCAGTCCAATATGGAAATGACACCTGAATGGGGTTTGTTTAATAAAGAAGAGGAAATAAAAAATGCAAAGTATCCGGAGATGCGGTTTTTCATGATTCCGAGGCATAAGGCAAATGCTCCACAGGATGATACGCCCGGCTACTGGACCGAATGTACACCGGAAACGATGCTTCATTTCAGCTCGACCGGGTATTTCTTCGGACGGGAGTTAATCAAAACGTTACATGTGCCGGTAGGTTTGGTTTATTCCACCTGGGGAGGAACGCCGGTGGAAGTATGGATCAAAGAAGGCCTGATTATGAATGATCCTGAACTGGAAGCAGCAGTAAAAAAACTGAAAGATGGTTCCGGTCGCCCCACCAAGCCTGGGTCAGCTTATAATGCCATGATTCATCCTCTTATCCCCTATAACATTGCCGGGGTCATATGGTATCAGGGAGAGTCTAATAGGCATAATGCCTGGTCATATTACCGTTCTTTTCCTCTGTTGATTACTTCCTGGAGAGAAGAATGGAAAAAGGAGTTTCCGTTTTATTACGTTCAGATTGCCCCGTTCCGGTATCAGGGCAGGGATTCGCTGGGTGCTGCTGTGGTCAGGGATGCTCAGTTAAAAACGCTTTCCGTAGTGCCGCATACCGGTATGGCCGTAACCATGGATATCGGGGATCTGACAGACATTCATCCGAAAAATAAACAGGAAGTAGGTAGACGACTTGCACTATGGACCCTGGCAAAGGATTATAACATTACAGGGATCAAATACAGCGGGCCCTTATATAAATCTATGGAAATCAAAGGAAAGAAAGCAATTATATATTTTGATCATTCCGATGGAGGCTTGGTGAAAAAAGGTAAAGAACTAACTGATTTTTATATCGCCGGCAAAGACAGAATCTTTTATCCTGCTAAAGCCAAAATAAAAGGGAATACGGTAGAGGTGTACAATATAAATGTCAAGGAACCTGTGGCAGTACGTTTTGCCTTTTATGATGCAGCTCAGCCCAATCTCTTCAACAAAGCGGGGCTGCCCGCTTCTCCTTTCCGAACCGACAATTGGAAGATTAGATAGGAATAAGACAGGGAAGGCAGCAATAAAGCGTATTGTTTCTAAGTCAAAGGCTGTCAATTTCCATCAAAAGAATTTCCCGGGGTACGGCTTATAACTCTCTTTGAGGAGAAGTCAAAACTTTCCGGGAAAGTTTTGGGTGAGATGTAATAAAGAAATTTTTTTATAAATCACGATTACATCAATTTTCATGTGTCTTGAAATTGCTCAGATCGTTGTTGGCTTCTTTCAGAATACTTGTCCCTGTCATACCGCTCAGAATGGAGTTGTTAATCCTGTTTTCCATCTCAGTTAACTGGTTGTTAACCTCGTTAAGATCGAACTCCTTCTGTGCCAGTTGCCTCTCAAACTGTTCATCGTAAACCTTATCTTTTGCATCACTTTCATAAAAGTGTTTCTTCAGATCGTGCACTTCTCTTAGCAAAGATTCTTTTCTGTCTTTTAGTTTGAAAACCTGGGTAAGCATGGTCTTGGCATCAGCATCCGTTATCACATCGGCCCAGGCACTGACAGAGGTAATACACTCTTCCTGCAGGATGTGACATTTTTCGATAACCTCTTCAAAAAAAGTTACGGTCAAATCATAAGCCGGATCCTTTTTGTCCAGTTTCCTGATACAGGCTTTAATTCTTTTCTCCGTTCGGAGAAGATTAAAATAGATAAGTTTAAGGTTCTTTATGGATACTTTCCCTCGGTTTATCACCAGGTCTTCATTGTGTATATCTATCCATTTTTTTATAATGAAAGCCCCTAGTATTGATGAAAGCAAGGCAATCAGCAGGATTACATACAAATGAATATTAAAACCTTCCGTGTCCTGCAGTGCATGAATGATGATAACAAGAGACGCACCTAAAACCAGGACCCATGGATCCAACATGATCTTTATAAATATGATCCACCTCTCGTTGAGTTTTGTTTGTTTCTTCATTGGCATATTTATCTTATAATGTGATAATATTTAAAACAGAAATATACAAAATTAAATCTGAAAAGTTTGGATATTTTTTAGTTTCCGGAAAATGGCATCAAATATTCATTCTTCTTCCGGGGGGTTCTTTATTAAATGTTTTCTGATATGTTTGTAATAGTAGATGATCCCTGCGATGGCCGTAAACGGAAAAAGGATAAATCCCAGAAGCCAAACCAGCTTGTTAAACAATGACTTATTTTTATCCCTGATAATGCCGGATATACCAATGATTATATAAATAAGGCTGATTAGCATACCGGTAAGTAAAAACTCACTGGCCCCGGTATGATGTTGTGTTTTATAAAATGCGCCAAGCAATATCAGGACAATTCCGGCAATTAAACTGAATTTATACAATTGGTACTTGTTCATGATATCAATAATCATTTGTATGGGAAAACCATCTGAGATCCTTGATTATCTTAAATATATTCCCGTAAAATTACCTCATAATAGGCTGCCCTTGTCTCGGAAGAACATAAGCCGGATAAAATGCCAGTCAAAACAAAAAAAAGCAAGAATAATACGAGTGAATTTCTTTTTCATATGTCTATTCTATGACTTGAATGTAAGAATAAATTTTTTGCCAATTTAGCAATAATTATGTAGAACTGCCAATCAGAAATTTTGTCGTATGGGTTATTATCTATATATTCATGAAGTTAACCATTGGCAGGATTTTTGTAAATTGCGGGGTGGATGTACAAGGGAAAAAGGGAGATGAAATTATATGGAGTATAAAGACTATTATAAAATATTAGGAGTAAATAAGAAGGCCTCTCAGGATGAAATCAAAAAAGCCTATCGTAAACTGGCTGTAAAGTACCATCCTGACAAGAACCAGGGCAACAAGGCTGCCGAGGAACGTTTTAAGGAGATCAATGAGGCGTACGAAGTACTTGGGGATCCTGAAAAAAGAAAGAAATACAATGAGTTGGGAGCTAACTGGAAACAATACCAGGATGCAGGATTCACCGGACAAGCCTATGGTTTCGGTGGCGGACGTCCGGGAGGGACACATTACTATACTTTTAAAGGAGATCCGTCCGATCTGTTCGGCGGGGATTTTTCAGACTTTTTCAAGACCTTTTTTGGAGGAGGTATGGGCAGCCGGTTCGGGCGAAGTGATTTCTGGGGTTCGGAATACGAACAGCCGGGTTCCGATCTGACGGGAGAAATACATATTTCTCTGCAGGAAGCCTATCACGGGACCCACCGGGTTGTAAACCTCGGAAAAGAAAAGATAAGAGTAAAAATAGGCCCGGGAGCTTATGACGGTCTTAAACTTAGAGTGAAAGGAAAAGGAGAAAAAAGCCGGGGCGGAAAAGCCGGGGATTTGTACCTGACCATATGCGTAAATAAAGATCCGGTTTTTACAAGAAAAGGAGATGACCTGTATGTGGATCTTCCGGTAGACCTTTATACAGCCCTGCTGGGAGGCAGAGTAAATGTGCGCACCCTCGACGGCCTTATCAAAATGAATATTCCGGAAGGGGTTAAGAACGGCCAATTGCTGCGCCTGAAGGGAAAAGGAATGCCTGTTTACGGAAAACGTAATACATACGGTGATCTGTATGCAAGTATTCAGGTAGTTTTACCGCAAAAACTTACCCCCGAACAAAAAGAGTTACTCCGCAAAATGAAGGAAGCCGATAAACAACATATATAATATAAAATATCGAAAGTTTAAAACATGAAAAAAAGAGATAAGTTTTCACTATACTATTTTTTGGGAATGATAATCTTTTTCATCGCGTTGGATTCGCTTCTTTTCCCGGGAAACCCGGGAAACAAAATTATCCCCTATAATGTATTTATTCAGCAGGTGGATTCCGGAAATGTCGAAGAAGTGGTTATTTTCCCGGACAAGATCATCGGGGTATATAAATCGAAAGATCATAAAGCGCGAAATATGGAAATCACCAAGGCCCCGGAAGCTCCCTGGCGGTTGAGGATACAGTCGATCGAAGAACAGGTGAAACGACAGTTTATTGTTCATCGTTTGCCGGATGTACGAGATGATATGCTGTTGGAACGTCTCATGAAAGCGGATGTTAAAACGGAAGGTAATTTTAAGGGTAACGGATTACGCAATTTTCTACTGAACTGGATATTGCCTTTTTTGTTTCTGATGATTTTGTGGGGGGTTATGTTCAAGAAAATGGGACATGGAAATCCGATGTTGGAAATAGGTAAAAACAAAGCCAGGATTTTATCTGAAGTGCCGGATAATCCGGTGCGGTTCACAGATGTGGCCGGTGTTGATGAAGCGGTGGAAGAAGTCAGGGAATTGGTGGAATTTCTCCGGAGCCCTAAAAAATATACCCGTTTGGGAGGCAAACTTCCCAAGGGAGTTTTGCTGGTAGGTCCTCCCGGTACCGGAAAAACTTTGTTGGCCAAAGCCGTAGCCGGTGAGGCCGGTGTGCCGTTTTTCAGCATGAGTGGATCAGATTTTGTGGAAATGTTTGTTGGTGTGGGGGCTGCCCGTGTAAGGGATCTGTTTTTACAAGCCAAAACCCATGCCCCCTGCATTATCTTCATTGACGAAATAGACGCCATCGGAAAAAGCCGGGCACAGAATGCTGCCTATGGCGGAGGGTATGACGAAAGAGAAAACACGTTGAACCAGTTGCTGGTGGAGATGGATGGTTTTGACGCAAGTATCGGCGTGATTATTATGGGGGCCACCAACCGACCGGATGTGCTGGACCCGGCTCTGTTGCGACCGGGCCGTTTTGACAGGCAGGTGCTCGTGGATAAACCAGATATGAAAGGCAGGGAAGCCATCTTTAAAGTGCATACCCGTAAACTGAAACTCAGCGTAAAAGTTGATCTTAAAAGACTGGCTGCCCAGACCCCCGGGTTTGCCGGCGCCGAAATCGCCAATGTTTGCAACGAAGCTGCCATACTGGCAGTAAGAAACAACCGGGACGAGGTGACTATGTCGGACTTTGAAGCCGCTATTGAGCGGGTCATCGCAGGACTGGAAAAGAAAAATAAACTGATTAATGAAAGAGAACGGAAAATCGTGGCTTATCACGAGTCGGGCCATGCCATCGTGGGATATTTTACACCCGGTGCCGACGAAATACAGAAAGTGTCTATAGTACCACGGGGTCTCGGAGCTTTGGGATATACCCTGCAGATGCCACTGGAAGACCGTTATCTGATGTCAAAAAGCGAACTCTTGGGAAAGATCAAAGGATTACTGGGAGGACGTGCTGCAGAAGAGATTGTGTTCGGGGAAATATCCACAGGCGCTTCCAACGACCTGGAAAAAGTAGCTCAATTGGCCAGAAACATGATAACCGTCTATGGGATGAGCGAGAAAATGCCCAATCTATCGCTGGTATCCCATTCTTCACCCAATTTCCTGGGTAATGGTCCGGGGCTGGAAAGAAGATCCGAATACATTGAAAAGATTATTGATGAAGAAGTTACCTTTATCATTAATACATGCTATGAAGATGCCAAGAAAATTCTGAAAGAAAAACGGGACTTGCTGGAAAAAATGGCATCCACTCTGCTCGAACAGGAAGTGATTAGTTATCAGGAGATAGAATCCATCCTGGGGAAAAAACCCTCAACTTCTTAATCTGATCCTGTAACATCCGTACAGGCCGTTTACGCAGGAGATGTAAGGTGAGACAGTTGGTTATCTTTGCACATGCACCCAATAATACTGGCCTGTATGATCCTGCAGGACAGTACTTATATTTTGGCTTGTTATCAGCAGAATCTGAGGAAAAAATCTTTTGTACTCCCAGACAAAAAGAATACCTCCCAGGGTAGGTTCATCTACATCATGATAATCCAGTGTGATTTTCTCAGGGGGATGATCCGTGGAAAAGCCCCTGAACGTATTTTGCATATACCTGTGTGTTTCCAGCAAATGGCTTCCTGAGGAATCCAATGTAAATTCAAACTCCCCTCCGTAAACTACCGTTCCGTCCGGTTGCATGCCGGGAAATGCCCGGACTGTAAAGGTTTGATCTTCGTTTTTATGTACATAAATATTAAAATGGATATGCAGGGTATCCGTCACCGGAGACATCGCCTGCTGTGCCGTGTGCAATGCTCTCATGTAAGGTAGCACAAATGAATCACCCGGAAAACGGTCTATTACATGAATGGTATAGGTTGTATCTACCGTCAGATGATAATCAGGGGTGAATTTTCCATTTACATACTTCCCGTAAAGCACATGCCAGGTACTGTCGCGGTCCTGATAGCAAAAATAATCATCACCTGAAGCGTTCATTTGCTTTCGGGAAAGATAATCCGAGGTCAGCCAAAAAGCCACGTCATAGTCATAGAGCCGGGAAGCGATTTTAAATGTTTTGTTAAAAAGCTCTACATCAAATTCTTCTTGGGTGTTTTGCCCGGAAAAAGAGAAGAAAATAAAAGGAAGCAGAATTACGCTAAAAAGAACATATTGTTTTCTCATAGAGATTTGCTTAATAATGATTAGTTTAAATGAAAAGCAGCAGTAAAATACTGACAAGTATATAAATGGAAAAACCGATGATAACATTTTTACGAATCTTTTTAGCACCAAGGATGAGTGCATAGATCATCTTAATAATGTTGTTGCTTATGGTAGCGATCAGGGTGGTATGCGCAACCAGACCGATTGGTATTTTCATCCCGGTATCCTGAAACAGATTCAAAATATAGGGATCAATATCGGTTACCCCGACAATAAAGGAGAGGACGTTGACGCCTGCATGCCCGTAACGGTTTATCACAAAATGTGTCAGAAGGGAGAAAAAAGCAAAGAGCAGTCCAAAGATAAGGGCTGTTTTAAACTCCAGCGGATTTCTTCCTTCATTGACCTCATATTGTGTAACATCAGGGTAAGGGGTAAGCTTAATTTGTGTTAGCACAACGATCCCCCCGATAATAATCAGTATCAGGAAAGGAACAAGCAGTTTCAATGCTACTTCCTTGTTAAAAAGAAAAGCCAGCAGCAATATCCGCAAGTACATCATGGCGGTAGCTGCGATAATGCCGGGGGGGATCTTCCCCTTTGCTGATTCTTCTTGACTTTTCCGTGCCAGAATGATCGTCGTGACCGTACTGCTGTATATCCCTCCCAAAAGAGCCGTAATTATAGTTCCCGAAGCAGGAAACACAAATTTCTTTAAAAGATAACTGAAATATGAAATACTGGATACTGCTACAATGGACAGCCAAATCTGGTAGGGGGATATGGGAATGGTTTTTGATATGGGTTTGTTGGATAAAAGAGGCAGGATTATGCCGGCGATCACGACAAATTTGGACAGGGTTAAAAATTCGTCATTGCTGAACTTTGTGGAGAATTTGAAAAGTTCTTCTTTAATATCAATCAGTACCACTACCGTGACGCCAATCAACAGCGCCATCCAGGGAGGTTGAAGATAGATCAGAGGCGTGAGGGAATAAGTAATCAGGGCGACAATGACAGAGGTGAGTCCAAACTGCTGACTGTTGCGTATTCTGAAAAAATAATAAACCCCCAGCAGGAGCGACAGGATGGTGCCTCCAACAAGAAAAGGAACCATAGTTACCGGCGCGATGATGTATAAAATAAACCCCAGAATGCCGATCAGTGTAAAAGTACGGTCGGTGCCAAAAAGAAATTCCAGTTTTTTTTCATCATGATGAACCCGCTGTTCCAATCCTATAATCAGGGAAAAAACAGTAACAACCAGAAAATTTATCAGGTCCTTGGGTATATGTTGTACAACCTCCATCGTAAATCGGATTTAGCCGGATGATCAGGTTACAAAATAACAAAAATTTTGAACTGTTTTATCTTTAACTTCTGAAATGCTTGCGGTAAGACCGCTCTAACCTGGCTCTGGTTACAGGTTTTCCATGCGCGGGATAAAACATTTCACAACTGCTGTCCAGTAATTTTTCCCAGCTTTTGCCGAGAGTTTCCGTATCATTGACAAACCAGGGAAAACAATCCTCTTTTTCTATCCCAAACAAAGTATCACCGACAAAAGCCATTTTCTCTTTCCAAATTAATGTAGATGAACCACTGGTATGGCCGGGAGTATGTATGGCTTGTGCGGGGAAAGGCTCCGGATGGTACGGTTCGTCTTCCCATACAATATCAGGCTCTGTAGGGGTATATCTGTTTAGATTCTTAAAGAAATGGCGTCCCAGGAACGCAACCACCTTGGTAGATGCTCTCGAGCCTCTGGGTACGGGAGTAAAGCCTTGCCTCAGATAACCTGCCTCCTTGGTATGAACCATGATCTTTGCATGAGACATCTCCTTTATCAGGCTGATCCCCCCGGTATGGTCATAATGAGTGTGGGTGAGAAAAATATAATCAATTTTGTCAGGAACAATATCATGCCTATTCAGGAAAGCAAAAAAAGCAGGCTCTCTTTTCTTCACACCCGTATCAATCAGAATATAGTTTTCTTCAAAAGGAAGAAGGTAAATATTTGTCATACCGGACCTGAATGTTAAGAAGTCTGAATTTTCATTTTCCATAACTAAATATATCTTGTTGTTGCGATGATTTTAGGGCATTTTTTCATGGGGAGCTTATACAAGCGCTTTTTCATTTCTGGCATTGACAAACAGGATATCTCCGACCGAATCATAGCCGAGGAATAGTTTCTCTTTTTCATGCTTTAGCTGGGAGGCCACAAAACCACACATTACCAGTCCCGCATCGGAAGAATGCGTGTTTACAAGTTTCTTAAATGAAATATCTTCCGTTTTTGTCAAAATCTCAACATTTTTTTTGCTGATAGGTAAACGGCCTGTTTCTATCTTACTGATCAGGACGGATTTGGTCTTTTCTATTTCAGCTTCTTCGCTGACAGCAAACAGCCGAATACTGCTTTTGTGCCAGTCGGGGTGTCCGGTGATAATGTACCCCAACAGGATCATCAAATTGGTGTTTTCCTGATCATACGGGGAAAACCAGATGTGAATACCGTTTTTAAATCGGATGGGGCCAGGTCCGCTGCCCAGGACAAGCACATCATAATCTCCGGCCCTGACCAGGGAATAGTTATCCGTGATCTGGATCAGGTTTTCAGAATTGGTCTTGTCAAATTCGAACAGGATCATGTTATTTTCCATGCCTGAGATACCGGGCAATTGAATGGTTTGAGCGATGGCGGAAGTATAGGAGGGAGATATTAGCGTATCAATATAAACATTGGAATGTTCAGCCTCTGATTTTTTGATCAGCAATTTATGTTGGTGGGTCGCTTTTTCTTTTGTCTGAACGGAGAAATAATCTTCCAGCAAATGAATATAGGTGCCGAATCCGTACCGATAAGATAACCAGGCAAGGAGCCGGAATGCTTTGTTCCTTTGAAAACTGTCTTTGCTGATACATACCACTGAAGGTCTCCAACGTTGAGATTTAGAGGAATTGCTTCGTTGCTGCAGGAATACCTGTAGGTTCCTGTTTATCTGGTAAAAAGCAGCCTGGAAAATAGCTTCAAACCCCCGCCGGTCTTTGTGATAAACATGAATAAATAAATAGATTAGCGAAATCAGGATAATAGCCAAAAAAGCGTACAAGGAATTGATTTTAAACATCAGTCCGAGGGCCATCAAAAAACCGATAAGTGATATGTACCAGCGCGAGCGGAAGGAAGGACGGTAGGAGGGATCTGCCCCGAAATGATATAGAAAGGAGATCAGACACAAAGACCCATAGGTTACCATGAAAAACATGGTGATCACCTGAGCGACAGAGTTGATACTTCCTAATGTTACAAAAACCAATGCTAACAGCGATGTGATTATCGTCGCTGCCACCGGTTCGTTGGTTTCTCCTTTCCCCTTGGATAAAAAACGATTGACCCCCCTGGAAGGAAAGGACTGATCGGTGGCCAACGCATGGAGTGTCCTGGGAGCTACCATGATGGATCCCAAGGCTGACGAAATGGTCGATGCCGCCAGTCCCAGCGGAATAATAATGTTTCCGTATCTGGCAATTTTGGACATGATAAGCTGATCGCCGACAAGATCATCAGGCGCCGCGGATATGTTCATCTTCCAGGCAATAAAAAAGTATATGATCATCCCTGATACCGTGGCAGCGATCGTGCCTATGGGGATAGAACGAGACGGTTTTTTCAGATCGCCTGACAAACCTACACCGGCCGTCATCCCCGTAAAAGCCGGAAAAACAATGGCCAGAACAATAAAAAAACGGTCCATATTACGAATGGAAAAGACCTCGTACTGATGTAGCTCCTGGTATTGCGTTTTGCCTAAAAAAAACAACAGAATAGCCGTGAACAATATGACAACAACCAGGTACAGGGCTTTTACCCCAATGTTTGCGCCACGTTTTATCATCAACCAGGCCAGAAGAATCATGGAAGGAATGCTGATAACCTGCCGTGGAAGGATCAGATTATAATGTTCCCGTACAAAGTCAAAAAGCGGAGAAAAGGCCTCCGTGAAAGCAATAATGTAAAAGGCTACGGAGATAGCCTGTGAAAAATAGAGGGCAATGCCGATCGTGGCACCTATATTCAATCCAAAAGAACGGGAAATAATAAAATATTCACCACCCCCTTCTACCTTCTCGTTGGTGGCCAGCTCGGAAATGGCCAGCGCCGTGGGGATGCTAACCATATGCCCGATAAGGATGATCAAAGCCGTCCCAAGGAATCCCAACGTTCCGACAGCATACCCGAAACGCAGAAAAAGAATGGCTCCCAGAATAGTGGAAATAGCCGTAAAAAAAACAGGAGCGGTACCAAATGTTTTTTTTGTTGCAGTCATCAGCGTCTTTACAGGCTTATCTTTCAGGTTAACGATTTTCAGTACGTGCAAACCTACATAATTTTTTTATGTAATGGTACATGGACCAAATGAAAAAACAAAGGCAGATTTTCTCCCATTTTTACAATCCGGTGTTTCCAGGGAGCAATAAATCATACATAAAACTTTTAATTTAGATCTCGCGAGTTTGAAACTTTTCCGCCGACAATTTTCTTTAATTTGGAATAATTCCCGGTCATGACCTTTCTCTTCGCAGGATTGAACAGCAAAGCGGTAGGATGTCTCAGAGGATAAATCAGATAATCATCGGTTTGGATAAACTTACCGAATAAGAAACGGTATTCTTTGCGGGGGGGGCGGGGCATGCCGGCACGGATTAATAGGAACTTCAGCGCCTGGAAACCAAGCGGAACCACAATCCGGGGCGAAACAATCCGTATTTCTTCTTCCAGCCAGGGGGTACAAGCTTCCCATTGCGGACGGGAAGGCCGGCGCGATTTGGGTAGCATGCATTTGATCAGGTTGGTAAGATAAAAATCGTTCCTGCTTACACCGGCAGAATCCAGCAACTCATCAAAAATCTTTCCGGAAGGACCGACAAACATCCTGCCGGTCTGGTTCTCTACTTCGCCGGGCGACTGGGCGATTATCATAATTTCGGCCTGGGGATTTCCTTCAGGTAATACCGCTTTGATTCGTAATCCTGCCAGATCACATTTTGTACATGAAGCAATAGAGTGATACAGTCCTTTATTATCGGAAACAGGTTGCATAAAAACAAAGATATATGGAAAAACCCAAAGAATAATAAACTACCGCTGCAAACAGAAAAATAAACAAATGATTCTATTTTACCCCAAAGGGAGAAATTTTATCGTATTTTTGTTATTCTCAGGGAATAAACCCTGCCAGCAGATTGTCAAAATAGTGTTAAAAAGAAAAGATAAGGTTAATTGTGTGAATCAACAGGTCGAGGATCTGAAATTACTGAAGCAAGCGCGTGAGGGAGATCATTCAGCTTTTGCCCGTATTGTAAAGAAATACGAACCTGTGGTGTCAAATACAGTGATCGGGATGCTGGGAAATACGGCAGAAGCTGATGATGTAGGACAGGAAGTGTTTATACGTTTTTACAGATCGTTGAATGATTTCAGGGGAGATGCGGGTCTGGGGACTTATCTGACACGTATTGCTATAAATCTCTCCCTGAATGAGCTGAAAAGAAAAAAACGAAGTGTTTCGCTTTTTACCCAGGGCCAGCAGGATGCCGGGTATGATGATCTGTCGGATCAGGGAAGAGAACAGGAAATAAAAGACAATAATGAGATTGTGCACAGAGCCTTGAATATGCTTGAGCCAAAATTCAGATCGGTAGTGGTCTTGCGTCTGATAGAAGGGTTTAGTACCCGGGAAACCGCCGAAATACTGAAAGTTCCTATGGGAACAGTCCTGTCACGCCTGGCAAGGGGACAGAAGCAATTAAAGAAAATATTGGAAACCGCAAATTTATAAATATGGATAACAACAATACATATGAATGGTTGTACGCTTCCTTTGACAGGGAGCTTACTTCCGGGCAAAAGGCTAAGTTGGAAAAAGCCCTGGCCGGCGATCCGGAACTCAGAAAGGAAAAACAGGATATACAGGAGATCAGAAGCCTTCTGAAAAATACTTCTTTCCGGTTTCATGAAGGTTTCGCAGGCAGGGTAATGAATAGAATAAAAGAAGAAGGGGGACATGTCATTGAAATGGATGTGTCATCACAAATGATAAACCTGTTTCGTAAGATAGCTATGGCAGGAGTAGCCGCTATCGTGATTCTCCTACTGTCAATCTATCTTACATCCGGAACCCTGAATAAAAATTCAGTACTCGGGGTGGATTCCTTTTCGGATGATAACCTGGTAAGTTACCTTTTATATGAAGATGTTGGAGAATAATTAAAAACAATAATTACACATACCATGAAAAAATCCAAAATTAGAACCATACTTGTCCTGGCCGGAACACTGATTATCGGTTTTGTTTTGGGTATGTTGACATCCGTACAGATACGACATGCGCAATTGAAAAAGTTCAGATCCTTTGCTTCCCAGGAGGGATTCGGCAGATGGACGCTTCACGTTGTAAACTCCACACCTGAACAGAAACAGCAACTGATGCCTATAATCAAAAAATATGCTAAGAAAAATTTGGAACTGAGGAAGAAATACAGAAAAGATTTCCTGGATCTGATGAAAGATTACAAAAAAGAATTATATCCTCTCCTCACTCCCGAGCAGATACAACGTCTCGAAACAATGACGCATGCCCGGCCGGGCATGCGTCATTCGCCGGGAAAAAGAGTCCCTCCTCCCAGGGGGAAGGAAACTCCAACTCCTCAGGGAGGTCCTGGAAACAAACCAGTTGGTAGACCCTGCCCAAGTAATTATCAATAATATAGGATAACCGGTAACATCTGGTTACAGATTTCCTCCCCCGGGAATAAAATCTGTTTGCTTATTGTCAAATGAATGTAAAAATTTGATTATAACCAATTAAAATGTAAGAACAATGAAAACAAAAATTTTTAAAACAGGAACAGCTATAATGATTTTTCTTATAGCAGGTATGGTATCTTTTAGTCAGCCACCCAAAGGGAATAAGATGGCTCAAAAGCCGGGTTTTTACCAAATGCAGGTGCAGAATTTTCTTAAACTGACAGAAGATCAGCAATCCAAAATGAAAGAATTGCGTCTGAACAAAACCAGGGAAATGCTTCCTTTACAAAACAGGATGAAGGTATTGCTCGCAGAATACAGGGAACTGATATCTGCAGAAAAACCGGATATGAAAGCTATCAATAACAATATTGATGCACGGACAAAACTGATGAACGAGATCATGAAAAAGAATGCTGACTATCAGCTTAAATTCCGGAACATACTAACCGAAGAACAAAGGTTGATGATACAGTGCCATAAAGGGATGATGGGACCTCACAAAGGTAAAGGCATGTACAGAGGGTTCAGACAATGGGGACCTCGCGGTCCGATGCAGGGTCCGGGACCCCGGAACATGAGTGGTTTTCAAAAGTAATTTTCGCCTAATTACCAATATAATGTATTGTCAAAGGGCCGGCATGTGCCGGCCCTTTTTATGGTTACTATTTTGAGCTGATTGATAATTTGCTACCTTTGCATGTGAAAAAATATGCTGAGAACATTGACGAAGAGACTGATATACAAATTATTTACGTTATTTATAGTTTCTTTAATTACCGTTTTAACGGTGGCAGGTCAGGAAGCGCCACAACCCATTCACAGATCTTCCGAAAAAGTTATCATAGGAGGGAAAGTGTATTACATTCATGTGGTCAAAAAAGGGCAGACCCTTTATTCTATCAGTAAGGTATACAATGTTCCGCAAAAGAGGATATCCCGCGAAAATCCTATTTTAGTTACAGGGCTACAGGAAGGCATGATCCTGAAAATACCCTATGCTCCCGAAGTCGAAAATGTAAATCAATCAGAGACCAGGAAATGCGATACAAGACATTATATTTATCACAGCTTTGAAGAAGGGGAGACATTATATTCATTATCTAAAAAATACGATGTATCAGTTGAAGATATATTGAAGGCTAATCCGGGTATAAAACCCGAGGATATTCCCATTGGCATGGAAATTAAAATTCCCTGGAACCCGGTAACGCCGGAACGTATTGAATTCTCTTCCCAACAGGAAAAGTATAAAGTCCATAAGGTGGTTCGGGGAGAGACGTTGTATAGTATTGCCAGGCAATATCGGGTAACGGTGAATGAGCTCAGTAAGATAAATGATAATCTGAAGGAATCTATACATCCGGGTCAGGAAATACATATCCCTGAGGCTGAACAACCTTCTGCCCTGTTTGAGAAACAAATGAAAGATTCCGTTAATTTTTCAGTATATTATGAAAAGCCGATACCTTGTGATACCATCCCGTTATTAGGTGCTGAAAAAGAATGGAAGGTTGCTATAATGCTTCCATTGTATCTTGAGAAAAACAGTGAAAGAAGCTATATTGATTCAAGCCGTATTGATCCGTCCACGGGAAAAAGGATTAAAAAGCTGATCCGTCGCGAACCTGATTGGATATATCCACATACGGTGAATTTTCTTTCTTTCTATGAGGGGGTGATGATGGGTTTGGATACATTGGGGAAACAAGACATACATGCAGAGGTTACAATATTCGATACGGAGAGGAATGCATCTGTGGTTGATTCTCTGTTGAAGTCCGGGGCACTGGATGACATGAATTTGATCATTGGCCCAGTGTATCCTTCCAACCTGTCCCTGGTGGCTGACTGGGCAAGGAACAGGCGAATTCCGGTTGTATCACCCTTATCCAGAAATGATGAATTTCTTTATTTCAATCCTTATGCTTTCGAATGCAGACCATCAAAAAGAACCGAATGGATTCAGGTCATCAGGTATCTGGCCCGAAACCTGGATAAAAATATTGTGATTATTCACCACGAAGATACGTTAGTACAAAAAAACTACGAATGGGTTAAAGGTCAGTTGCTGGAAGAGATATCACATTATGCACATCCTGAAATGGTTGTAATCAAGGAAGTTGTCATTCCAAGTATTATCTCTCCGACAGATACCATGAACAACATCCGCCTGTCGCTGGATAAGGATCGGGAAAATCTTGTATGGGTTTTCTCAGATCAGGAAGGCTTTGTCAGTGAGGTATCATCCAGACTCAATACAGTTTTTTTTAAAGATTATCCGATAAAACTCATGGGGGGGTCTGCCTGGAGATACTTTGAGAACATTGAGCTGGATTATTTCTTCAGGCTGAATCTGCGATTATTCACTCCGCGTTTTATTGACTACACGGGAAATAAAGAAAAGATATTCGTTAAAAAATTCCGTGCAAGGTACTATACCGATCCTTCGGCCTTAAGCCTCACATGGGATGGATATGATATTGTCACCTGGTTCCTGTCAGCGCTTTTTCGTTTCGGTAGTTCTTTTCCCGACTGTGCCTCCTCCTTTCATCCGCCTATATGCATCGGGGATTTTACGTTCGGACGAACAGGTTGGTTCAGCGGATTTATGAATCAATCATTTCAATTAATTCAATACAATAAGGACTATACAATTTCTGTTGTCCCTTTTCCATAAATTAATACAATCCTTTAGATGTTGCAGGGATTATAAATGAAAAAAGGCACAACCATATTTAAATATTTTTTAACTTTGTCAAAGTAAAGAATGTATTTATTTTATTATTAATGTATTTATTTTATTATTAAACCTTATAAATATGGCTTTTGAATTACCGAAGTTACCGTATCCCATAGATGCCCTGGAACCTTATATTTCCAGGAAAACGCTGGAATTTCACTACGGAAAACATCACCGGGCTTATGTGAACAATGTTAACAGCCTGAGCAAGGGAACGAAGTTTGAAAATGCTGATCTGGAGACCATTATCAGGGAAGCTGACGGAGGTCTTTATAATAACGGTGCACAGGCGTGGAATCATACTTTTTACTTTATGGCTTTCGGACCTGATGGTCCAAAAGAACCTGTCGGAATGCTGGCTGATGCTATCAATCGTGACTTTGGTTCTTTTGAGAATTTCAAGGAGGAATTTAGCAAGAAAGCAGCCATCCTGTTTGGTTCGGGCTGGACCTGGTTGGTGAAAGATGATGCAGGTAAATTGCAAATCATCATGGAAAGCAATGCCGGCAATCCCCTTCGTAACGGATTTACCCCCATTATGACCTGTGATGTTTGGGAACATGCTTATTATCTGGATTATCAGAACAGACGCACCGATTATATTTCTTCGTTCTGGAGCTTGTTGAACTGGGATGTAATCTCAGGCAGAAACTCTTTGTAAAAAATCAGGACCGTATACTGAAACATACCGGATCCGGGAAAAACAATAAGTATAATTACTTCCTGTTAAAAAGTGCTTTGATAATGTAGGTGGTCATTTTGGGGTTTTCTTTCAGTCGCCGGGTGGAATATCCAAACCAATCTTTTCCGAAAGGAACATACACGCGCATAGCATGACCGTTTCTTAACACAGAACTTCTTCGCTCGGGGGTTACACCATACAACATCTGAAACTCATAGGCATCGTCGGGAACCTTGTATTTTTCCAGAAGCTTGTAAGCTTCACCAATCAGATAATCGTCATGGGTGGCAATCCCAACATAAAATCCTTGTTGTAGAATATATTCCAGGTCTTCAAGATAATGCCGGTTGATTTCATCATGATCCTTATAAGCAATGCAGGAAGGTTCCACGTATATCCCTTTGCATAAACGGAAATTGAGGGGGGCGTCTTTTGTGTGCAAAGAGGTAAGATCCACCAGATCCTGAAAGGTTCTTTTTAGATAAGCCTGAAAGACTAGGCCTACATTTTTTGGAAACTCTTTATGCAGTCTTTTGTATAGTTTGATCTCCCGGTCAACACAGGAAGAATCTTCCATGTCTATTCTTACAAAATTATGATACGAAGCAGCTTTGATAACGATCTCCCGGATATGACGGTAACATACTTCCTCATCAATCAGAAGACCGAAAGAGGAGGGTTTGACTGAAAAATTCCCGTTTATTTTTTCTGCTGCCAACAGATCAATCACATGAAGATATTCCTGTTTGTTCCTTTCAGCTTCATCCAGGTCCTTGATAAATTCACCCAACACATCCAGGGTGACACTAATCCCCTCACGGTTTAGGTTTTTCGAAACCGCCAGAGCATCCTCCAGCGTTTCTCCTGCAATATACCTTTTTGAAAAGATCCAGATGAATTTTTTCGGAAAATAGGGGAGAAGGAAAGCAATAAATTTATTGAGCATGATTCAGCGTTTTAATATTTCGTAGGTTTTTTTATATCTTAAAACCTGCAAAATAAAGATATTCATAATTTGTATTTTTATGACCTTTGTCATTTGGGAGCATATTCTGAAACAGTGTTGAAGAAAAAATAATAAAAAATATTTCTGAATGCAACCATTTTGTTGTATTGCAGGTCGTAAATAAAGTAGAGCTAATGCAGTCTGATGAAAATATCATAAGGCTTTGTATAAAAAGGGACAGGCGGGCACAAAAGATTCTGTATGAGCGCTATGCTGATATATTTTTAGGTGTTTGTAACCGTTATGCCGCCAATATCGCAGAGGCGGAAGATATCTTGCAGGAAGGATTTATCAAGGTGTTTTTCCACCTGCAAGAGTTTTCGGGAACAGGCTCCTTTTTTAACTGGATGAGAAGGATAATGATTAATACGGCCATTACATATTACCATAAGAATCTGAAATACAGGTATTATGATGAGATTGAGTCCATGTATGATTCTCCCCATACAGATGCCCCGGATAGATATGACTTTACCCGCGAAGAACTTTTAATAGTTATACAAAGCCTTCCTCCAGGCTACAGGATGATCTTTAATCTATATGCCATTGAAGGATATAAACACAAGGAAATTGCTGAAATGCTGGAGATTGATGTGAATACAAGCAAGTCTCAGTATTCCAGAGCAAAAAAAATGATCAGGCGTAAGCTGGATAATATGAGCCGGATCGCAATCCGGAATAATGAAAAGAATGAATAAGGACAATAATATAGAAGACCGGGTTAGGACGGAGTTTGAAGGTTACCGGGTGACTCCTTCAAAGTCCTTGTGGGGACGTGTGCTCAGAAAAATGCGGTGGATTGAATTCTTGCAATTTTCTCCCACACATCTTAATATATACTATCTTGCTGCTCTCGTAGTGGTTTCTGCCGGGATTTATTTCGGGGTCAGAATACATACGCCGGACAACAACGCACACTCTCCGAAAACCTCTTTGGAACTGGGAAAAGCAAGTTCAGTGAAATCCTCTGAAAAAAACAGTGATATTATACCGGCAAAAATTTCCTCTGAAAAACAGACAGAGAAACCGGACAGGGTCGTGGATATTCACAAAAAGGGAAAAGAAAAGACGACATATGGGGATAACAGGGCGGAAGAAAAAAAACCTTTCGATACGGTACAGGCAGTGGATAAAACGGAAGCAAAACAGAATGCAGGCGAGAATTATCCGCCAAATGAGATTCCTTTAGGGCGAAAAATCACCGAAACAACCGGGTCAGATACAAAAACAACGGAATTATCCCCTGAAACTTCCCCAGATGAAGTTCTTCCGCATGTTGAATTCAAGGTTCTCCCAAAAAAAGGATGTCCCCCTCTACAGGTCCGGTTTATCAATCAATCTGAAAATTGTGAAAGATATATATGGACCATAGGCAACAAACCGGTGGTATTTCAAAATGAGAAGACAAACTATATCTTTGAAAAACCCGGTACTTATATTGTTTCACTGACCGGTGCAAACAGGCAGGGACAGAAAGATATTTGCACGGATACCGTAACGGTTTTTGAAGCACCCAAGGCTGAATTTGAAATATACCCACGGCATGCAACGGTTCCTGAAACAGAAATCACTTTTTATAATAATTCGAAAAATGCCACCAAATATCTCTGGGACTTCGGAGATGGTCATTTTTCGGAAGAGGCAGAGCCCGTGCATCATTATTCTTCGGAAGGGCCTTTTAACATAGTGCTGAAAGTGTGGTCACCACAGGGATGTAAGGATACTTTTGTGGTGAAAAATGCTTTTGAAAACAGCATGTACTATATCCGTTTTCCCAATGCCTTCATTCCCAATCCCAATGGTCCCTGCGACGGTTATTTTACGGAGGCTCCCGGAGCAAATGAAGTTTTCCACCCTGTTTGGAAAGGTGTTTCAGAGTATCACTTGCAAATATACAATCGTAAGGGAGAACTGATTTTTACAAGTAATGAGCTACAAAGAGGATGGGATGGCTATATCCTTGATAAAATGGCTAAACCCGATGTATATATCTGGAAAGCTAATGGAACTTTTTCCAATGGGAAACCCTTCGTGCGCTTTGGAAATGTAACATTGATCAAAAAGAAAAATTAATCGTAAAGCCGGCTAAGAAGCATAGCCTACGTAATAAAATTTTCCGGTGATAATAATCTTTGCGTTCAGGATAACGTATATTTACCCGAATAATACTTATTTCTAAACGGAAAAAGTAGGATTACTTTTTCCGTTTGCGTATGAAATGCATTTATTTATCAATATATTTTATTATTTATTTAACTTATTTTTTTACATTTGGTGTAAATTAAAAGGGTCTGATTGAAACTAATAGATAAATTATAATGTACGTTTAAACAACGTAATTTTTACAATTAGCTTTTTTTTGGGCATTCAGAGAGGGTTATATTTTATAAGAAGCTAATAACGAACATATTGGTGAAAAGATTCTCGGTCATATTTTTTTGGGGGATGGTTTTTGCCACACCTTTCTTTGCCCAGGATCCCCAGTTTTCCCAGTTTTATGCCAATCCCCTCTATCTCGGGTCTGCTTTTACCGGAGCTACCGAAGAGAACCGGATTGTGATGAATTACCGGAACCAGTGGCCTGCCATTCCCGGGGTTTTTACGACTTATAGTTTTTCTTTTGATAAATATTTTCACAATTTCAATTCAGGCGTAGGTTTTCTTGCCTTGTACGATGTCGCCGGCTCGGGTCATTTAAGTAATCTGAATCTGGGGTTGCTCTATTCCTATAACATTCAGGTCACTGAAGATATATACGTCAGACCCGGCATACAGGTGAAATATACCCAACTGTCTCTCGACTTCTATCGACTCATTTTTAATGATCAATTGTCGCCGGGGGGAAATACGCCCCCTACCGAACAGCCTCCCTTTGACAATGTCGGAGATATTGATGCGGAAACTTCCGTATTAGCCTATACGGATAAATATTGGTTTGGGACTTCGGTGGATCATTTGCTTAGACCTAAACAGTCTCTGTATGGGGATGCCGGCCAACTGCCCGTCAAAGTGTCTGTCTATGGTGGGGCACAGGTGATCCGTAAGGGCCGGTTATTAAAACCGATAGAAGAGAGCCTCTCCCTGGCATTCCTTTTTAAATCACAAGGCAGCTTCAAACAACTGGATATGGGATTATACTGGTATAAAAGCCCTCTGATGTTTGGATTCTGGTATCGGGGATTCCCCCTGTTCAGGGAAGTGAAAGGGTATCTCGACCGGGATGCAATGGTTATCCTCGTGGGATATAAAAACAAACAGATTCATGTGGGTTACAGTTATGATTTTACGATTTCACGTCTGGTTATGTCTACAGGAGGTTCTCATGAGATCTCCTTTATGTACGAATTCAAGACAACACAATATAAAAAAAGAAAAATCCACGCTATTCCCTGTCCCGAGTTTTAACCGGTTTTTACAGAATTATTTTCCAAAGATACGGATATCGTTCAACACCATCCTTTTACCTAAAACTTTGATCTGTTACAGGCATCCGGAATTGTTTGCGGGAATATTATTTTTTCCTGATGAGATGTTTGTGGAAAGAGGAAATCGTATATCTTTGTGGGATAAATAAAAACCAAAAACGATGAAGAAAACTTCACTGATCATTAATGTTATCCTTATCATTGCTGTTATTGTTTTATTTGTTCTGCATTTTACCCATTCTGAAAGCAGTCCTCAGAAAACAAATGTTACAGCCCGGGCAGATACTGCCGGAAATCCTGCGTTATCCATAGCATACGTAAATATGGACACACTTATGGCCAACTATGATTTCTCAGTCGATCTGCAGCAAAAACTTGGTAATAAGCAGAAGACATCGGAAGATAAGTTAAACACTAGAGGAAAGAAGTGGCAAAATAAAGTAACTGAATATCAAAATAATCTGAAAAGGGGACTGGTGACACGTTCAGAAGCCCAGAAAATAGAACAGCAACTTTCGCAGGAACAGCAGGAGATACTTAAAATGAAAGATGATCTTGCCTCCAAACTGATGGAAGAGCAGCAGGTAAGTACGAGAAAGGTATTGTACAGTATAATGGATTATCTTGATGAATATGCAAAAGCACATCATTATAAATATATTTTAAGCACAACCACACTTGGTGGAACCATCCTTTTTGGGGATAAGGATCTGGATGTTACACAGGATGTTCTGGCAGGATTGAATAAAAAGTACGAATCCATCAGGGATTCCGTGTTGAATGCCAATTAACATGGAGGCACTGGAGACCTATCTAAGACGCCGGGTCTCTTTTCCTGCACTCATAGACCGGCCCCCCCGGCCACATCTTAACAATGTTATCGTAATACCCTGCCATGACGAAGCCCGGGTGACAGATACCTTGTCATCCATTTCTTCCTGTTCTTTACCCCGGAATCCGGTGGAAGTGATCATTGTTATTAATGCTTCGGAAAAGGATCCTCCGGAAGTAGTTGTCAGAAACCGGCATACTCTGCAGGAAATAGAAAACTTTATAAAGGAGGAGCATCGCGATAAAATTCGGTTTTTTCCGGTTTTTATTTCTAACCTTCCTGCGAAAAAGGCCGGGGTGGGGTTGGCCAGGAAAATAGGTATGGATGAGGCAGTAAGAAGGTTCGTATTGACAAAAAATACGGATGGAATCATTACTTCACTGGATGCTGATACTCTGGTAGATCCAAATTATCTTACCACCCTTGAAGATTTTTTCATGTGCAAACCGGAGATTACCGGTGTTTCGATCTATTTTGAACATCCGGTGGAGGGAACAGCGTTTACTCCGGAAGTTTATGAAGCGATCATCCAGTACGAACTGCATCTTCGTTATTTTGTCAATGCACTGCGGTTTATCGGATATCCTTTTGCATTTCATACTATTGGTTCAGCTTTTGCTGTCAGAGCTGATGCCTATGTCAAACAGGGGGGAATGAACATACGACAAGGAGGAGAAGATTTTTATTTTCTCCGGAAGATAATAAAACAGGGAAATTTTGCCGACCTGACAGAGACGAGAGTAATCCCTTCACCACGCCCGCGGACGAAGGTTCCTTTTGGAACAGGTCCGGAAATACAGAAGTTTCTTGCCGGAAAGAAAAGAGATTTTTTGACTTATGATCCGGAGGCTTTCCGGGAACTGGTTCGTTTTTTTTCTCTTATACCTTTACTTTACACACAGAATATAAATCCTGAGGTAATCTTTTATCGCTTTCCCCTGTCAGTACAGGGATTTCTTGGACATGTACAGTTTATCCGAAAAATTCATGAAATTTTAGAAAATGTATCTGCGGAAAAAACTTACCTGAAACGTTTTTATTTTTGGTTTGATACTTTTAGAGTGATAAAATATTTGAATTACAGTCATGCGTATTTTTTTAGCAAGAAACCGGTGACAATAGCTGTGCGAGAAATACTCTCAGATGCAGGTATATCATCTCTTCCCCGGGCGTCAAGGGGGTTATTGAAGATATTAAGAAAGCTGGACAGAAATCCGGGAAAGAAAAAATTGTCAATTTATTGATAAACAATAGTCTTGGAATTTAAAATGTGTTACCTGTCTTTATCAATGATAATAAAAAGATCTTCATTCTTTTTTTTCATGAGATATTGTTCTCGGGCAAATTTTTCCAGGCTCTTGTCGTCCGTCTTCAGTTCTTTCAGCTTGCGGGAGTCCAACTTTATTTTTTTCTGATAATATTCTTTGTCACTTTTCAGTTGGTTCAGTTCCCTTATCTGTTTTATCCTGTCCAGCAAGTTATTGCTGTCGAACAGTAAAAGCCAGATAATAAAAAGCAACAGCGTGAGAACATATTTGTTCTTCAGAAAGTAAAAAATCCTTTTAAGCAAAGGAGAATCCATAGATTTAATGTTTTCAGATGTAAAATTAATAAAAATAAGGGGAATTTGTTTTATAAAATAAAAAAACCGCAATAGAATTCATATTGCGGTTATAAAAAATTGTGGGAGGTTTAATTTCTTATCCCATAAAAGGATACCTGTAATCTTCCGGTGGAACAAAATTTTCTTTTATAGAGCGGGGTGACACCCATCGAAGCAGATTTAGTATGGAGCCGGCCTTATCATTGGTGCCGGAGCCACGAGCTCCTCCGAAAGGTTGTTGTCCAACAACAGCGCCGGTAGGTTTGTCATTGATATAAAAGTTTCCGGCCGTATTGACAAGACGTTCAGTTGCCCGTTTGATGGCTAATCTGTCTTGTGCGAAAACAGCCCCGGTCAGCCCATAGATAGAGGTACTGTCGAGCACATCCATAGTCTCCTCAAACTGATCATCCGGGTACACGTAGATAGTGATCACCGGGCCGAACAATTCTTCTTCCATGGTGACATAATGTGGATCCAGAGCCCTGATTATGGTGGGTTCGATAAAATAACCTGTACTCTTGTCATACCCTCCGCCAACGACAATCTCCGCTTCTTTGGACTTTCTTGCTTTCTCAATATAACTGGTAATCTTATCAAAAGAGGGTTCGTCAATGACTGCATTGATGAAATTGGTAAAGTCCTCCGGAGGCCCCATTTTAAGTTTTTTTACGGTTGCAACCAGTTCTTTTTTCATCTCTTTCCACATAGTCTCCGGGATATAGGCTCTGGAAGCTGCCGAACATTTTTGTCCCTGATATTCAAAAGCACCCCGGATAATGGCTGTGATCACTGCTTTTTTATTGGCCGAAGGATGAACCAGGATATAGTCTTTTCCTCCTGTTTCGCCTACTATGCGGGGATAGGACTTGTAGGTTTTGATGTTTTCTCCGATCATCTTCCAGATGCTTTGGAATACGGCCGTGGAGCCGGTAAAATGAAACCCCGCAAAATCCGGGTGGGTTAATACTACACGGGCGGCGGTGGGCCCCGTAGCAAATACCAGGTTTATGACTCCGTCAGGGAGTCCGGCTTCCCGGAAAATTTCCATCAACATATGGGCTGAATAAATAGCGGTTTTGGATGGTTTCCAGACAACCACATTGCCCATTAATGCCGGAGCTGTGGGGAGATTTCCTGCAATAGAAGTGAAGTTGAAGGGAGTGAGTGCGAATACAAAACCCTCCAGCGGTCTATATTCCATCCGGTTCCATACTTGTGGGGCAGAGGAAGGCTGTTGGTTATAAAGCTCGGTCATATACTGCACATTAAAGCGGAAAAAGTCAGCCAGCTCACAGGCAGCGTCAATTTCGGCCTGAAAAACATTCTTGGACTGACCGATCATAGTGGCGGCATTCAGCTTGTGACGATAAGGCCCCGAAATCAGGTCGGCGATCTTGAGGAAAATAGAAGCTCGGTGTTCCCAGCTTAATCCAGACCATTTCTCTCTTGTCGCCAGCGCTGCATCAATGGCTTTCCGTACCTCTTCCTCTCCTCCCTGATAATAATAGCCCAGGGTGTGGTCGATTTTGTGGGGCGGATAAACGCGTACTTTCTTATCGGTCTTGATTTCTTTCCCTCCGATAAACATCGGAATGTCAATGACATTGTTATAAATCCACTTAATCTCTTCTTCAATGGCTTTTCTTTCCGGCGTGCCGGGAGCATAACTTAAAATAGGCTCGTTTTTGGCTGTGGGTACATGGTAAATTCCTTTTGGCATAATGATCTGGTTTATGGTTATACAAAATTTGAGCACAAAAATAATGCATAAATATTCATAAAAAATGCTAAAAATCATGTTACTCATCACATATATTTTATTAATTAACTACTATATTTAATAATTTATATTAACCATAAAACCGACAAAAGCATGAATTGGAAAGAGTACGGAATTGAGAAAATGTTACAAAAGCTTGGTATCCATGATATTAACCCGGGTGTTACTACCGGTACAACCTGGGTGGACACGAACGGACCGTTAACAGAATCAATATCCCCTATTGACGGAAAACCCATTGCCAAAGTGAAAAATGCTACGATTGAAGATTATGAAAAGGTGATCAGGAACGCTCAGGAAGCTTTTAAGGAATGGCGTTTGGTGCCTGCTCCTAAAAGAGGAGAGGTGGTCAGACAGATAGGTTTGGCTTTGCGTGAACATAAAAAGGACCTTGGAAAACTTGTGACCCTGGAGATGGGCAAGATTTACCAGGAAGGAATGGGCGAAGTGCAGGAAATGATAGATATCTGCGATTTTGCCGTGGGGCAGTCCCGCCAGCTATACGGATTTACCATGCAGTCGGAAAGACCTAAACATAGAATGTATGATCAGTATCATCCCTTGGGAATCGTTGGTCTTATCACATCCTTTAATTTTCCCGTTGCCGTCTGGGCCTGGAATGCGATGATTGCTGCCGTAGCCGGTGATGTAGTGGTGTGGAAACCCAGTTCAAAAACACCTCTGACAGCGATCGCTACTCAAAATATTATTGCTTCCGTTTTGAAGAAAAACAATGTGCCCGAAGGGGTCTTTAACCTGGTGATTGCCCGGTCGTCCGTGATGGGTGATAACTTTCTGGCCGACAAACGGGTTCCTTTGATTTCCGTTACCGGCTCGACAGCCGTGGGGAAACATGTGAGCGAAAGGATCGCCAAAAGACTGGGACGCGTGATCGCCGAACTGGGTGGGAACAATGCTATTATCGTCTCCAAACATGCAGATATTGACCTGGCTATCCCTGCTATCGTTTTTGGGGCTGTGGGCACCGCCGGACAACGCTGTACCACTACCCGCCGTCTGATCATCCACGAAGACGTTTATGATGATGTAAAAAAGAGACTGCTCAATGCCTATGAACAGGTTATTCATAAAATAGGAAACCCGCTGGATCAAAAGACCCTGGTAGG
>DRPN01000129.1 GCA_011374625.1 Bacteroidota bacterium
CGAGCGTATGACCATTGTATGCCAGCGAACGCAGTGAGCGTATGACATGAGCGAAAAAAATGAATACAAAGATCATTTTTTCCCCGGAATGAAAACATTTTCCATAAATGTATTATTTTTCCTCTGAAAAAATTTATGTAGGTTTGTCATATGAAACAAGACTTCAAGAAGAAAGGTTTGGTATTGATCGCTGTTTTTTTTATGAGTATCAGCGTGAAAGGGCAGATCCCGTACCTTCATTATCCGTATGCTTATTTACTTCCGGCCCCGGGTCCCGAGAAGTATTTCAAGGATAATCAGCATAAATCAGGTAATGATAAACAACCCGGTATCCGGTACGGAGTGCAGGTAGGCACCAGTTATATGAACTTTGCCGGGAGTCATGCTTTTTCATCTTATTTTGCTCCCAGCTTAAGCTATTACTTATCACCAAGGTTCCATCTTTCCGGAGTGATTATGTTGGAACACACCTTCCCGGTTCGTGGGAACAATCCGGCAGAGTCCGCAGGAAATACTTTCTATTTACCTATGGATCATGTGGTGATCTACGGACAGGGTACCTATTTTATACGTCCCAGTGTTTCTCTTACGGGGACTGTTGTGAAAAATCTAAATCAGGACAAAAACATTTCTCCTTATTACAGGAATTACATACCGGATAGCTATTCACTTCGTTTGAATTACCGGATATCCGATAATATTTTTTTCGGGGCGGAGTTCCGCTATTCTGAACCAGCTGTTTACAGTCCTTTCTATCCAATGAATGTCCCTTCCTACAGAGGTATCTACCCGTACTGTCCTTATTAGTTTTATGGGATGAATATTTTATCTTTTTATCCGAATGTACCTGAACAGTGATGGAACGTTTTGTCCTGCTTATCAAAAAACACAAGGTGTTCGGGTATATATTTCTGCCCTATATTGTAGATTATGAGAAGAAAGAAGGCAAGTATGTTATCAACAGGAGGATCCTGCCGAATCATCCTGACCCGGCTGTAGAACAGTTGTCGGAGGTACAGCGCAAAATCATCCGGATCACCGGTGAATATGAAGACCATGCCCTCAGGAAAATCTTTCATAAAGATCCCAGGATCAACCTGAAAGAATTTTTTCAATCTTTGGATCAGAAAAAGATCGTTCATTTTATACGGCCCTATATTGAAGAGAGGCTGGTAGCCATTACGAGGTTGCTGAAAGATGCTGATACTAAAATTTTTCTTCACGAATCTTCTTCCTCCAGTATTTATAACGATGATTGTATTATACCTGACCATGAACAAATATTCGTTGAGTTTCATTTCATTAAAAAGGAAGAAGGTACTGAATATTTTATCTCCCTGCAAAAGGCGGAAAAGGAAATATCCCTGAAGGATAAAAGTCATATTATTCTTGCAAACAAGCCCTGTGTCCTTATGATGGAAGGGAGACTTTACCTTCTGGAAGATATGGAAGGGAAAAAACTGAAACCATTCTTTTCCAAGGAAACCATCAGTATTCCGATGCAGCTGGAGAAAAAGTACTATCAGACCTTTATTCTGGATGCATTGCTGCATTATCAGGTAATTACCGAAGGATTTGATGTAATAGATCGCCATCCCGAACCTGTGCCTGAACTAACACTTGAGACGGGGATGAACGGCCTCCTGGTACTGGTATTGACTTTTCGTTATGATGACCTGGTGATTCGTGCAAACCAAACCCGGAAAGTTTTTGTTACATTGCAAGAGAAAGGTTATCGTGATTACCGGTTTTTTAGAATATCCAGGGATGAGAAGGAGGAAAGAAAAAAGATTTCGGTATTACAAAAACTGGGCTTTACCGAAGACATACCGGGTATTTTCCTGCCTGCCGGTAAATCCGGGGATCCTGCTTATCAGCATTATGAAATGATCACCTTCCTGAATAGTGTTGCGGAGGAACTGAAACGGGAAGGTTTTATAATCCACAGAAAGACAAATAAAGAGTATCTCCTTGATCCCGTCAGAATAGAAATGCAAAGCAAGGTCCATGATTCTGACGAGCGGTTGATCGACTGGGTTGATTTACGGGCTGAAGTGCAGTTCGGGTCGTACAGAATCCCTTTCATACGCCTGAAAGATCATATCCTGAACAAGATCCGGGAGTATGTATTACCGGATGGTTCTGTAGCTGTTATCCCGAAGGAATGGTTTGCTGAATATGAAGACCTGTTACAATTCGGAGAGTTTAACGGCGAAGAGATAAGAATCCGGAAGCATCATCTTTCACTCTTGGAGAAAACACCCGGGGTGGCTGACAGGCATGATATCCATAATAGGATCATATCTATGCTTGAGAAGCAAGAAGCTTATCCCTTGCCGGAAGGTTTTAATGCAGACATGCGGCCTTATCAGCGAAAAGGATACGGATGGATGATGAACCTGAGGAAACATGGTTTTGGAGGGTGTCTGGCTGATGATATGGGGCTTGGCAAGACCGTACAATCCATTGCCCTGATCCGGAAGATTACAAAGCATAAAAATAAAAAGGGGATATCAGTATCCGGCGGAAGGGAACCCCAAAAAGACGAAGCTATACAGTTAAGTTTGTTTGAAGAGCAAAGTACGGAAAATAAATATACCGGGGGAGAGAGTACCACCCTTTGTCTGATTGTGGTGCCCAAGTCGCTGGTATTTAATTGGGTAGAAGAGATCAATCGTTTTGCTCCCGGATTGCGGGTTTTTGTTTACGCCGGGACGAAAAGGGAAAAATATTTTGAATATTTTGATGTATATGATGTTGTCCTGGTAACATACGGTTTGTTACGTAAAGACATTGAACTTTTTTCACGAAGAGTGTTTGACCTTGTTGTGTTGGATGAAAGTCGTTACATTAAAAATCCGGATTCTCTTATTTTTAAGTCTGTTATGCAGATACGTGCTTCTCAGAAAATCGTGCTTACCGGAACCCCTGTGGAGAACTCGCTTAATGATCTGTGGGCTCAGATGCAGTTTATCAACCCGGGTTTATTGGGGAACTACCGTTTTTTTCAGGAAAAATTTGTTTCTCCCATCGAAAAACAACAGGATGAGAAAGCCTTACAGAAACTGCGATTGCTGATACAACCTTTTTTATTGCGTCGCACCAAGGAAGAAGTGGCTTCCGATCTGCCTGACCTGGCCGTACAACAGATCTTTACGGAGATGAGTGATGATCAACAACTTTTCTATGAAGAAGAGAAGGCGAAAGTACGTAATGCCGTATTGAAGCTTATGAGTGAGGGAAGTGCTTCCAAAATGATGATCCCTGTCCTGCAGGGTCTGACACGATTGCGTCTGGCAGCCAATCATCCCGTACTTGTAGAGCCTTCTTATCCGGGTGATTCAGGAAAGTTTGAGGAGGCAATGGAAATGATTCGTACCGTTGCCAGTGAGGGACACAAGATCCTGATCTTTTCTTCTTTTGTAAAGGTGTTACAGTTGTTTGAGCATCAATTCAGGAAAGAAGGTGTACCTTATGTTATGTTAACAGGAAGTGTTACCCAGACAAAAAGGAAAGAAGCCGTTAAGCAATTTCAGGAAAAAGAAGATATACGTG
The DNA here is from genome assembly GCA_011374625.1 of Bacteroidota bacterium. GTDB lineage: Bacteria > Bacteroidota > Bacteroidia > Bacteroidales > VadinHA17 > DRPN01. The sequence goes on from DRPN01000129.1 coordinate 3,556, forward strand.
TTTTTCTTATCTCAATCATGGCCGGAGGGTTTGGGCTGAACCTGGTGGCAGCCGATTATGTCATGATTTTGGATCCCTGGTGGAATCCGGCAGTGGAACAACAGGCCGTAGACCGTACCCATCGTATCGGACAAACCCGCAAGGTGATGGTGTATAAGATTATCAGCAAGGATAGCATCGAGGAGAAAATCATGCTTTATCAGCAGAAAAAAACCCATCTTGCTGAGAATACCCTGCAGACGGAAGAATCGCTGCTTAAAAAACTGAGCAAGGAAGAAATCTCCGGGTTGTTCGAATAAACAGCTATAGCCGGTTTTTCTCTCCCGTTTCTCTTTTTACTTTTCGGCAATCAGTGTATCCAGCAGATGTTCAATTTTCCCGGAATTCCATTTACTGGCCCCTTTGTGTAACAGCACAATGCCCCCTTTTGCATCCACAATAAAGGTGGTTGGGATGGAATTGGACCGGAATACAGCAGGGGCTTTGTATTGCTGGAGATAAATGGGAAAGGTGTAACTGTTTTTTTTGATATATGCTTTTACACTGCCGGGATCTTCGGCGGTAATCATGAGAAACTTCACCTTATTGCCATATTTTTCATAAAGTTTTTGGATCCCCGGCATTTCTGCCCGGCAGGGAGGACACCAGGTAGCCCAGAAATTGATGAACAAGACCTGTTGTTTGAAATCACCAAGAAAAACCTGTTTCCCGTCCAATTTATTCAGGGGCCATTGATAATCATTTTCCGTGATCTTTTGCAAAGGTATGGTGGATACGTTTTTCAGTGGCGGATGCAGGATGGTACGCATGAAAACAGGCAGGATCGTTTTCCGGGTGCCGGGGATAATGAACAATATTATCAGGACATAAAACAGAAAATCCAAAACGATGGAGAGGGTCTTTTTCTTTTTGAAATAATTTTTAATTTTTTCCCGGAGCTTACTCATAATTTATTATTCACGTAAATATTCATGAATGAAGAGGTTCATGTGATCTGTTCATATGGTCTAGCTCTTTCCCCGTGGTAGTCAGATATTTCCCCATGAGGTTTGCTGTGAGACAGGAATGCACCGGAAGAATATACATCAGATCACCGGGCTGAAAAGCAGCTATTTGCCGGTTGTCCATATGCAGTATTCCATGTTCCTGAGATAAGGCTGTCAGTGGCGCAGCCGGTTCCAGCGGCACCCATTTATTCTCCGTAAACCGGACAGCCAGTCCATAGATTTTTTGTTTTCCCTGCATCAGGTGTTCTTTTGAAAAATGGATAGCACCGCCATAAACGACCAATTCATTTCTCTCCGGATAGGAAGCCACCACGGGACATGCTACCGCTATGGCAATATCTTTGCAGGAACAGGCGCCCAGCTGCTGTTGCATCAGGTCGTAAAAAACAAAATTGCCGGGCCGCATCTCATCAATATCACAGACAGTGTCCATCATGCTGAATGACGGTGTATCGCCCAGCGACAAGATTAAATCAGGAAAAGAACTCAGGTATCTTTCTTTTAAAAAGTTCATTCTATCTGTAGCCGTCCGGTGCAGTTTCTTTATTTCTTTAGCTGAAGAGGCCGAATAAGTGTTCCCTGTATGCGAAAGAAATCCCTGAAACCGTAAAATCCCGGACTTACCGATTGTTTCCAGTAATGCATCGATCAAATCCGTATTCTCCCAGTTTACACCCGTACGATGGTAACCCGTATCCACCTCAATAAAAATTCCTGTTTCATGTTTTAGTTGTCCGGCAAGGGTCTTTACTACTGCCGGATGATCTGCAAGGAGATTCAGATGAATTTTTTCAGCCAGTGCATTGATCTCATTAATTTCCCGCAGATTTACGGGGAAAGCCACTGTGATGTCTTTCCAATGATGACCGGCAAAGTACCGGGCCATCGTCATACTGGAAACCGTTATGGCAGATACTCCGCTGTCTCTGAACCATTTTCCGATGGAGGCTGATTGATGGGTCTTGAAGTGGGGCCTGAAAATAACCCTGCTACGTTGTGCCAGGGCAGACATCCTTTCGATATTTTTGCGGCAGATGGATTCATTCACCAAAAGGGTGGGGCGTTGAATGGATTTGACGACGGCTTCTGTCTCTGTCATTTTGAAATTATGGATTAATTTCGGTTTTTTTCAGATAGATAAAATTTCTCCATGGGATGGCTTCCAGAACATATGGAAAGCGTCCGGGCTGCAGGCAGAGGGAAAAATCTTCTTCAGGAGAGTTTCGGTTTTCCGGATCGAAAAAGCGGGCTCCCGTACCGTTTCTGATTACTTCTTTCATGGGTTGAAAATCTGGTTTTTTCCCTTCCAGCAAAGCGCTGATATACTCAGCGCAAAGACGATCTTCATCTGCAGGGATAACTGCATTATACCCCATGGCCACCAAACTGACGGTTTCCGGGTTCTGGTAACTTATAAAAGCAGCTGTCGCCGGTGCGTTGACGAATCCGGCTGCCAGCACCCTGTCGGCACGGGAGGCTTTTACCAAACCTTTGGTGCCGGCACTGGTGGTCAGAATAACAGTGGTGTTTCTGAAATCCTTTTTGATAATGGCAGAGGGGGAGTTCCCATAATCAAATCCATTAATTATTTGTTCATTTCTTTCACCAATTAAAAGGGTGTCCGGATGGTCTGTTCTGTAACGATAGGCATCTTCCACCGAATCTGTAACCAGGATATTTTGAACTCCCTGACCATACAGATAACAGGATGTGGAAAAAGCTCTGAACACATCAATGATCACGGCAATGCCTCTTGCATTTTCCGCTCCTTCCGTAAATTCCAGATGTTGAATATTCATTTTTTTCTGTTAAGAGAGGTGGTAAAAATACACATTTCAAAAAGAAAATTCGGAGAAGTTGCTTATATTTATACCTCAAAGCCATTTCTTACAAGGACCAAATGCTTTTCGGGTAGTCTTTTAATTAATGATCGGCAGTGAAAAAGTTCAAAGACATTATTACCAGTCTGATTCATTTTATCTCGGTGGATATCTGGCGGATTCCCTTGGAAGAGCTGCCAAAGCATAAATCTTTTTTTTATCGTCAGTTACGTATTATTGTACTGGCATTCAGGGGATTTTCTGAAGATAAAGTTCAAGTACGCGCCTCGGCACTTACTTATTACACCTTGTTGTCTATTGTCCCGGTATTGGCCATGATTTTCGGGATAGCCAAAGGCTTCGGTCTTGAAGCCAGGGTCACCCAGGAACTGATGAATAATTTTCAGGGTCAGAAAGAAGTATTAAACTGGGCCATAGATTTTGCTAATAGAATGCTGGAGATCACCAAAGGAGGTTTTATCGCCGGTTTTGGCCTAGTGCTTCTTTTTTGGGCGGTGATCAAGGTGTTATCAAATATTGAGAGTGCCTTCAATAATATTTGGCAGATTAATAAATCACGTTCTTTTTTCAGGAAATTCAGTGATTATATTGCCATTTTACTGATTGCTCCGGTGTTGATGTTTTTGTCGGGGAGTGTCACGGTTTTTATCATGTCCCGTTTTGGAAATGCAGGTCAGGGAAACCCGGTTATGGGGTATCTGGGGCCTGTGTTCATCAGCATAATTCGGTTTGCTCCATATTTTATGATGTGGCTGCTTTTTATGATGATCTATCTGATCATGCCTAATACCAAAGTGAAATTCGGGGCAGCCTTGTTGGCCGGTATCGTAGCCGGAACCTTATTCCAGATAGTACAATGGGGGTATGTACACTTTCAGGTAGGCGTATCCCGCTATAATGCTATCTATGGTAGTTTTGCCGCTCTTCCTTTGTTTATGATATGGCTTCAGGTAAGCTGGCTTATTGTATTGTTTGGCGCTGAGCTTTCTTTTGCTTATCAGAATGTAAGACATTATGAGTTTGAGGCGGATACGGAAAACATAAGTATTGCCATATATAAAAAAGTGTTGGTGTTGATTGCCACAGTGATTGTCAAACGGTTTGCCAGGGGAGAAAACCCCATGACATCTTATGAAATATCAGAGATGTTGAAACTACCCATCCGTCTTGTTCGTAGGGCATTGAATGAATTACTGGACGCAGGGGTGCTGGTTGAAACAGTGACGGATAATTCCCGGGAACAAGGGTACCTGCCAGCGATGGACATACATAAGATCACTGTACAATATGTTCTTGATCAATGGGAAAATAGAGGCAGTCATCATATTCAGATTCCTGATATGCAACTAATAAAAGATGTTGTTGAGACGGTCAAAAAATTTGAGAATGACGCCAGGCGGTCAGATGGGAACAAACTATTGATGGATTTATAATTCTTCGGTCATCTTTTGGTTTCCTTGTCTGTCGTAATGCTCGACAGATTACCAAAGCCACGCAGCATATACTTACCGAAGCCATTATCATCCCTAACCTCCAACCTCTTCTAATCTCTGACTCCTTAAACTCCATATTATCTATACCCTGCCGCTGTATATCCTACCCAATGGTGGGTATTGGCCGGTGCGGTCATTCCCATGCGGAGATCCTCTACGGGAATCAGCTTGTGGTCTATGCTGTTGCGATAACCTACCAGCTCTCCGGAGAGGGGGTTGGTTCCCGTAAGCTGTTGCAGGTGCCAGGCTGTTAATAGTCCGAAAGGAACCGAATATCTTCCGCACCAGGTCCATTTATAGTATAATCAAGACCTTTGTGTTTACCGGCATGCTAAGTGAATCGGAATACAAAAAACCCGGTAAAACCGGGTTAATATCTAGTGATCCAGCAGGGTCTCGAACCCTGGACCCCATCCTTAAAAGGGATGTGCTCTACCAACTGAGCTACTGGATCAGAATTTCGGTGTGCAAAGGTAATAACCTATTTTATTTTTGCAAAATAATTCAAAAAATAGAACGGATTTTCTTTGTAAGAATAAGGGGAAATATAAAATTGAATGAGAGTCAGTTAAATAACGGAAGAATTTATTAGGGATTTCTATAAATTCTTTCTGAAAAGTGGGAATAAGCCGCGTATAATTATATATTTGGTTTTTTATTTTTTTAAAAAAGAAAAACCAGTGACAGACAAGATTGTTATCATAACAGGAGCTACATCAGGGATAGGGTATGCTACGGCCCGTTTTTTCGGGGAAAAAGGATCAACGGTGGTGCTAGCTGCCAGATCAAAGGACAGACTACTAAAGATAGAGGATGATTTTCGTCAGAAGGGTATAAAGGTTCTGACCGTTCCTACAGATGTCAGAAAAGAAAATGATTGTAAAAATTTAATAGATAAAACGGTAGATCGTTTCGGCCGGATAGACATCCTGATTAATAATGCAGGAATAAGCATGCGTGCTGTTTTTGGAGAAATGTTGCTGGAGGTTTTTGATACCGTCATGCAGACCAATTTTTGGGGGACTGTATATTGTACAAAATTTGCTCTTCCGTATCTTCTTAAATCAAAAGGAACGGTAACGGGTGTTTCCTCGCTGGCCGGTTTTCAGGGTTTGCCCGGTCGGACAGCCTATTCCGCTTCCAAATTTGCCATGCACGGGTTTCTGGAGACCTTGCGTATGGAGTATCGTAGTAAGGGCCTTCGTGTTTTTATCATTGCTCCCGGTTTTACCAGCACCAATATCCGTAAAGTGGCACTGACGGCATTGGGAAAACCCCAGATGGTTTCACCACGCGTTGAGGGAAAGATGATGACAGCGGAACAGGTGGCCAGGAAAATTTATTTCGGGATAAAAAATAACCGGAGGTTCGTTGTGCTGACGCCGACAGGAAAAGCGGTATTCTTTTTACGTAAATTTTCGCCGCGCCTGATGGACCGGCTGACCCTCTATTTTATGTCCAGAGAACCGGAATCCCCTTTTGAGGGCTGATTAACGAACGATCTGAAATAGTGATTATTGGCCGGGGAATATTACTAAAAGCCCGAAAACAAAACAGGGTAACAGATCAGGAGACATATGTAGAAATTCAAAAACGATTATTTAAACCGTATGATGAATGAGTGGAATTGAGCAGGCGATCATTGCATTTGCAGACTGGATATGGGATATACCGTTACTGGTTCTTTTGCTGGGTGGCGGATTGTTTTTCCTGATCTATTCGGGGTTTGTTCCGTTCAGATACATAGGACATGCCGTTAATATTTTATGCGGGAAGTATGATAATCCGGATGATCCCGGTCAGATCAATCACTTCCAGGCATTGTCCACGGCATTGGCTGCCACGGTGGGTATGGGAAACATCAGTGGTGTGGCAATTGCCATCGCTATCGGAGGGCCGGGAGCTGTTTTCTGGATGTGGGTGACGGCATTGATGGGTATGGCCACAAAGTTCTTTACCGCAACGCTGGCTGTCATGTACCGCGGAAAAGACCGGACAGGGGAGGTACAGGGGGGACCCATGTACTTCATTGTTGAGGGCTTGGGGAAGAAATGGTTACCGTTGGCGGTGTTCTTTAGTCTGGCCGGACTGTTTGGCAGTCTTCCTATTTTTCAGGCTAATCAGCTCACAGCCATTTTCCATGATGTGGTCCTTACCCCGGCGGGGGTACCTACCGGCTTTATGTCACACCTGATCACAGGTATTGTCATTACAGGACTTGTGGGGATTGTTATTTTCGGCGGTATAAAGCGTATAGGGAAGGTAGCCTCCCGTCTGGTCCCTTTCATGGTAGTTTTGTATTTTCTTGCCGTGATGGTCATCTTGATCATACATTACCAGCGTGTTCCGGAATACCTGGCCATGATCTTCGTTAATGCTTTTAATGCCGAAAATTATCATGGAAGCGCTATGTTTGGAGGAACGTTGGGTGGATTGATCATCCTGGGAGCCCGTCGGGCGGCATTTTCCAATGAGGCGGGGATCGGGACAGCTCCCATGGCTCACGGTGCTGCCAAAACTACCGAGCCTGTGAGGGAAGGTCTTGTGGCTATGCTGGGACCGGCTATTGATACACTGTTTGTATGTACCCTCACAGCCCTGGCTATATTGGTGACAGACGTTTGGAAAACAGGTGACGATAATGGAATATCACTGACCGTAAAAGCTTTTAATGAAGCTATCCCTTTTGCCGGAAAATATATCCTGATGCTGGCAGTACTGGTTTTTTCCCTGTCTACCATGTTTTCATATTCTTACTATGGGGGGAAATGTTCCAACTTTTTGGCAGGTCCTGCCGCCAGGAAGGGATATACGATTTTTTATGTGGTCACCATCCTGATAGCTTCCGTAGCTTCTCTGACGGCTGTGGAAAGCCTTGTCTCCGGATCTTTTGCCCTGATGTCCATTCCTACCATGACTTCAGCCCTGTTACTGGCTCCGATGGTGAAAAAGGCGACTATAAATTATTTTTCCAGAATGAAAGAGAACGGGACATTAAAATAACTATAGAAAATATAAGATGATCACATGGTTTATTTACATATTATCCCTATTGTCATCCTATCCTGTTTTTACGGCAAATTTTCCCGGAGGTAAGGTCCCGTATATCAATACGGCTTTCCAGTCAGGAGAAGAATTGTATTTTGATGTGGCTTACGGTTGGGTAAAAGGAGGGGAGGCAAGTATGACCATTGATTTGGTTCCCGTAGGTTATGATTATATGTATCATGTAAAAGCAGAGGCTCATACGACCGGGATGTTTGCCTTGTTTTCCCCCATACAGGATACGTATGAGACTTATATTCATATGCTTAGTGGATTGCCCATCAAGGCCATACGCAATATTAGAGAAAACAATTATACCTATTATAACGAATTGCTGTTTTTCCGACAACGGCATTTTATACGCAGTCTGAATTCGGGTGATCATCCCGCACCCGACAATACACTGGATATCCTTTCCGCTTTTTATTTTGCCAGAAGACACCTCTTTTCACATAACCTTGAGAAGAATCAGATAATCAGCCTTTTTACCTTCTTTGACGATCAGTTTCTGGATATACGTATCAAATATAAGGGAAAAGAAATGGTAAGAACACGTTTCGGTAAAGTGCGTTGTATGAAATTTGTACCGGATACCACAAACAACAAGACCTTTACCAAAGAGAAACAACTTCAAATATGGGTAACGGACGATAGGAATTTTGTCCCGGTAAAGATCAAGGCTCACTTGCCTATTGGCTCGCTGAAGTGTGCACTGACTGGATATAAGGGACTGAAAGACCCGGAAGGACAACTGAGGAATGAAAAATAACAAATGTAGATTGAAGAACAGTATTGATGTTTGCATTACAAAGGATACAGCTTGTTGTTAAAATAAATATTTAAATATGTATTTAAATATTTATTTAAATACATATATAAAATGATTTAGACTTTTACTTAGGAGAAAGCCAAAACTGGTGTGGAGGTGGAGATATTTTACTTATTTCATATAAAAAACAAATTTTTCTGGTAAGACTCGAAAATTTGATTACCTTTGTTGCCATTATTAATTTATATTTTATTTAAAATGAAGACAGGAAAAGTAAAATTCTTTAATGAATCCAAAGGTTATGGTTTCATTATGGATACGGAAACCGAAACAGATTATTTTGTACACGTTTCCGGTTTGGTGGATGAGATCACCAAAGATGACGAAGTAACTTTCGAACTGAAAGAAGGCAAAAAAGGAATGAATGCCGTCGAGGTTCGTTTAGCATAAAAAGTACTTCAATCAGTAAAAAGCCCGGTTTTGCCGGGCTTTTTTGTTTTAAGTTAATGCATCATGTTGCAAAACAGAAAATTGACCTTAACTTCCGGATAACCTTACCAGCAGAGAAGAGATCGTCCCAATATTTCCGAAGCCTCTTATTTTTTTCTTACATCATTTCGTTTTATTCTGAGAAAGGAGTATCTTATTCCCATAATCAAAACGACGACCGGTTATGAATATATCGTATTCAGTTCCCCTTTCAAAGGGCTGGAACCGGATGAAAGAGATTCTTTTTCATCCGTTTGACATTGGCAAATGGTTTACCATCGGGTTTACGGTCTTTCTGGCTGATCTGATAAGCGGACACGGTGGGAGAGGGGGATCGTCCTGGAAAGATCACACCCGCGGAGTCGACTGGGATGCCATGGCTGAATTCCCTAATACTGCCTGGAACTGGCTGGTAAATCATATCTGGTGGACCGGAGTGATCGTATTTGGTGTTCTTTTCATCTTTGGGTTGATCATCTTGTTCAACTGGCTCAGTTCACGGGGAAAATTTATGTTTCTGGATAATGTGGTACATAACAAGGCAGAAGTTTCCCGGCCCTGGCATGAATACAGGAGTGAGGGAAATTCACTCTTCGTCTGGAGACTGATTTACGGATTGATCGTTTTTTCAGTCTTTCTTTTACTGTTCCTGTTGTTTTTTAATATGTTTTTGGGTATTTATCATGCAGGCTTTCCGGAGGCAGCAACCGTTAGAACCGTTGTGGGTATAGTAATGATCTTTTTGACAACAATAATTATTACTAAGTATATTGAGTTGTTTCTCAACGATTTCGTTGTTCCAATTATGTACAAAGACCGCGGAAAGGCCGCCCGGGCATGGAGTGTGTTTCTCAAGTTGCTGGGAAAACATTTCTGGTACTTTTTGGTATATGGTCTGTTTGTTTTCCTGCTGGTAATCATGGTTGTCCTTGCTGTAATCGCCTTTTCACTGATGACCTGTTGCGTAGGAGCAATATTGTTGATCATTCCGTATATCGGATCCGTTATCATGCTACCGGTTTCGGTAACCTTCCGGGCATTCAGCGTAGAATTTCTCCAGCAATTCGGAGACGAATTTCAGATATTTCCGCAACCCCGGAAGCAGAAAGAAGCCTCCTGATCTATAAATCGATGGAGGTTCTGACAAATGTACTGTCAAAATGAATTCGGGAAAATCAGGTCCGGTTCCGGAAAAGGATAACGTGCCAAAACCTGCTGCGTTTGTTCCGTCGAAGATCCTTTATCTATTCTGGGCAGTCTTGCTGCTGGGTTTTCTCGTGTTTCCGTTTCTGACAAAGGCAGGAGATACCGGAATTCTGAAATGTCGTTTTCATGAGCTTACCGGCCTGAGTTGTCCAACCTGCGGGATGAGCAGGTCGCTGAATGCATTCGTGCATTTTCATTTTGCTGACGCATTCAGACTGCATCTTCTCGGCCCCGTGATCTATACGTTTGCCGTTATCTTATTTATTGAAATAACGGTTAAAATAATATCCGGTATTTCTTTGATAGACTGTGTGCTAAAACACTATAAAGCCTTGGTGATAAAAAATGTATTTCTGATTCTCGGAACCATTTGGATCCTGTATTGGCTGGTGCGGATGGGCATGGAACTTATCCGGTAAACGGATACCGGAAATATGACAAACGAATATCATAATATGTCTTATAATTAATATTATGTTAACTTTCAAACATAAAAAAGAAGGAAGGTATGATAATCACCTCCCTCCTTTACGCTACATGTAGATATATTATTTTTTTTCTTCTCCTCCGGTACCTGCTTCACTTTTAACAGCTTCCAGTTCCTTAACAATCTGATCCCGTTTATCGTACATATGCAAACGGTAATAAAGAACTTTCAGAGTTTCCATTGTATTTATCTCTTTTGGATCCAGTTTATGAGCTCTTTCCAGATATGGCAAGGATTCTTTGAATTTTTCATCTGCCTTGGCAACGCAAGCCTTGAACTTTTCATTATCCATGATCTTGTTACACTCGTTGAACATGTTAACACCATCATTAAATATCAACGCTCCCAGGTTATAGTATGAATTCAGGAAGGTTGAATCCCTGGCGATAGATTCTTTATAGGCCTGGATAGCTTCCTGATGTTTTCCGATCTTGTCAAGTGCCAATCCTTCAGCAAAATACAAAGATGCGTTTTCAGGATCTTTTTCCAGACCCTTTCTGATATAATCCAATGCCGCCTTGCTGTCATTTTCAATGAGCAAATAGTAGTTGATCAATTCAAAAATTATGTTTCTTTCTGTCGGATACTTGTCAAATCCCAGCTGCAAGGTTTTTTTCGCACTCAGGGTATCTCCTTTTTCCAGATAGGCATTTTTCAGCAATATATAGGCAGAACTCCCCCCATAATTCATCTGTATGGCTTTGGAAAGATGTTCGACAGCTTTATCCCACAATTTTCCGTTGTAAGCTGCCAGTCCCGCATTGTAAATTAAGCTTGTATCCACAACACCTCCAAAAACCTTGTCTTGACCGACTTTCAAAGCATATTCAAAAGCTTTCATGGCATCTTCGAATTTCTGATCCTTGAATGACTTCACACCCATCTGGATAAAGTCATTGTTCAACATAGGAAGATAAATCTCTATGGTTTTAGAGATTTTTCCTTTTTCATCAAGCTTAATGGCTTTCTGATAGCTTTCATAAGCTTTAACCAAAGAATTCTCAACTAGTTGATTAACTTTTGAATCTTTGGATTCAGTAATGGCCTGTAGGATTCTTCCTTTAACATAAAAGGTCTTGTACCAGTTGGCTGTTTTTGGGTTTTTTTCTGCAATCTTTATAGTTTGCCAGGCTTTTTCGATCTCCCCGTTTTCCAAATAGGTAAGTGCTGAAGCCACTTTTCCTTTTTGTGCATAAACCAAAGTACTCAGGAGCATTGCTCCTATCAGTATTAATCCAAATTTTTTCATGTTGATAAATTTTATATAAATATATTGTCACTTAAAATGATACATACGTAAAAATATTACGCTCAAAAATAAAACATTTTGTGTTTATGGTTGCAAAATCTTTGCCGAAATTTAAGAAATTTCTTCGGATTCCCCTTCACCAAGGATTAATTCTTCATCTGATTCATCCACTTCAACATATGCTACAGCGGCGATTGAATCCCCGTTTCGCAAGTTTATCAGCCGCACTCCCTGAGTGGCACGTCCCATCACACGCAGATCGCTGACCGGCACTCGTATAACCAGTCCGGATTTGTTGATGATCATCAGATCTCCCTTGTCAGTAACTGCTTTCATAGCGATCAGAGCACCTGTTTTTTCTGTGACGTTGATTGTTTTTACGCCTTTTCCTCCCCGGTTTGTGATCCTATAGTCATCCACTCTGGATCTTTTCCCATATCCTTTTTCAGATACCACCAGGATAGTTTGCTCTTCTGATTCGATGCAAACCATGTCAACCACTTCATCATTATTTCCTCTCAGAGTGATTCCGCGCACGCCTGAGGCGGTACGCCCCATGGTTCTGACCTTGTTTTCAGGAAAACGTATGGCACGGCCCGAACGCACTGCCAGCAATACTTCCTGGTTTCCGTTGGTGAGGGCTGCTGTCAGCAACTGGTCGTTCTCCCGGATAATTACGGCATTTATACCGTTCTGACGTGGCCTCGAAAAGGCTTCCAGACTGGTTTTCCTAATCACTCCTTTTTTGGTGGCAAGGATGATATAATGGGAATTGATGTAATCTTCATCTTTCAGGGATTTGACATTGATGTATGCTTTTACCTTATCATCCGGGTCGATATTTATCATATTCTGGATAGCGCGTCCCCTGGATAACCGACTCCCCTCCGGGATTTCCCAAACTTTCAGCCAGTAGCACCTTCCTTTTTCCGTAAAGAACAGCATGGTATTGTGCATGGTAGCTATATACATATGCTCAATAAAATCTTCTTCCCGGGTGGTACCTCCCTTGGCTCCGACCCCTCCCCTGTTCTGGCGTCTGAATTCCGTCAGAGGGGTTCTTTTGATATAGCCAAAATGTGAAATGGTAATGACTACTTCTTCATCAGCATAAAAATCCTCCGGGTTAAATTCGCCGGGATCCGGAACGATATCTGTTCTTCTTTCATCCCCGTATTTCTCTTTGATCTCCAGCAATTCGTCTTTAACAATTTTCATCTGAAGTGTTTCTGAAGCAAGCACTTCCTGCATGTATTTAATCTGCTTCTTTAATTCATCATATTCTTCTCTTATCTTTTCCCTTTCCAAGCCTGTAAGTTTCTGCAGGCGCATATCCAAAATAGCCCGTGCTTGCATCTCAGACAGATCAAATTCAAGCATCAGACCATCCCGTGCTTCTTCCACCGTTTTTGAGGCACGGATGAGTTTGATCACTTCATCGAGATGATCTAGAGCAATAAGAAGACCTTCAAGGATGTGGGCTCGTTTTTCTGCCTGTTTCAATTCATACCGGGTTTTTCTGACAACCACTTCATGACGGTGTTCGATAAAGTAATGAAGCAATTGTTTCAGATTCAGTATCCGGGGTCTGCCTTTTACCAGGGCGATGCTGTTAACGTTAAAGGAAGATTGTAGTTGCGTATATTTAAACAGCATATTCAGTACGACATTTGCACTTGTGTCCTTTTTAAGGATAATGACGATCCGCATACCGTTCCGGTCAGATTCGTCATTGATATAAGAAATGCCGTTGATTTTTTTATCATTTATCAGGTCGGCTGTTTTCTTGATCAACTCAGCCTTATTAACCATATAAGGGATTTCGGTTACAATGATCTTCTCGCGGCCTGAATGGGTGGTTTCAATCTCGGTTTTAGCCCTGACCAGGATTCGTCCGCGACCTGTTTCATAGGCATCCTTGATTCCCTGAAATCCGTATATGATGCCTCCTGTAGGGAAATCCGGACCTTTGATAAATTGCATCAGCTCATCAATAGTTATATCCGGATTATCGATTTGTGCCACCAGGCCGTCCACAATCTCACTAAGATTATGAGGAGGAATATTCGTAGCCATACCCACAGCAATTCCGGCAGCTCCGTTAACCAATAGTAAAGGAACCCGTGCAGGCAATACCGTCGGTTCTTTCAGGGTATCATCAAAATTTAGTTGGAAATCAACGGTCTCCTTTTCAATATCAGCCAGCGCTTCTTCGGCAATTTTTTTCAGTCTTGCTTCGGTATAGCGCATGGCGGCAGGACTGTCTCCGTCGATTGACCCGAAGTTTCCCTGTCCTTCAACCAACGGATAACGCAGTGACCACTCCTGTGCCATTCTGACCATGGCATCATATACGGACGAATCGCCATGAGGATGGAATTTTCCCAGTACCTCCCCTACGATCCTGGCTGATTTTTTTGTCGGGCGGTTGGAAAGAACCCCCAGCTCATACATTCCATATAAAACTCTTCGATGCACGGGCTTAAGTCCATCCCGGACATCAGGCAACGCTCTCGATACAATCACCGACATGGCATAGTCGATGTAGGCCGATTTCATCTCCTCCTCGATGTTGATCTTAATAATATTTTCCAGTTCTGGCATACTTATTGTTGTTCTTTCCCGGTTTGTTGATTTTGGACGCACAAAAGTAGTGAAATATTATGGGAAATAAGTTATTTATGCAATAGATTTATAAACAAAAAACTGTTTATAAGAGCATGATGAAAATAGCACTTTTTTGATTAAATTTGTGGTTTAATAGTTACAATGATTCGGATTATTTTATATCTTTGATGAAAGGAAGATAGGGAAAGAGATAAATTTTTATTGATCTCTTATAAATGAGGACATTAGGGTGTAATAGTTATGGACGGAAAATTTTCACAAAGGATAATGGATGTGCTGAACTACAGTAAGGAAGAAGCCATCCGTCTCGGAAATGCTTACATAGGCACAGAGCATTTGTTTTTGGGGTTATTGCGCGACGGAGAAGGATTGGCTGTAGATGTGTTGCTGGCATTGGGAGTTGATCTTTTCGAACTGAAGAAAGCCATAGAAGGTAGTTTGCGCAATGATCATCCCCTGGAGATTAGCATGACTGATAATATTCCCCTGCTCCGTTCTTCGGAACGTGTATTGAAGCTGGTTTACCTTGAGGCCAAGTCACTCAAGAATGATATAATTGATACGGGCCATTTACTACTGGCTATTCTAAAGGATGAGACTTCACTTGTGACGGTCAAGCTTCATGATATGAATATAGATTACGAGTTGGTAAGGGATGAAATCCTGGACAATCAGGCAGAAGCTTCAGCTGATTTCCCGAGCGAGGAAGAAGAGGAAGAAGAATCGAAAGGTTTTAGGGGCAGCAGGGGCGGAGCTCCCTCTTCCCCCTCTTCAAAAAGTGCTACGGAAACCCCTGTACTTGATAATTTCGGTATCGACCTGACACGGGCTGCCGAAGAAGACCGACTTGACCCGATCGTAGGCCGTGACAAAGAAATAGAACGATTGGCACAGATATTAAGCCGGCGGAAGAAAAATAATCCCATCCTGATCGGAGAACCCGGCGTCGGGAAATCGGCAATAGTGGAAGGACTGGCACTGAGGATTGTTCAGCGTAAAGTATCCCGTGTATTGTTTGACAAACGTGTGGTCACCCTCGACCTGGCCTCTATTGTGGCCGGTACGAAATATCGAGGACAGTTTGAAGAACGGATGAAAGCCATCCTGAACGAGCTGTCCAAAAATTCCGATATCATCTTGTTTATTGATGAAATCCATACCATTGTGGGCGCCGGGGGAGCTACCGGCTCACTGGATGCAGCCAATATGCTGAAACCGGCACTGGCACGCGGAGAGATACAATGTATCGGTGCTACCACTCTGGACGAATACCGTCAGCATATCGAGAAAGACGGTGCTTTGGAGAGAAGATTCCAAAAAGTGATGATAGAGCCTACTACTATGGAAGAAACCATGCATATCCTCCGGAATATCAAGGAGAGATATGAAGATCATCACAATGTTATTTACACCGATGAAGCACTGGAGGCTTGTGTAAAGCTTACCAACAGGTACATTACAGACAGACATCTGCCCGATAAAGCCATAGATGCATTGGATGAAGCCGGCTCAAGGGTACATATTACCAATATTGTGGTACCCGACCGCATTGTCCAGATTGAAAAAGAGCTGGAAGAAACCAAGAAAGAAAAAGTACTGGCTGTGAAAAATCAGAATTTTGAACGAGCCGCCAAATACAGGGATCAGGAAAAAATGCTGCTGGATCAACTGGAGGTGGAAAAAGATAAATGGGAAAAAGAGCTGTCAAAGAATCGTGAGATAGTGGATGAAGACAAAGTGGCCGAAGTGGTAGCTATGATGACAGGTGTGCCTGTGCAACGTATTGCTCAGGCCGAAGGAATGCGGCTGCTGAAAATGCAGGATGAACTGAAGGAGAAGATCATCGGCCAGGATGAAGCGGTAAATAAGGTGGTAAAATCTATCCAACGTAACCGGGCCGGATTGAAAGATCCGAACAAACCAATCGGTACCTTTATCTTCCTGGGTCCTACCGGCGTAGGTAAAACACAACTGGCTAAAGTGTTGGCCCAGTATCTCTTCGACAGCGTGGAAAACCTGATTCGGATAGATATGAGTGAATATATGGAGAAATTTTCTGTCTCCCGTCTCGTGGGAGCGCCTCCCGGATACGTGGGTTATGAAGAAGGGGGTCAGTTGACGGAAAAAGTCAGAAGAAGACCATATTCGGTCGTATTACTTGATGAAATAGAAAAAGCCCATCCGGATGTGTATCATATCCTCCTGCAAGTGATGGATGAAGGCCAGCTTACCGACAGTCTGGGACGCCGGGTGGATTTCCGAAACACAATCGTTATCATGACCTCCAATATCGGTACCCGTGAACTAAAAGAATTCGGTCAGGGTGTGGGCTTTGCTGTTTCTTCTACAAAAGAAAGCAGGGATGCACACGCCAAAAGCGTTATCCAAAAAGCCCTGAAAAAGACTTTTGCTCCTGAGTTTCTCAACCGAGTGGATGATGTGGTGCTGTTTAATTCTCTTGACAGAAATGATATCCTGAAGATCATTGATATTGAGCTGGAAGGTTTGTATGAGCGGATCAATAATCTGGGATACAAATTCGAGATTTCTACGGAAACGAAGAACTATATTGCCGAGAAGGGATATGACATCCAATATGGTGCCCGTCCATTGAAACGGGCCATCCAAAAATACCTGGAGGACCCGATGGCTGAGACCATTATTAAATCGGATATCAAGGAGGGTGACATCATTTCGGTTAGTTATGACAACAAGAAAGATGAAATAACCATCAAGGTCACAAAACCGGAAGAAGAGAAAAAAGAATCCAAAAAAGAAGAAACAGGAAATGTGACCTGATGAAACTATTTATTTAACACGCCGACTAAATCGAAGTTTTCAACCCGGGTGATTTTTACAGAATGGAATTGCCCGGGTTTTATTTTTGCATTTTCCCGAAATGATATCAGCACTTCCTGATCAACTTCGGGAGAGTCGTACTGAGTACGGCCCACCCAGTAATTCTCTTCGCGATAATCTATTAATACCTTAAAAGTCTTTCCCTCTTTTTCTTTATTCATCCGGAAAGCGATTTCTTCCTGCATGTTCATGATCTCTTCAACGCGTCTCATTTTCTCTTCTTTGGGAATATCATCTGTATAATGTCTGCCGGCATAAGTGCCTTCTTCGTGAGAATATGGAAATATACCAAGCCGGTCAAAGCGGATTTCCCTGACAAAGTCCAAAAGTTTCTGAAAATCTTTTTCCGTTTCCCCGGGATGTCCTACCAATAATGTGGTACGTAATGCCAAATCAGGGATTTCCTTTCGAAGGTATTCAATTATCTCACGAATTTGTTTTTCCGTATACCCCCTCCGCATTTTTTTCAGGACAGGATCCGAGATATGCTGAAAAGGAATGTCCAGGTAATGGCAGATGTTTTTCTTATTCTTCATTAGGGGAATGATCTTCAATAGTAAAGAAGAAGGATAAGCATAGTGTAGTCGGATCCAATCCAGTCCCGGTATTTCCGAAAGTTTTTCCAATACCTCAGGCAGCTTCTGTTTTCCGTAAAGGTCCCTGCCATACCTGGTGAGGTCCTGGGCAATCAGCATGATCTCCCTGACTCCCTTGGAGACCAGCAGGTTTGCTTCAGTCAGGATATCCTCCACCGGTTTGGAGATATGAGGTCCCCGTATGGCTGGTATACTACAGAATGCACATGTACGGTCGCATCCTTCCGAAACCTTTAAATATGCATAATGTGGCGGGGTAGTCAGGGAACGGTGTGTCAGCAAACCCGGATGAAACCTCCCTCCTACCGTCTCAACGATCTTTTTCAGATCATGCACCCCAAAAAAATGATCTACCTCAGGAATGTTGGTCTTCAGTTCTTCCTGATATCTTTGTGAAAGACACCCCATAACGATCAGTTGATCTATGATTCCCTTTTTACGGGCTTCTGCAAAAGTCAGAATCATGTCAATAGATTCTTCCTGAGCATCGCGGATAAAACCGCAGGTATTGATGATCACTGTGCCGCCGTCGAAATTCTGTGGGTTATGGTCGGTTTGCAGGCCGCTTTCTTTAAGTTGACGTAACAATACTTCCGAATCAACGGTGTTCTTAGAACACCCGAGGGTAATCACGGAAACTTTTTTATTCTGTGGAACAGGCATGTAGAGTTATGGGGTCTGGTTGGAAGGGAAAAGAGAGGCTACAAATTCATCTTTGTCAAAAGGCCGGAGATCCTCCATTCCTTCGCCAATGCCTATGTATTTTACAGGGATGTGAAACTGTCCGGATACACCGATCACAACGCCGCCTTTAGCGGTTCCGTCCAGTTTGGTGACGGCAATAGCATTTACACGGGTCACCTCGATAAATTGCCTTGCCTGCTCAAAAGCATTCTGGCCGGTGGAGCCATCCAATACAAGCAGGATCTCATGAGGCGCTTCGGAGATCACTTTCTGCATAACCCGTTTGATTTTTCCCAGTTCATTCATCAGGTTTACCTTGTTATGCAGGCGGCCGGCAGTATCAATGATCACCACGTCGGCATTGCGGGCCTTGGCAGCCTGAAGGGTGTCAAAAACGACGGAGGCAGGATCTGAGCCCATCTGCTGTTTTACTAATGAAACACCCACCCTGTCAGCCCAGATACGTAATTGATCTATGGCGGCGGCACGGAATGTGTCGGCAGCTCCCAGGATCACCTGATACCCGTTTTTCTTATACTGATAAGCGAGTTTGGCAATGGTGGTGGTCTTCCCCACCCCGTTCACTCCGACGACCATGATTACGTAAGGATGCTGTAATCCTTCAAGACTGAAGCCCGTGCCTTCGGCAGCCGGTTGCTCAGCCAGAAGGGCAGCGATCTCTTCGCGTAAGATACGATTCAGCTCGTTGGTACCAAGATATTTATCATGTGCTACCCGTTTTTCGATACGTTCGATAATCTGAAGGGTGGTATCTACCCCTACATCTGAAGTAATAAGAATCTCTTCCAGGTTATCCAATACTTCGTCATCTACTTTAGATTTGCCGGCTACCGCCCTGGACAGTTTCTTTAAAACGCTTTCCTTGGTTTTTTCAAGACCCTTTTCCAGGCTTGTGGGCACAGATTCTCCTGCCCCGGGAACCGGTACTGCCTTTTTCTCTTTATTTTTTGAAAACAGTCCCATATCAGATCTGATATTTATTTTGCAAAGATAATCATTGTAAAGACGCACGATCGTGCATCTCTGCATAAAATAGATTGATGAAACACAAAAAAAGCCTCCTCTTGGAAAGGAAGCTTTTCATGATAGCGTAATGCGTTTATTTTTTGGAAAAGAAATCTTTCACATGTTCTTTGTTGATGATTTCTTCGTAAAAGGTATATGCGCCTGTCTTTTTGGATTTTACAAAGCGGATGGCTTTGGTAAAAGAATGACCTTCTCCTGTTTTCAGTGTTGCAACAACTTTTTTTGCCATGATGTAATTATTTTATCTCCCTGTGAAGGGTATAGCGTTTCAATATAGGATTATACTTTCTCAGTTCCAGCCTTTCCGGGGTATTTTTCCGGTTCTTGGTAGTGATATAACGTGAAGTACCAGGCATCCCGCTTTCTTTATGTTCGGTACATTCCAGAATCACCTGTATTCTGTTTCCTTTCTTAGCCATGATCTTACCAATTTAATACGTTTTAATATAACCTTTTTCTTTGGCTTCCCGCAATGCAGTACCCAGTCCTTTTTTATTGATAGTACGCAATCCGGAGGCAGATACCTTCAGGGTAATCCACCTGTCTTCTTCTTCAAGATAGAATTTTTTTACAAAAAGATTAGGATAAAATTTCCTCTTTGTCCTGTGTTTTGAATGGGATACATTATTTCCCGAAACCACCTTTTTCCCTGTTATTTGACAAACTCTAGACATCTTTTTTCGGTGTTGAAATTTAATGCGTTTTAAGTGAGCGCAAAATACGGTATTTTTCCTGAAAAAATCAAATAAAAAAAGAAGATATTAATGAAAAGATTCATGCAGCAACATTTTTCTTAACATATTCAGTGAGGTATAGGCCGCCCGTGTGATATTTTCCATACGTGTAAATCCGAAAATAAATTTTTCGGTAATTGTTTCTTCCGGGGATTTTACAGCAATCCAAACTGTGCCCACCGGTTTTTCAGGTGTGCCGCCTGCAGGACCTGCAATGCCAGAAATAGCGATCGCGTAATCCGTGTGCAGCCTGGAGCTAACCCCGGCAGCCATTTGTTCCACAACCTCCCGGCTTACAGCCCCGTATGTTATGATATCTTTTTCAGGGACCCCAAGTTCCCGGATCTTTATCTCATTAGCATAGGAAACTACCGAGCCAATGTAATAATCAGAAGATCCCGGTACGGAAGTGATCAGATGAGCTACCATCCCTCCCGTACAGCTTTCGGCCGTAGAAAGGGTTTTTCCGCTTTTTCTCAGAAGCTCTCCTACTATTTGTTCCAGGGTGTCTCCGTTTTTTCCGTAAACATACTCTCCGATCCGGTCTAACATATCTTTTTCCAGTTCATCCAGCTGAGATTCCAGCTTTTCCCGGGTATCTCCTTTTGCTGTCAGGCGCAAACGTACTCTGCCGGCCGAAGGAAGATAAGCTAGCTTAATATTATACGGTAAATTCTTCTCGAAATCTTCCAATAATCCGGCCAGATGTGCTTCAAATGTACCATAAGTAATTAATGTTCTGTGTGCTATAGATGGCAATTTATACTTATTCTTTAAGTTAGGCATAACATATTTATCCATGATACCTTTCATTTCCCTGGGTACTCCGGGCATGGATATCAGGACTTTTTCGTTAGTTTCGAACCACATACCAGGTGCTGTTCCCCACTCGTTGACAAAAGCTTGGCACTTATCCGGCACATAAGCCTGTCCCCTGATCAGGTCATTTAACTGAATATTTCTTTCCTCCAGCCTTTTCCGGACCGACTCCAGTACTTCTTTGTTCAGAACCAGTTTTGAATGAAAAAATTCAGCCAGTGTTTTCTTTGTAATGTCATCACTTGTAGGTCCCAGACCGCCTGTAACCAGAACAATATCCACGCGGTCCAGTGCCGCCTGCACTGTTTTCAGGATATGTTCCCTGTTGTCGGATATGGTAGTGATCTGATAAACGGAAATACCTGCATTATTCAGTTTTTCTGCCATCCAGGCTGAATTGGTGTCTACGATCTGACCGATCAGGATCTCATCACCGATGGTTATAATTTCAGCTTTTATTTCCATGCACTGTTTATTTTAACGGAGGGCAAAGATAACCTGAAACAGGATTGATTATAATGTTATCAGGGAATAAATACCGATTAAAAATAATTTTTCAGGAATTTATTGGCAAAGATCAGGAATTGTTGCCAATCGTAGTTTGTTACATCATGCTTACCAGGGCGCATGTGAAAGCCGATCGTGCCCATAACCGGTTGTCCTGTAATCATCTCTGCATTTTCCGGCAGACCTGTTTTTCTTAGGAGCCTGTAAACGGGAGTTGCATATTTGGCTGCCAGGAACATTCCTTTCGGGTCAGCCCATCGATCTTCTACGGCCGCGCTGATATAAACGGGTCGTGGCGCTATCAGGGCAATCAATTCATGTTGGTCAACCGGAAGGGAGTCTTCGTGATCATTGTATTTTTTGAAATTAGTACAAAACCAATGCGGGAAAGAAGTATTGATTCTCTCAACGGTTTCTCCGTATCGTCTGCGTGAAAGAGCGGCACCTCCACATCCCGACATGCTTGATATTGCCAGTGCAAAACGTTGATCTTCGGCAGCTGCCCATAACGCTGTTTTCCCCAGTCGTGAATGTCCCATTACCGCAACGCGTTGGGCATCTATATCAGGGTCTGTTTCAAGGTAATCCAATGCTCGACTTAATCCCCAGGCCCAGGCAGCTATCGAACCCCACTCATCCGGAGCAGGTTTATGTTGTCCTTTTTTATAGAACAAGGGTTGTACGCCATTTTGAAATCCGTCATCAAAATCCGGATCGATATCTCCATAGTATGCTGTTATCAGAGCATAGCCCTGTTTCAGTATCATTTCTACAGGCCAGCGATATGCACGTGCTCCCCGTGATGCTTCCGTAGCCTGATGGTTTGTTATACCATAGGCTTTGTTGTTCTTTACCCACGACCGGGTTATTTTAATCCCGGTGTCACTTTGTATTGTCTGATTCCCGTAAAAATTCAAACCCAGAAAAGCCGGAAAAGGTTCTTTCCCGGTGTTTGGAATATAAATCAACAAGTCCATCCCAGTACCACTATTATTCCCTGTAAAGAGTATGGAGACTTGTTTGCGTGTGGCCAGACCGTTCAATGCCTTCGAGTCAACAGAAAAGGTATGGAATGTTATATGTTGTAATTTCCCGGGGACTTTTCCATAAACATTTTCTTCGAAAAGTTTTAATATTTCCGGGCGGCGTTCGTTCCACCACGCTTTGGGTGAGGTGATATGTTCGCCGTTTTCCATGACCAGCGGGTCGGGTAATGTATATTCAGGCACTTTGGATTCATCGTAGTTTACCTCCTGTGCAGGTACAGTCATCCCAGTAAATAAGAAAATGATAAAGAAGAATGTGAAAATAAAAATTATTCTTTTCATAATATCCCTAAATTACTATTTAATATCCTTAAACTATAGTATTAACGATCTTTCTATCAATCGTTACAATAAAAATAAGAAAAAATCCTTTAATATTAATAATTTTAAAAGAAACTGTACATTTTCATTTTCTTGCTTGGATGAATGTTTTACTTTTAGAAACAGAAAAATTGAGGATGATGAAACAAAAGCTGCTTTTTATTCTAGTTACGATCATTTTGGTTTGTCATAGCAGTTTTGTGGTTCTGTCGCAGGAAACGGTGGCCAAACCACTTTTGAAAACAGGAAAATATACTGGAGGTTTTCATTTCGACGGAAGGGTAAATGAGGCTTGCTGGAAAAGGATAGATTCTATTCCCAGTCTGATCATGGTAGAGCCTGCGGAGGGGGCTACCCCGACTTTTCCCACAGTGGTAAGAGTCATGGCTGATGACAAGGAGATTTACCTCGGTATTATTTGCTATGACCGTCAACCGGACAAAATCGTCAGTTATTCCAAAGCCAGGGATTCTTATCTCCGGGGAGAAGATTATATAAAATTTGTTTTTGATACATACCAGGATGGACGTACCGGTTATATTTTTGCGGTAAATCCCGGCGGAGCGCGTTATGATGCTTTGTCTGAACGTCATGGGGAGGATGAAGACCAGAACTGGGACGGGATATGGGATGCCAAAACTTTCCGGGGGAAAAATTACTGGTCTGTGGAGATACGTATCCCTGTTCGGTCCATGACCTTCGGAAAAAACTTGAACACATGGGGTTTCAATATAGAAAGAAGGATACAGCGGTTGCAGGAAACCGATCGCTGGTGCGGTGCAAAAATGGATTATAAGGTAGCACAGGTATATGTGGCGGGTTTGTTGGATAAACTGCCCCGTTTTAACCTGGGGCTGGGGATGACCATCAAGCCTTCGGTGGTGGGCGATATGTCCCGTTCGGCAGGAGAAGAGGCAGGATATAATCTGAAACCGAGCCTGGACGTGATTCAGCGTATTACGCCGGAGATCACAGGCCAGTTGACGATTAATACCGATTTTGCAGAGACAGAAGTGGATACACGGCGTACCAACCTGACACGTTTCTCTCTCTTTTTTCCTGAAAAACGTCAGTTTTTTCTGGAAGGAGCGGATATCTATTCTTTCGGACTGGGATTATCTTCTCGTCGTAACAACCTCTTGCCTTTTAACAGCCGGCGTATCGGTTTGTACCAGGGCAGGGAAGTCCCTTTGGTTGCCGGAGGCAAGATCAACGGAAAAGTGAATAAAACCAATTTCGGGGCGCTGGTAACCCATACGAGCAAGCTGGATACGACCCTCTCTCCCACCAACATGGGGGTGGTCAGAGTTAAGCAAAACATATTCAAAGAGTCAACCGTTGGTTTTATTTCTACCATGGGTGATCCGGCAGGACGCAGCGGCAGCGCCATGGCCGGTGTGGATTTTACTTATCAGACAAGTCATTTTAAAGGTGATAAGAACCTTAAAGCGGGCGTGTGGGGACTTTATAATTGGCGGGAGGACCTGACCGGCGACCGCTCGGCCTATGGGGCATCCTTGGATTTCCCCAATGATAAATGGGACATCGTTGCTTCCTATAAATATGTTGGCGGGCAGTTTAATCCTTCTCTGGGTTTTGTGCCGCGCCGGGGGGTAAAAATGTATTCCTTCTCGGTAGATTACATGCCACGGCCTGAGAAAATTAAGTTTATCCGTCAGTTTTTCTTCGAATCCTATTATTCCCTGGTGACCGATATCGGCAATCATTGGGAGAGTTATACCGTATTTACCGCACCTATTCATTTCCGGCTGGAGAGCGGGGACCGTTTTGAGTTTAACATCAAGCCGGCCGGGGAGTATCTGAAAGAGCCTTTTGAGATATCTCCCGGTGTGATCATTCCGGAAGGTGGGTATAACTGGGTTCGCTCCCGCCTGGAAATGGAGACTGCTACCAAACGACCGGTAAACGGAGAGGCTACCTGGTGGTTTGGAGGTTTTTACGGAGGTTGGCTCGATCAGATTGAGTTACAGATGTTCCTGCGGCCTTTCCTGTGGATGATCATCGAACTGAATTATGAAAGAAATATCGCCACACTGCCTTACGGTGATTTTGATCAGAGTCTCTTCGGCGGAAGACTGCAATTGAACTTTTCTTCGGATATGCAGCTCAGTTCCTATTTACAATATGATAATATGAGCGGATCAATCGGAGCCAATACCCGTTTTCGCTGGACCTTTGCTCCCAAAGGTGATCTTTTCATCGTCTATAACCACAACATGGCTAAAAATATCGAAGACCGTTTTGCTTTTGAGTCCAACCAATTGATCTTCAAACTGAACTATAGCTTCTGGCTGTAAGAGCATTCCTGAACCTGATTGTCATATACGCTTAGGTTACGTGGATCAGAGATTTTAACATGGAATTATCCTGTCCAGGAGTAACTTCACAATGTGGATTAATGCTTTTGCTTCAGAATAATAACCATGCCGGCAATGATAAGCAGAAATAGCAGAGCACCGGCCAGCAAGGAATAACGTAAAGTTTTACTCATGCCACCCCCCATGACTGGTTCCTCCTGCTGATTTGCTGTTGTGCCCAGCTTCTGATCCAGATTTATCACCTGTGGAGCAAAAGAGGGATCAGCGGTGCCGGGTTTAACTGTATAAACCTCCAGCCTAGACTGGTTTGCAGAAAATACAGGATGTGCTCCTTCCTTCCAGGGAAAGATTTGCAGGCCCAAAGTCCTTATCTTCACGGAAGTGGTGGTATCGCGGGTCCATGATTCCGGATAGGTAAGGCTAATTCCGGCAGGCTTAAAGTCGTATTTGTGCCAGGTTATCCCAGCGTTATACGGTCTCCCGGCCGGTTGGCTGTTGGAAAACTCTTCAACCAGCTTTTGTACCCGCGTTTCCAAAAGAGAAATGTCCCGTTGGATTCCTTTTGAAAATGGTGTTATTTTTGGCTATACAATTTCAAGAACATTTATTTAAAATAGGAACTTAAGTCAAAGAAAGGATCAACAAAAGCTCTGTGATCCGTTATAATTGAGCGGGAAACGGGGATCGAACCCGCGACCCTCAGCTTGGGAAGCTGATGCTCTACCACTGAGCTAC